>CAVZSD010000051.1:0-44598 GCA_963777615.1 uncultured Bacteroidota bacterium | reverse complement strand
GTGTTCTGCAATTTTAATCGGCTCATCGTAACGCTTTCCTGTTTCTATAAAACCGGAATTCCACATAATCGGTAAGCACCAAATTTGCGTAGCCGAAATATCTTGCCATCTGTTCGGATTTTTCAATCTTGTCTAAAGATACACCAATATCTTTTGCTTCGATATAAAGAATGGGGACATCAAATTTTAGAATTATAAAATCAGGCCTATTTCCTTGTTTTGCTTTTGCATCGTGGTCTATTCTTTTAACATTTATTGATTCAAAAATTCCTTTAAGCAGTATTTCAAAATGGTGCGGTAACCCATTTCGCCGGTTTCTTCATGGGAGAATTTTTTTGAAATGGAATGAATATAAGTTTCAAAAATGTTTTGCATAGATTAGGAGTAAAAATGAATGATCATTGTAAATTTATGGTTACACCGTTATAATTAAGTTAAAATAATTTCATTTATTATATATAAAAAAGAAAAGATAGCAAAAAAAAGGAGAAAAAAAATTTAAGTAATTCAATATCAATTATTTATAAATTGAATAAAGTGAAATATAATACCCTAATTTCTATAAATAATGGATAATAATCTAATATTTATAGAACTTTAAAAATATTGGTATTATGGAATATGAAAAATTAAAAATAGAATTATTTAAGAAGGGGAAATAAGTTGAAGATATATAATATCATTATGGGGACTTAATAATAATTACATGCCTTACTTCTTGCCATTACAACTAAAAAAACTTAATAATACATTAGCATCAATCTCTACTTATCAAAAAAAATTAGAATATATTAAAAATCAAAAAAGAATAAATGCAAAAGAAATAAAATGTCTTCAATTCGTTGTAAAAATCCGTTCAATTATAAGATTTTGCTGCAAAAAAAATACCCTGGTATGATTTGGATTTTACATAGCTACTCACTTTTTGCCGAAGAAAAAATCGAGTATATAGTACCTAAAATATTTTTAATCTTTGCCACCATTAATTAAAACTATTGTTCAAGGTAGATATATATGGATTATTAGAAAAGAAAAGATTCGATTTCGAAAAATTCTAATAGAAAAAGAAAGAGAAATAAAAACTGAAATTCATGTTGATGGTAATCAAATTGAATTGAATTTTAATATTAATGAAAAAGCGACTCCGCAATATTTTCAAATACCAGAGAAAAAAGAGATCGAACAAATAGAAACACAAACATTCTTTGAAATTCATAATTTGATGCAAGGATATAAATGGATTAGCAAAATAACTGAACGAATGAAAGATAGAGATAAAATAATTGCGTTAAATAATATAAGAAGCGATATTATTAAAATTATAAAAGGTTTAGAGATAGAAGAACATATTATAAATAATTTTATAATTAATTATAGACTGCTTAAAAAAGATCACCCCGAAGCGATCCATTTAATAACGATTGGCTATAAAAATTTAATAATTGAAAAAAGACAAAAAAAAGATTTTGACGGTGTTACTATTAGTGAAATGAAAACCAAAATAAAAAAGATAAGCTTCTTTTTTTTAACCTTACTTGAGCATGTTGAGGAGGATCTTAAAATTGTTGAATCAAAAAGAATTGTAACAAAAGAAAATGAACAATCAGTAAATAACGGTAAACGTGTTATATGGATTGGTAATAAAGAACAACTATTAGAATTGTTTTTTCAATTGAATGATAATGGATTTATCCCAACATATGATGAATATATTATACTGGGACATTTCAGGATTATAAACACGGATGATAAAGAGATAAGAGAAAAAGAGATTTATCCAAACAGTCAATTCTTATGGTTAGGGTCGGATAAGGATTTTGTGCAATTAATTAATGGATTAGTTGAAGCAGGATACAGTCCTAAAGGCAGTAAATATAAAAATTTCAGCGAGCAATTTTTTAAATAATAAAGAAGAACCTTTCAAACACTTACCGCAAAAAAATTATTTTGGAAACAATTTTTTGAACCCAAATAAAAAAATCTCAGAGATAATTAACAGAATCATTCAACTTCAATAAAACTAAGCACTTAACATCCTTCACTTAAAGTGCAAAAAATGAATTTATAAATAAATGCTTGTAAATAAGCATAAATGTTTCAGCATTTTTCCTTTTCTTAATTTGCCTCCCAAGATTAAAATCTAAATAAAAATACGCAGGTTAAAAAATGAATGAAATTATTTCGGCAATAGTGTTTAATCTTAGAGCAACAATCGGTAAATCTGAAAAGATGAAAGATGAGATTAAAAGGTTAAAAGAAGAAGAGGCTAATAGCGATCTAAATTTAGAAATTGAGATAAAGCAAAAACTGAATGAAGCAACGGCTGTTATAATAATTTTTGATGACTTAATGGAAGAGGTTGAAGAGGATTTTAAGTAGTTATCAGTCATCAGTGGGCTAGTAATTCAGCATATTCAAAAAGGAGTAATAAAATGTTAGAAAGAATTTCTGCAATAATTTTTAATTGCCGGGAGGCTTTGGGGAAACTGGAAGCGTTGCGGGGTGAAATGTCAAAAGTGAAATGTGAGAGGGAAGAAGCACAGAGTGAGAAGTTAGCAGTTAGTGGTAAGGAGTTAATAGAGAAGGATAGGAGAGGAAGAATTAAAAGAATTGGATCAACAAACTATAACAATTGCGGAACGGTATATAATTTTTCATGATGCTATAGTGAAGCTGGAAAGAATGGTTGAGAAGAAGTGAGTAGTAAGAAGTGAAATGTCAAAAGTCAAAGGTCAAAATTGAAATGAATAAGATTAAGAGATTAAAAGGTAATAGGATTAATTAAATGGAATTGAGTGAAGTTTTAAACTCCTTATCAATTGAAGATATTCAAAAATTGAGACTGCTTTCATCAATCTTTGGCGGCACAACACAATTAAATGCTAAAGATATTTTTGTTGAGCAAGGATTAAGGGAATATGAAAAACACTCTGAGTTCAATCTTGCGCCTAAAACTCTATCATTAATAAAAACTTCAAATAGGAGATTATTAGAATTCATACCCGGAAATAGAATACTTAATACGATTGAGAAAAAAGATGCTGAAAATTTGATTATTAAGATTTCGAAAACTGCTCCTCTTGGAGTCGCCAACTATCACCGTGTTTATAGGGCGATGTTTAATGTTTTTAAAAGCTGGGATTATGTTTTTATTAATCCTTTTGAAAAAATAAAATTGCCGAAACGACAAAAAGAAGATCCGGCAGTTTTTACAAATGAACAAATTAATACAACTCATAATTTACTTATTGAAAAAGGAAAAAGTGTTATAGCAGATATGGTGCTATTTGCTGTAGACACCGGATTAAGATTAGCCGAAGAAGCCAATTTAAGATGGTGCGACATTGATTTCAAAAATAAAGTGATAACAATAGGCAACAAATATTTTAGTACTAAATCAAAAAAGATAAGAAGGATTCCCTTTAATAATAGAATTGAAGAGATACTAATTAGAAATTCAAATAGACAATTAACGAATGGAAATATATTGAGAGAATTTGTCTTCACACAAAACAACGGCAAGCCTTATAAGCTGGATACTATATCAAAATCTTTCAAAAAAGTTTTAAGGGAAGCAGGCTTCGCAGAAGAATTACACTGGCATTCTTTACGAGCAACTGCAGCAAGCAACTGGGTAAATAAAAAAGTACCGATTTATACAGTACAAAAACTTCTGGGCCACGCCAATGTTTCAACGACACAAGTGTATTCGAAAGTTAGCTTGGATGAGCTAAGGGATGCGGTTAATAAGCTGTGAGCAATTAACAAATTAAGAATGAAGTAATGTAAAAAAATGAATTTGATTGAAGAAATAAAAAGCAGGATAAATATAGTTGCAATAGCGAAGATTTTGGGTTGCAGCCTACTCATAATAATTTCATTTATTCGATTTATAAGGAAGAGAAAAATCGTTCATTAAAGCTATATGAAAAAACAAATTCGTTCTATTGTTATTCATCCGGCAGAGGAGGAGATGTGATAAATTTTTATGCCGATTTTAAAAAAATTGAAAATGCTGAAGCCATAAATTTATTAAGAGATGAGTTAGGATTACAAAATAACGGCTTTAAGGATCTTAAAGATAAAGAGGTAAAAGGATTTAATAGATGAAAAGAGAAAAACTGAAATATATCATTCCTTTGAAAAATTTTGTGATGGGCTGGATGAAAAAACATTTCAATATCTTAAAGGACCCAAAAGAGGATTGTCAGATGAAATAATAAAAAAGTTTAGATTGTTCTCAATAAATGATTCTAATAAAACAATAGACTATTTATTAAGTGAATTTCCATTAGATGAATTAAAAGCTTGCGGATTGTTCAATGAAAAGGGAAATTTGTTTTTGGCAATCATAAACTCATTATACCATATTTAAAAGAATGATGAAATTATTTATTTGAGAGGAAGAAATTTCCAGTAAATGATAAAGACATTGATAATAAATATATAGGATTATCGGGGCAACCAGCCAAAAGATTATTTAATATAAATACTTTAATAAATTTAAGTGATAATAGTGACGTTCTTATTTGTGAAGGTGAATTTGATGCTATGATGGCTGAACAAATGG
The DNA here is from genome assembly GCA_963777615.1 of uncultured Bacteroidota bacterium. Taxonomy (GTDB): domain Bacteria; phylum Bacteroidota; class Ignavibacteria; order Ignavibacteriales; family Ignavibacteriaceae; genus CAVSWT01. Next base: position 40,028 of record CAVZSD010000051.1, on the reverse strand, counting down.
GATATAAAAGTATTGGTATTCCAGGAGTAAATAATTTTCCACGAATGGTAATGAAGATGTTTTAAAGAATTACGAATTATTTATTTGTTTTGATAATGATGATCCGGGAAGAAAAGGAAGTCAGCAAGTAGCAAAGTTAATTTCAAAACAAACTACCGGGATATACTTTAAGCAACATAATGATATTACGGAATATTTTAATCAGACCAATAAATTAGATTTGAACGAAAATGAATTTATTGAATGGGAAAAAATTTAACCGGAAAAAACTTCATCATTAAAATTAATATCGGCATTTGAACTTCAAAATTTGATATTCCTCCAATTAACTGGATGATAAATGATTTAATTACCTGAAGGTTTAACCATTTTTGCGGGAAGACCAAAAATAGGTAAAAGCTGGATGGCAATGAACATTGCAATTGCTGTTGCCAATGGTTCAATAAAGCACTTGGATTATTTTGAGACTAATAAATCAGATGTGCTTATATATTGCTTTGAAGATAATTTCAGGAGAATACAAGAAAGAATGAATAACATTTTAAATGCTGAAATAGATAAAGATGCACCTAACAATTTTTATTTTATTGAGAACCAATTTGATTTGCCAAAATTAAATGAAGGTGGAATTGAAGAAATTCAAAAAATGATTGACGATGATCCAAATTTAAAATTTATTATTATTGATACTCTTGGAAGATCGATTGCTGATAAAAGAAGAAAAGATAAAGACAGTTATCGAGCTGATTATGATATTGGCTCAAAGATACAAGAATTAGCTATTAATAATAATATTGCGTTGTTCTTATTGCATCATACTAAAAAAATGCAGGAAGAAAATGTGTTTGATGAAATATCTGGAACAACCGGATTAACCGGTGCAATGGATACTATGATGGTTTAAAGAAAAAAAATAATGAATATAAATTATATATCACCGGCAGGGATATAAAGGAAAATGAATATTCAATGGTTTTTGATGAAAATACTTTCTGCTGGAATGTTATTGAGAATGAAATAAAAACTACTGCAGAGAGAAAAGAGATTTATGATTTGCTTTTTCAATTATGGAGGGAAATGAAAACAGGAGAAATAGCCCATATATTTGGAAAACAGTTCCGAATGTTAGTAAAATTCTTGGAAAAATGGTAAAGGAAAAATTGATTGAAAGTAATAAAATGGATTTTATAAACTGCCAGAATGAAAAAGCAGAAAAACAAAATTAAAGCATAACAAAAAATTTGTTCGGGGAAGTTCAAACTGGTAAAAGTGGTTAAAGTATGTCAAATTTGAATGAAATGTAAAAAGATGTGGTAAAAGTTTGATTTAAGTTTTACCGGAAGTTTTACCAGGGAATGTTGAAAATTGAATAAAATTAGGGGAGTTTGAGTGGTTTGAAGGGGGAATTAAAATTAAGCTAATTGTTTTATTACTTGATATAATAATTCTGATATATAATTAAATTTTTCTATATCATTTCACCACATTTAGATAGAATAAGGCGTTTTCCCCAAGCTTTGGGTCTACCATTAAAATTAATAGCGCCTTTAATCATTTTTTATAATTCGCTAATAACAAAATTGCCAATTAAAGACCCTCATGGTTTCTATTATAAACTAATATTTTTGTTTTTTAATAATAAAACTGAGTAAAATTACCGCCAGTAAATTGATTATCTTCAATTCTAATTTTTGTAATTTAATTTAGACGAAAACTGAGTAATATCTATGTATTTATTATTCACAACATAAAAAATATAAATAAAAAATTAATACTATAATAAATTTACAGCTTATATAAATTTTCTTGCTGAAATGAGAATATATTTGAGTTGTTTTAATATCTTCATGACCTAATAATTCTTTAACCACATAAAGTGAAACACCTTTTTGAACTAAATTAGAAGCAAAAGAATGGCGCAAAGAATGGAAATGAATTTTATCATTTAATTCTGCAGCGCGAACAGATTTTTTTAAATTGCTTACTGATAAAATCTTCATTGAATTTTATTCCATTCTTAGAAATAAATATAATTATCATCTTTTAAATTAAAAACCTTTGGCAGCCTATTAGATAATAGTTTGAAAAAAGTTTCTGATTAATTGGAATAATACGTTCTTTTTTAATTTTTAGTTGTAAAATAATCTGTGTTTTTTATAGTTATAAGTTTATGATTTAAATTAATCTGATGACCCATTTCATATTAAGAATTTCTGCAAGCCTCATACCGGTATAAAAAGCAAATGTAAAAATATCTTTTAATATCTGGATTTACTGTGTTATTTAAGATAAGTATTCAATTCACCTTGAGAAATAAAAACAGGAAAAGATTTTGAAACCTTTGGGAGATTTAATTTTATTGAATGGATTTTCTTTGATATAATTCCAAACTACGGCTTTATTAAATGCAGCTTTTAATGTGCGATAATATAGAGAAGCTGCATATTTTGAATTTGCAGTATACGAAGAAATAAACTGATCAATATTTTTTGAGGTGATATTATTCAAGGGCATATCTGGAATAAATTTTTGCAATTGTTAAAAGAAGGAATAACAGCTTTTTTATGATATTTTTCTGAATATGTGTTTCTAACATAGGTTTTATATTCAGTAATAAAACTACTTAGATAATGAATCTTTTTTGTTTGAGTACTTTTGGATGTGTTTGAATTACAGGAATACAAAAGTATTTAGAAATTTTTCTGCTTCTGTTTTATCGGTTGTTCCGGTTGAAATTGTGGTTCTTTTACCTTACCTAAATATACGAGTTGGTAGATAAGGAGACTTTTTATTTTGTACTAAATACATACTGAACCTCCTTTCTGCACAGTATGGAGTATGTATGGAGTAGACAAAATTCTTTGGAAAATGAGCATAAAAAGCAGAAATCCCACTGCCTGTCACGCAGGAGGTCGCGAGTTCGAGTCTCGTCGGCCCCGCAAAGAAGCTCTGAATTTTTCAGAGCTTTTTTATTTTAAAACTTTCCTAATTTTTTACCCATAATTTAAGAGTTTGCTTTTGATGGATTAAATTTTTATCAAATTATGATTTGTAATCAAACCATAGTAAGCTCAATTTATTTTCCTCAGTTTGCCTTTGAAAATTATAATCGAGTACAGTATATTCTCCTTTCATTTTAGATAAATGACTTAAAATAAAGTTTGAATAAATTGTAAATTACTAAACATTACAATTCCTATTCTCGATTATTAAGTATTTGTAATTTATAACAAAGAAATAGTTCCATTTAATATTTTATTAAACCTAATTAATGTATCTATTTTATTATGAAATAATTTTAAGGCCCTTAAGAAAAATACTTCTGCCTATATTTTTAATTTTATTCTTTCTTTTGAGTTGCTCGAATTCATTTACTCAAGTCAAAAGTATTCGATTAGGTAATCTGTCAATCGAACAAGGGCTTTCGCAAAGCACTGCCGAGTGTATGGCACAAGATAGCAGCGGCTTTCTCTGGATTGGTACACAGGACGGGCTCAACAGATACGACGGTTACAATTTTGTTGCATATAAACCAATGCCTGATGATTCTTCATCAATTTCTGATAATTATATTCGCTGTCTTTATGTAGATAAATATGGTAAAATGTGGGTAGGAACAGATAATGGGCTAAATAAATATAATCCTAGCTTTGATAGTTTTACAGCTTTCAAAAATAATCGTAATGATTCGTTAAGTATTTCTTCGAATATAATTACCGCAATAACGGAAGATACTTTGGGAAACTTGTGGGTCGGAACTGATAATGGATTAAATTATTTTGATAGAAGCAAAAATATATTCGTTCGTTATCTTCATAATAATAAGAACAATTTAAGTTTATCAAGCAATTCAATAAATTCAACTTTTATTGATTCAAAAAATCGATTATGGATTGGGTACCAGCAAAAGGACTTGGATCTACTTGACTCAAAAACAAATGTATTCAAACACTATTTTAATAATTCACAGAAAAAAATTTCATCCATAAACGATGAAATTAAATCTATTGCCGGTGATCAATCCGGGAATTTATGGATAGGTACATACCAGGGATTATATAAATTCAAAATTGATAATAGCACCTTTACTCATTTTAAACACTCTGATCTATGACAACAAAAGTATATCATCTGATTCAATTAGAGTAGTTTATGTTGATAAAAAGGGAGTTATTTGGGCTGGGAACTCAAAACAATGGGTTAAATTATTATGATCCTGTTACGCGGTATTTTCAGGACTCTTGAAAGTTCGGTTGTAAATTTTACAGATGCTAGTGATAAACAGGTAAGGTCTTTGCTTCAAGACAGGGAAGGGCTATTGTGGATAGGAACTTTTACATCAGGTGTTTACAAATATAATGAGAGAAAAAAATTATTTGGACTTATAAGGATTGATGATAAACCAGGAAATAATCTTGAAGAAAATGATATTAGCGCAATTTATAAAGATCAAAATAATAACCTATGGATTGGAAGTTTTTATGCAGGAGTCATTAAACTGAATGAAAAGACAGGTAAGTTTATTCATTACAAACATTCATCTTCTGCAAATAGCCTTATACATAACTTTATCAATGTAATATTTGCAGATCAAAAAGGATTTATTTGGATAGGCACAACAGAAGGATTGGATAAATTTGATCCAAGAATTAATAAATTTTACCATTTCAAACACGAATCCCAAAATGCTAATAGCATTGGTGCCAATTATATCAATGCTATAACTAGTGATGATTCGGGTAACCTTTGGATGGGGCTTATAGGGGGAGGTATGGATATGTTAAATACTGTTACCAATAAGTTTACTCATTATAAACATGATCCTGCAAATTCAAATAGCATTAGTAGATAATGAAGTGAACTATTTATTTTTTGATAACCAGGGAACATTGTGGATTGGAACAAATGGCAATGGACTGGATCGTTTTAATCATTAAGACTGGGAAATTTCAAGCACTACATTCATGATGCAAACAATCAAAATAGTTTATGTAATAATGTTGTACTTGATGTATATGAATTTCCTGGGGATACAATCAGGTACTTTATGGATCGCAACTGCTGGCGGCGGTATTAGCAAGTTAAATACAAATACAGGGCATTTCGATAATTATTCGGAAAAAGACGGCTTAGCCAATAATGAAGTTTACGGTATCCTTGGCGATAAGAATGGAAATCTATGGAGCAGCACTAATAATGGTATATCTAAATTTAATATTACTAAACAAGACATTTCACAATTATAATCAAAGTGATGGATTGCAAAGTAATGAATTCAATCAAGGTGCTTTTTTCCAAAGCAAAGACGGTAAATTGTACTTCGGAGGAAAAAGTGGAATTAATGCTTTCTTCCCTGATTCAATAAAACACAATTCGTATGATCCTCAAGTCGTCTTTACATCTTTTAAAGATTATAATAAGCCAATTAAACTAAAAAGATCAATCTGGAAAACTGATCAAATTGAACTTAGTTATAAAGACAACATACTATCTTTCACCTTTGCTGCATTAAGTTATAATGATCCCGATAAAAATAAATTTGAATATATGCTCAAAGGATTAAATGACAACTGGATTCATAAAGGCACAAATGGTGAAGTTACTTTTACAAATCTTCCGCCAGGTAACTATATGCTAATTGTCAAAGGTACTAATAATGATGGTATCTGGAGTAGTCATATTGCATCCATAAAGATTATTATTTTACCTCCATTCTGGCAGACATGGTGGTTCCGCGCAATTATCATATTGTGTTTAATTGCTTTAATATATTTTATTATTGAATTTAGAATGAGAGCAATTCAAAGAAGGAATAAAAAACTTGAGGCGGTAGTTTCAGATAGAACTAAAGAGTTAAATTCAAAAAAAGAAGAACTGGAAAAAGTAAATTACAAGCAAGCAGGTTTGCTTGAAATGCTTACTAAATCTGAGGCAGAACTAAAAGCGCTAAACCGGCACAAAGATAAAATTATATCAGTTCTTGCTCACGATTTACGGAGTCCATTTCACGGTTTGCTAGGTTATACGGATATGCTAGCTAATGAAATTGATGAACTTGAAGAAGATGAAATAAAAGAATCAGCAAGGAATATTAATAACGCTGCTAACAGTTTATATAAGCTTTTGAATAATCTTCTAGATTGGTCCTTGGTACAGGCAGGTAGAATAAAATATTCTCCTTCGGACGAAAATCTGCTTCAATCTGTGAATGAAGCTATTCGTATAATGAAAGTAAATGCAGAACAAAAAACCATTTCATTAACAACAAATATTGAGGATAATATTAGCTGTTTGGGCTGATAGAAATATGCTCGATATTATATTTAGAAATTTGATTTCAAATGCAATTAAGTTTACGAGGACTGGGGGAGAAGTAAATATAAATTCACAGATATTAGAATTTAATGATAAGCAGGGGTTTGAATCAGAAAAAACTAATCATGATACTGTCGAAATTGTAATTCGAGACAATGGAATAGGTATGGAAGAGGAGGTACTTAGCAAGTTTACTTAATCCCGATTCACAAATTACAACAAAAGGAACCAACAATGAAACCGGTACCGGCTTAGGTCTAAATCTGTGTAAAGAGTTAATCGAAAAACATGGTGGAAAAATTAAAATTGAAAGTAAAGCTGGAGAAGGAACTTTAATCAAGCTTACCTTACCAAGATATAAAGTTGATTAACTAATTTTTTGCGACAGCTTTCTAAAAATTCTGTAACATATTCGTATAATGAATAAATAACATATAGAAACTTCTGAATAATTAACTATATTAATGTTATAATGTCAAACTGAGCCTACATGTAGGCAAATAGCCCTTGAATAAAATATTAATTTGTCAACTATAAACTAGCTTTTTCAATATCTTGAACTTAGATTAATTAAAATAAATTTTAGCCATTTCTTTATAATTTTCAATATTTTGGTATTATTTTCTTTTTTGTATTCTAAAATAAAATTACTTAGCTTTGCGTTTAGATTTTAGACGATAAAGCTGGTAAATTATTAATAACTTGATAATAATAGTAATTTTTCTTTATTGTTAAGTTTAGTGAGAATCTTTTGTTCTTTTACCATTGATATACTGAACTACTTTAATTTAAGGTGTTTTAAGTTCAGGTGGTGTATTAAAAAATATTAAACCTTCCATTTGCATCTACTCGATATTAAGGATTTATTAGTATTTATTTGGGTAAATCAAAAAAGGAAAATAAAATTACACTTACTATTATAAAAGATATTCCTGAAAGTAATTTCGGAGTTTTCGTTGTCACTGCATTTAAACTACTGCTAATATATTTTTTAGTTTGAATAGAATATTTAATTAATTTTTTCTCCACAATATAATGTCTGCAATCTATCTACTTATTTGATATCAGCTTTTGGTTTTCTATTAAAATAAATAATCAGTTAAAAATAAAGGAAGTGTGTTATGAATATTTTTGTTGGTAACTTGTCAAAAGATGTTAGTGACGAAGATCTGCAAAACTTGTTTTCAGAATATGGAAATGTTAAAAGTGTAAAAGTAATACGGGATTTATTCTCAGGAGAATCAAAAGGTTTTGGTTTTATAGAAATGCCTGGCCAGGCTGAGGCACAAAAAGCGATGTCGGAATTAAATACTGTCGAATTAAAGGGTAAAAAAATAGTTGTGAATGAAGCCCGCCCTAAAACAGATAGAAGATCTGGCGGCGGCGGCAGAGGTGGAAATAGAGGCGGCGGCGGCGGCAGAGGTGGACATAGGGGCGGCGGCGGAAGCGGCGGCGGCGGTAGAAGATGGTAAAATTGTAATTTAAATTGTAAATTTTAAAAGCCTGGATTTTTAATCAGGCTTTTATGACTTTTCACTTATATAGTCATTTTTAATTTTTCATAGAATTAAATTTGAACTTTCTGCTCCTTACAAAATATTTTGTATACAATTTAGAAGAAAATATTGATTTATTAAATGAATCTAATTTTTATATTCATTTTATATTTAAATCGTATCAGTTTATATTTAATCCCGCTAATTTATAATTTAAAACTTCAAAAGATTTTATCTTTATTTAGGTATTCATCAACTTCCATATCTCGTAATTAACAACTAAATCTATTTTGTTGAAATACTAAACTTTTGTAAATACTTACGATTATGAATTAAGTATTCCTTATTTCCTCTTATTATGCGAGAATACTTTAAATAACAATTTATTTTTACGGGAGGTATGAAACCATTCCTGAAATCCACTACTGAGTACCTTCCCGGATATTAACTTTTTATTATTACTAAGGTGAATTAGACATTGCGTTATTTGCAATATGGTAAGGTAGTTGATCTAATAGCTTACTTTTAATTTTTGCAAGTATATGATGAGAGATAAGTCTTTTATACTATGGAGCTAGGTAATCAGAATATAGAACCAAACCGAGAAGAATTGAAATCATTTAACAATGAAATTCATAGTTTGAAAATAATTTGGTATGATAATCTTGAAGGTGTTTTCAATCATCTTAATGAGATTTTAACTCTTTCCGATGCACAGTTTGTATCTATAAGTGAAAACCTTCAATATTTTTATTCGGAGATAAAGGATGTTTCAAAAAATGCTTTTGAAGTAATAAATCTCCTTTCCGGTGGATGATTATAATTCTATTATCCAAGAACTGGAATCCAATTCAGATTTTATAAATAATTATATATCAAATGCTTTATAACCGGTTTCAAGAAATTGAAGAAGCATTTTCGGAAATAATCAAATTTTTAGACAATATTGTTAATAATTCACAAGCATTTAAAAAACTTGTTAAACACCTGGATGCACAGGGGATATCCATAAAAATTGAAAGTGCACGCCTTGGAAACGATGATAAAGGATTTAAAGTAATTGCAGAAAATATAAATAATCTTTCTGTTCTCATTTCAAATAAATCTCAAGGGTTTAGAGAAAAAACAAAATATTTAATTGATATTATAAAAAAGGCTCAAGGGGAAATTATAAATCTTCAGAGGCATCAGCAGGAACATTCAAATTCTATTTTAAAAAATACAAAAACATCTCTGCAATCTTTCATTGAAAAAAATGAAATGAGTTCTGCTGAAGTTGAAGCAGTTCATACTAAAAGTGAAAATATAAAAAAGGAAGTTAGCTCATTAGTAACAGCTATACAATTTCATGATATCACCCGGCAGCAGATTGAGCATGTTAATAACGTAGTTACAAAAGCTCACTAGAAAAAATTAATCATACAAAAGAAAATGAGTGATTCTGAAGAAAATAAAAAGTTGATAGTATATCTTCATGAAGCTGCAAAACTGCAATCGGCACAACTTAATAATTCAAAAAATGAATTAAATAAAGCAGCATATGATATTATTTCTAATCTTGAAGGAATTCAAAAAGATGTTGGCAGCATATCCACTGAAATTCTTGGAATGATGGAGAGTAACGGGAATGAAAGTGAAACATTTATAGGAAAAGTTGATAAAGGATATAAAGATGTTCTTTTGTCTCTTGATAAAAATAAATTAATAAGTGAAGAATTTTCTAAAGCAATAAATAATGTTGCCAGTACAATGAGTGATCTGTCAAAGTTTATAAATGAAATAAGCAGCATAGGTTCGGAAATAGAATTTATTTCATTAAATGCCAGTATAAAAGCAGCGCATACTGGTCACGAAGGAGCTGCTTTGGGAGTACTTGCTGAAGCAACACAAAAGCTTTCAGTTCAATCTAAAAATGATACTAATTCTGTAATTGAAATGCTTCTCATGGTTACGGAAATATCAGACCAGCTTCAAAAAAGCTCGGATTATTATGTATAATGGAGATGAACAAAATCATTTGAAATCAATTTCCAGTGATATTGAAAATATTTTTAAATCTCTCCGTTCACTTTCGGGGAATGCATTAAGACAATCTTAAAATCATTAGGCAAAATTCTATTAAAATTGAAAATGATATTGAACAATTCAATTCTATGCGATTAAAACATATTTAGAAATTGATGAAAAAATAAATCAAGTAATTTTTGAATTAAATGACATTGTTAATCAAAGTGAAATTCAAATTGATGAACAGAAAATTGATAAAAATGAACTTGAAGATTTAAGCAAAGATTATACAATGCAGATTCAGCGTGATATTCACAAATCAATTTCTTCCGGTAATATTCAAAATGATTTTTATAATGATGCAGATACAGAATTACAGAATGGGAACTCTTCTTTAAGTGAATTCGGAGATAATGTTGATTTGTTTTAATATCAGATATTGAGTATTAAGGAAAATATTTATGGCTAAAGCAATAACATTATAGACAAAACAAAAAAAACAATAGTGGTACTTTAACGCTGAAAGAAAACTTAACTATTGAGAATCTTGAGAATGTTAAAAAATCATTTCAAGATGCTTTGCTAAAGATAGTTCGCTAATATTAAATCATGCAGAAGCTGAAGATTTTGATTTTTCTTATTTACAACTATTGGTATCAGTTATTAAAACTGCAGAATCTAAACAGAAAGAAATTTCAATTTGCTGAATCTGATTCAGAAAAATTTAAAACTTTGATGAATGAATCCGGTTTTAACAATTTAAAATCATTCACTAGTTGTTTTACCTGGAAATAAAAGGAAAGAAATAATGTCTAAAGTAATAATGACTGTTGATGATTCTTCGAGTATACGCCAAATGGTTTCATTTACTCTAAATGAAGCCGGTTACAATGTGGTTGAGGCTGTGGACGGGATGGATGCTATGTCAAAGCTTAATGGAGCTTCAATCAATATGTTAATCACAGATTTAAATATGCCTAATATGGACGGTATTACTTTAATTAAAAATGTGAGGACCAATGCTCCAACTAAATTTATCCCTATCATAATGCTTACAACAGAGTCACAAGCTGAAAAAAAACTTGAAGGAAAAGCTGCCGGAGCTACAGGCTGGATAGTAAAACCATTTACTCAAGACCAACTTCTTGGCGTAATTAAAAAGGTATTAGGATGAAAGATAAACATGTTGAAGCTTTTGTACAGGAAGCATACGAGCTTTTAGAAGTGCTTGAAAATTCATTGTTAGAACTTGAAGGGAATCCAACTAACGAAGAATTGATTCAAAAAATATTTCGTGCGCTGCATACTATTAAAGGTTCAGGCGGAATGTTCGGCTTCGATGCTGTTGCATCTTTTGTTCATAATATTGAAACAGTCTATGATAAAATAAGGAATGGGAAACAGGAAGTTACTAATGAGATTATTGATTTAACATTAAAAGCTGCCGACCAAATTTCCTTTATGATTAAAAACGATAAAGAGCAATCTTTAAGTGATAATAAAACAGCGCAGGAAATTTTGAGTTTCTTCAAGAAAATTTCCAGCGGGGAGGAACCTGTTAAAAAAGAAGAAAGCGCTAAGACCTGCTGAGCCAAAAAATGAAGTGGCTGAAAATGAAAAAACAGTCTATCATATTTTATTTGAACCTGACCAGGATATTCTACTTAAAGGAACAAAGCCTACCGGCTTATTAAAAGAACTTATCAGAGCTTGGGGAAACTATTAATTATACCAAATACAGATAAAATTCCGGTTTTGAATGATTATAATCCTGAAAAAATTTATTTAACATGGGAAATAATTTTATCAACTAACAAAGATGAAAATACAATTAAAGATGTTTTCATATTTGTTGAAGATGATTGTAAGCTGGAATAAAGCAAATTGATAAAGGTGAATTAAAGGGGGATGTAGAATTTTATAAAGCTCAAATTAAAAACGGCTTTTTATCATCAAATAAAAGAAATCAAACCTGAAAAAACAGCACCTAAACAAGAAAAGATAACCCCTTCCAAAGATAAAAACATCTGAAAATGAAGTTCTTTCAAGTATTAGAGTAAGTTCTGATAAACTTGATATACTTGTGAACCTGGTTGGTGAACTTGTAACTGTGCAGGCAAGATTGTCGGAATTCGCAAATATGGATAAAGGCAATGAAATAATTGCAATCTCTGAAGAAGTTGAAAGGCTTACCTGGGACTTAAGAGAAAATGCACTGAACATACGAATGATTCCAATTGAATCTACCTTTAATAAATTCAACAGGCTTGTTAGAGATTTATCAAAAGATTTGGGGAAAGAAGTTGAACTTATTACCGAAGGCGGAGAAACAGAACTTGATAAAAATGTAATTGAAAAATTAAATGATCCGCTTGTTCATATTATAAGAAACTAGCATTGACCATGGAATTGAAATGCCTGAAGTAAGACTGCAAAATAAAAAAGAAAGTGCAGGGAAAATTTATTTATCTGCAATGCATTCAGGAACTCATGTCGTTGTAAAAATAAAAGATGACGGAGCTGGATTAAATAAAAAAGCAATTTTTGATAAAGCTGTTGAGAGGGGACTAGTTGCAGCGGATGCAAAATTAACCGATAAAGAAATTTATAGCTTAATCTTTAAGCCTGGGTTTTCAACTGCAAAAACAGTTACTAATGTATCCGGAAGAGGAGTTGGTATGGATGTAGTCCGTACTGCAATTGAATCTCTAAGGGGTATAATTGAAGTTGAAAGTAAAACAGATGAAGGTACAACCATTACATTAAAGCTTCCATTAACACTTGCAATTATTGAAACGCTAATTGTTAGAATTGATGTGGACTATTTTGCAATTCCTCTTTCCTTTGTGGAAGAATGCATTGAATTCACACCGGAAACTAAAAATCAATTAAAAGGAAGAAATTTAATAAACGTTAGAGGTGAAATTGTCCCTTTTATCCCTCTTCGTAAAAAGTTTAATATATTAAATAACCGGCAAGATATTGAGCAGATTGTGATAATCAACGAAAACCAAAATAAAACAGGTTTCGTTGTTGATGAGATTGTTGGTGAGCATCAGACAGTGATTAAATCACTGGGGAATTACTATAAGAATGTAGACTCAGTATCCGGTGCGACTGTTTTAGGAAATGGAACAGTTGCTTAATTATTGATGTCCCGAAACTAATTATGATCCGAAATTAAAGAAGAGGAAATGCTGGTTGAAGGATTTAACAAATAATTGAATAGAAAGGGTAGTGAAATGAACTGGTTCTATAATCTTAAGCTGCAAAAAAAGCTTTTATTAAGCTTTACTTTAGTTGCTGTGATTGCCGGTGTTATTGGTTTAATTGGGTATTCAAGTTTAACCAAAATAAACAATAGCAATAACAGCTTGTATAAAATCGAGTTATTCCGATAAAACAATTGGGCCGCTAATAGCGAATTTCTGCATGTAAGAGTAAATCTTATTTACCTTATGCTTTTTAACGAAAAAGGTAAAAGGGAAAAATATATAGATGGTTCTAAAGCTCATGGGGAAGCACTTGATAAAATAATTAGTGAAATAAATATTAGCTCTTTTTCTGAAAAAGAAAAACAAGATTTCTATGGGTTTAGAGATAATTGGAAAAAATATGAAAAGGATGGTAATGACTTAATCGATGGAGTTGTAACCGCCAATAAAGATTTGGAAATGAAAGCTAGAACGGCGGCAGTTGATGATTATAACAAAGCTTATGAATAGCCTTCAAAACCTTGTAAATTCTAATATGTCAGCAGCTCAAATGACAAAAGAAGATAATTCATCTCAAGCTTCATCAGCAAAAATTGAAATGTTGATTTTAATGATTATAGGGATTTTCTCCGCGATAATACTTGGGTATATTCATTTCCCGAATAATAAGCAAACCTGTAAACAACTTAACAGGTATCGCCACAAAATTAGCCGGAGGAGATGTAAACATTTCTATTGAATCAACGACACATGATGAAATAGGAATGTTAACTGAATCATTCAGAATGATGATAGATAATATTAAAGGTCAAGCATTAGCTGCCGATAAAATTTCAGAAGGCGATTTAACAATAAATATTACTGCTAAATCAGAAGAAGATGTACTTGGTCTTAGCTTATCAAAAATGCTCGGCAAGCTTAAAGATGTTGTAGAAAATGTAAAATCGGCTTCGAGCAATGTTGCTTCAGGAAGCCAGCAATTGAGCGGTGGTTCTGTACAGCTTTCACAAGGTGCAACAGAACAAGCTTCAGCAGCAGAAGAAGCTTCTTCTTCCATGGAACAAATGAGTGCTAATATAAAACAGAATGCAGAGAATTCCTTACAGACAGAAAAGATTGCTCAAAAGTCTGCTGAAGATGCAATTGAAGGCGGCAAAGCAGTTGCAGAAACTGTTGCGGCAATGAAAGAAATTGCCAGCAAAATTAATATAATTGAAGAGATTGCAAGACAAACTAACTTATTAGCATTGAATGCAGCTATCGAAGCCGCTCGCGCAGGAGAGCATGGGAAAGGTTTTGCAGTTGTAGCTTCTGAAGTTAGAAAACTTGCAGAAAGAAGTCAGACAGCAGCAGGTGAAATTAGTAAGCTTTCCAGCAGCAGTGTGAAGGTAGCTGAACAAGCTGGTGAGATGCTTGCAACAATAGTTCCTGATATTCAAAAAACTGCAGAGCTTGTTCAGGAAATATCTGCGGCGAGCAATGAACAGAATAGCGGAGTTTCACAAATAAATAGTGCTATTCAACAGTTAAACCAGATTATACAACAGAATGCATCAACATCTGAAGAGCTTGCCTCAACAGCCGAAGAATTAACAAGCCAGGCAGAGCAGCTTCAGGATACTATATCATTTTTCAAAGTTGGTTCAACTGAATATAAAGAAGAGAAGTATGTTTCTGTAAATGAGAAAAAAGACTACAAAATAAATTTTAAACAAGAAAACAAATCTAACCCCGTTAAGTCAGTTTCAAAGAATGGTAAGAATGGTGTTCATCTTAGACCTTAGCAATAACGGAGATTCACTTGATACGGAGTTCGAAAAATTTTAGTCAACAATAATAATAATCAAAATGGAGAAGTAAAGAAAATGAAATGGTTCGATGATTTGAAACTAAAAAAGAAACTTATAATTGCGTTTGCGATTGTTGCTGCTATAGCTGGTGTAATAGGTGGTATCGGTTATTCTAATCTTTCAAAAATTAATGCAAATGACAAAGTGTTGTATAATGATGGAGTTATTCCAATAAAAAATTTGGGATTTATGAATCGTGAGTTTTTGAAAGTTAGAATAAACCTTGTTTATGCAATGTACTTTGAAAAAGATGCGGCGAAAAGGAATGGATATTTAAATAAGTCAGTTGCGCATGAAAAAGCAGTAGATGATTTAATAAGTAAATACGATGATCAATCATTAACTAAAGAAGAAAAACAATACTTCTCCGATTTCTTAAACTATTGGAATCAATATAAAAAAGGTGCTGAATCAATTGAAAGATCATTAAATGATAAAAATTATGTTGCGCTTGAATCTGCAAGAAACGGTGCTGTTAAAGCGTACGACTCTGCACAAGAGTATCTTGAAAAATTAATAGATAAAAATTCAGAATTAGCTGAAAATATTAAAAATGAAAATTCTTCCGGCGCTTCTTCAGCTATGGCATTAATGTTAGTGCTAATTCCACTGGGCATTTTCTCAGCTCTCGGGTTTGGATTTTTTATAGCTCAAAAAATCAGCAAGCCTATCCAGTTCCTTACCGGAGTTGCTGAACAGTATTCACTTGGAGATGTAGATATAGAAATTAAACAAACATCATCAGATGAAGTTGGTTCTTTGATGGCTATGTTTAAACGAATGATTGAAAGCACAAAAGGCCTGATTGAGTTTGCAAATAAAATTTCCGAAGGCGACTTGAATGTGGAAATAAAAGCAAGGTCTGAAAAAGATGTACTTGCTAAAAACTTTATCAAAGTTTCTAAAACTTTGAAAGGATTAATAGATGAAAGTGATATGCTTGCAAAAGCTGCTACAGACGGTAACTTTGATGTAAGATCAGATGTCAACAAACAGCATGGAGATTATAAGAAAATAGTTCAAGGTTTTAATGCCACTCTTGATACCGTTGTTGATAAAGTAAAATGGTATGAAGCAATTATCGATGCTGTCCCATTTCCTGTGCATGTAATAGATATGGATATGAACTGGGTATTCTTAAATAAAGAGTTCGAAAAGCTCATGATTGATCAGAAGAGCGTAAAAGATAGAAATGACGCAATTGGTAAACCATGCAGCACAGCTAGCGCAAATATTTGTAACTCTGAAGCTTGTGGTATAAAACAATTACACAAAGGTGTAAATGAAACTTACTTCGACTGGTGCGGCATGAGCTGTAAACAGGATACTTCGTTTATATTGAATGCCAAAGGTGAAAAAATAGGTTATGTTGAAGTTGTACATGATTTATCATCAATCCTTAGTGTAAGAGATTATACAATAAAAGAAGTAGATAGAATGTCCGCTAACCTCGCTTTACTAGCTGAAGGAAATCTTGATTTTGACATGAAAATAAATGAGGGCGACAAATATACAGGCGAAGTTAAAAAAGAGTTTGAAAAAATAAACAATAATCTCGAACTCGTTAAACAGGCCGTCGGAAGATTAATAAATGATGGTGTTAAAGTTTCAGATGCTGCGGTTGAAGGTAATTTTGATGTGAGATCTGATGTTGATCAGCATAAAGGCGAATATAAAAAAATAGTTCAAGGCTTTAATTCAACATTGGATACTGTTGTAGATAAGATGAAATGGTATGAAGCAATTATCGATGCTGTCCCATTTCCTGTACACGTAATTGATATGGATATGAACTGGGTATTCTTGAATAAATCTTTTGAGAAGCTCATGATTGATCAGAAAAGTGTTAAAGATAGAAAAGATGCAGTGGGAAAACCGTGCAGTTCAGCAAGTGCAAATATATGTAACTCTGAAGGATGCGGTATTAAACAGCTTCATAGAGGAGTAAACGAAACTTATTTCGACTGGTGCGGAATGAGCTGCAAGCAGGAAACATCATTCTTACAAAATGCAAAAGGTGAAAGAATTGGCTATGTTGAAGTTGTAACAGATCTGTCTTCAATCCTTAGTGTAAGAGATTATACAAAGAAAGAAGTGGATAGAATGTCTTCTAATCTTGCATTGCTTGCAGAAGGAAATCTTGATTTCAATATGCAGATAAATGAAGGTGATAAATATACAGTTGAAGTTAAGAAAGATTTTCAGAAAATAAATAATAACCTTGAGCTTGTTAAACAAGCAGTTGGCAGATTGATAGGTGATGGCATATCAGTATCAAGTGCTGCAATTGACGGTAATTTCGATGTAAGATCAGATGTTGAAAAGCATAATGGTGATTACAAAAAAATTGTTCACGGTTTTAATGGAACGCTTGACACTGTTGTAGATAAAATGAAATGGTACGAAGCTATAATCGATGCAGTTCCGTTCCCAATACATGTAATAGATATGGATATGAATTGGGTATTCTTGAATAAAGCATTTGAGAAACTCATGATTGATCAAAAGAGTGTGAAAGATAGAAAAGAAGCAGTTGGTAAACCATGCAGTACAGCAAGTGCGAATATCTGTAATTCCCAGGGATGCGGTATTAAACAGCTCCATAGAGGTTTAAATGAAACTTACTTCGACTGGTGCGGGATGAGTTGTAAGCAGGAAACTTCATTCCTTGTTAATGTCAAAGGAGAAAAAATTGGCTACGTTGAAGTGGTAACAGATTTATCTTCAATCCTAAGCGTAAAAGATTACACCAAAAAAGAAGTTGATAGAATGTCTTCGAACTTAGCGCTGCTTGCAGAAGGTAATCTTGAATTTGATATGGACATAAATGCCGGGGATAAATATACAGGTGAAGTTAAAAAAGAATTCGAGAAAATAAATAATAATCTCGAGCTAGTAAAGCAGGCTGTTGGTACTTTAATAAGTGATGGTATTGCTCTTTCATCTGCTGCTGTAGAAGGTAAGCTTGATAAACGCGCGGATGTAAGTAAGCATAAAGGTGATTTCAAGGCTATAGTAAAAGGTGTAAATGAAACCCTTGATGCCGTAATTGGACCATTAAATATGGCCGCTGAAAATATTGATAGAATATCTAAAGGCGATATTCCTGAAAGAATTATAGAAAATTACAATGGCGATTTCAATAAGATTAAAAACAATCTCAATTTATTAATTGATTCAACTAAAGAAATAACAAATCTTGCCGGAGAAATAGCCGGTGGTAATTTAATGGTAAGCATTAAAGAAAGATCTGAAAAAGATCAGTTAATGAAATCATTGATAACCATGGTTGAAAATTTGAAAGAAGTTGTCAATAGTGTTAAATCAGCATCTAGTAATGTAACCATAAGTTCTCAGGAAATGAGCTCTAGTTCCGAACTTATGTCGCAAGGTGCAACCGAGCAGGCATCTGCTGCTGAAGAAGCTTCTTCCTCTATGGAACAGATGAGCGCTAACATAAAACAAAACGCAGACAACGCATTACAAACAGAAAAGATAGCACTTAAGTCAGCACAGGATGCTAAAGAAGGCGGAGTAGCTGTTGATGAAACAGTCCGCGCTATGAAAGAAATCGCAGGTAAAATTTCTATCATTGAAGAAATAGCCAGGCAAACAAACTTCCTAGCATTGAATGCAGCAATTGAAGCTGCAAGAGCAGGTGAACATGGAAAAGGCTTTGCAGTGGTAGCTTCCGAAGTTAGAAAATTAGCTGAAAGAAGCCAGGTTGCAGCTGGAGAAATAAGCGAGCTTTCAAGCAGCAGTGTAACTGTAGCTGAAAAAGCCGGCGAAATGCTTACAACCATAGTTCCAAATATTCAAAGAACTGCGGAACTTGTTCAAGAAATTTCTGCAGCAAGTAATGAGCAGAACAGCGGTGTTGCCCAAATTAACGGTGCAATTCAACAGTTGAATCATATCATCCAGCAGAATGCATCTACTTCTGAAGAATTAGCTTCAACGGCTGAAGAAATGACAAGCCAGGCTGAACAACTTCAAGATACAATTTCATTCTTTAAAGTTGATTCAAAAAACGATAAACCAATTAAAGGAAAAGTTCAACAAGAAACCGGAAAGCACGAAATCAAACATAATCCTAAATTAAGCTATAAAGTTGCTGATGTAAAACATTCAAATTCTAACAATGGCAATAACGGAAAAAATGGAAAAAACGGTGTTGCTATAGATTTAGGAAATGGGAATGGACATAGTAATGGTAATGGAAATTCTTTAGATAAAGATTTCGAAAGATTCTAATAGAAAATTAAGGGATAAATAAAATGAGCAATAAATCAATTACAGAAATAGGACAATATCTAACATTCAAATTATCGGATGAGATATTCGGCGTCGATGTGTCTCAAGTAAGAGAGATACTAGATTATATTAAAATAACAAAAGTTCCTCAAACCCCCGCATTTATGTGCGGGGTTATTAATTTACGCGGAAGCGTTGTTCCGGTTGTAGATATGCGATTAAAGTTTGGAATGCCTAAAACAGAACAGACAGTTAATACATGTATCGTCGTATTGGAAGTAAACCTAGAAGGTGAAAATACTGTACTTGGAGCCATGGTGGATTCAGTGCAAGAAGTGTTTGAACTAAGTCCTTCAGAGATTGAACCTGCACCTAGAATGGGCTCAAAACTGAAAACAGGGTATATCAAAGGTATGGGTAAACGTGATGATAATTTTATCATTTTATTGGATATAGATAAAGTGTTTAGCCTTGAAGAATTAGAAATGATCGGACAAATACAAAGTTCGGTCGCCGAAAGTTAATGTTAATAGTACAATAAAAATGTTAGGGGACGATACATGAAATGGTTTAGAAACTTAAAAGTCTCGGTAAAACTATTATCGAGCTTTATACTGGTAGCTATTATTAGTGGTGTTATAGGATTTGTTAGAATAAATGGAATATCTTCGACTACTTTATTTTCAGATAAAATTTTCAATGAAGATTTAAAAGCAAGAAGAGAATTAGAATATATAAATGAATCTTTACTCACCATACAGTTACATTTAAAAGATCTTTTAAATGCTAAAAATTTAAAAGAGCGTCAAACTTTATTTACAGATATTGCAGAGCAAACTAAAGCTACAAATCAATTAATCGAAGAGGCTTCTAAAGCAAGTTTGCTTAATGATCAAAAAACTGCATTATCAATTTTTAAAGCAAAATGGAACAATTACAAGGAGTTACAAGAGAGGGTTTTTGTACAATCATTACAAATTGAAGGACAGAAAACCAATCAAATACTAAAAGATGAAGCCAGTCCAGCTATAACTTCCTCACTGAAAAGTTTAAGTAAAACAATTAGCAATTTTGATAAAAATACTGAAGCAAATTATTACAGGTTAGTTGATGGAGCCTTCAAGTTTAAAATAATTTTATCTGCTTTAATATTTATAATCTTTTTATTTGCAATATCATTCGGTCTATTTATTTCAAGGTATATTAAGCGCCTGGTAAATAAGACCTCCAATATGATTAATGAATTAAGTAGAGGCCATTACTCAGTGAGATTACAAATAAATAATCATGATGAATTTGGTATTATGGCCGATTCATTGAACCAATTTGCAGATGATCTTCAGCAAAATATTGTGGGTTCAATTAAAAAGTTAGCACATGGTAATGTAAACATTCAACTAGCTGCTAAAGATGAACAAGATGAAATGGCACCTGCTATAAATCAAATAGTGAATTCCTTTGAGGACCTGAAACTAGAAACCAGCATGTTAACCAATGCAGCAATTGAAGGTAAGTTAACTGTTCGAGCAGGTGAGGGAAAATTTGAAGGATACTATAGAGATATTATTTCGAGCTTTAACTCAACCGTTAATTCTCTTGTTGGATTTCTTGATAATATGCCTATTCCTGCAATGATAATTAATAAGGAATTTTCAATTCAATATATGAATGATGTTGGGGCAAAACTATTAAAAACAAATCTAAAAAATATCATCGGTGATAAATGCTACAATCATTTTAAAACTTCAGATTGTAATACTGAAAGATGCGCCTGTTCTCAAGCAATGAAAAAATTGACTGTAATATCAAATGAAACCGATTCACATCCTATAGGTATGGACCTTGAAATCTTATATACTGGAGTTCCTGTAAAAGATAAAAAGAATGAAGTGGTTGGCGCTTTTGAAGTAGTAATTGATAAAACTGAAATCAATAAAGCTCAAAGAATTGCAAAAAAGATTTCTGATTATCAAGCGGTAGAAACTGATAAACTTAAGTCGAGTTTAGAATCTATGGCTAAAGGAAATTTAGACTTCGAATTGAAGGTTGAAAATTCTGATGAAGATACAAAAAATGTTTATCAACTTTATAATGAAATATCGAGCGCAGTTAGCCAATGTGTATATTCTTTAAAGCAGCTTAGTGAAGATGCAGATACTCTTGCCCAAGCTGCTGTTGAAGGGAAACTCTCAACAAGGGCTGAAATATCAAAACATCATGGTGATTACCGTAAAATAGTTTTAGGTGTTAATAAAACTTTAGACGCAGTAATTAATCCAATTAATGTTACGGCTGAATATCTGGCAAAAATTTCAAGAGGAGAAATACCTGAAAAGATTTTGGAAGATTATAAAGGTGATTTCAACAAAATAAAAAACAACTTGAACATTCTTATAGATTCGACGAATGATATAACAAACCTTGCCGGGGAAATTGCTGCCGGGAATCTTTTAGTTAATATTAAAGAAAGATCATCAGAAGATAATTTAATGAAATCTTTAAATTCAATGTTGAATAAACTGAAAGAAGTTCTAGAAGATGTAAGGGCCGCCTCTAATAATGTATCATTAAGTTCACAAGAATTGAGCTCAAGTTCTGAACAAATTTCTCAAGGTGCTTCAGAGCAAGCTGCATCCGCTGAAGAAGCTTCTTCATCAATTGAACAAATGAGTGCAAATATTAAGCAGAATGCAGGGAACTCATTACAAACTGAAAAGATCGCTATAAATTCAGCCGAGGCTGCAAAGGAAGGCGGCAAAGCGGTTGAAGAAACTGTTGAAGCAATGAAAAAAATTGCCAGTAAAATTTCTATAATAGAAGAAATTGCAAGACAAACAAATCTACTTGCTTTAAATGCTGCAATTGAAGCTGCCAGAGCCGGAGATAGCGGAAAAGGGTTTGCAGTTGTAGCTTCTGAAGTAAGAAAATTAGCTGAGAGAAGCCAAATAGCAGCAGGGGAAATCAGTCTCTTATCCGCGAGCAGTGTGATGGTTGCAGACAAAGCAGGTAAAATGCTTTCATCAATCATTCCGGAGATACAAAAAACTGCAGAGTTAGTTCAAGAAATATCAGCGGCAAGTAATGAACAAAGATCAGGTTCAGAACAAATTAATAATGCAATCCAGCAGTTAAACATGGTAATTCAGCAGAATGCATCTGCGTCTGAAGAAATGGCTTCAACTGCAGAAGAACTATCTAATCAAGCAACTCAATTACAGGAATCGATAGCGTTCTTTAAAGTAGCTGATAATAAGATAATTGAGGCTAAAAATAAGAATTTGTTAAAGAAAATAAATGGAAATTTTGATAACTCACTTTCAGCTAAAAGTTCATCTTTCAATGTCAATATAAAACCAGTGAAAGATATTAAATATGATAAAGTAAAAAGTAATGGAGTGAATATTCACCTTGGTAATAATAAAGAAGATTTAGAAAATGAATTTGAAAAGTTTTAGTTCAAATAATAATAATCAAAATCAAGGGTAAACTTATAAGGATTAATTGATATATGAATAATATCGCTGTAAAAGAAAATATGGAAGCACAATTGTCAAATAAAGATTTTGATCGATTGAGCAAGTTTATTTATGATGAGTGCGGAATTAAAATGGCACCTATTAAAAAAGTAATGCTTGAAACCAGGTTAAGGAAAAGATTAAAAGCTTGCGGCATAGATTCATTTACTAATTATTGTAATTATGTTCTCGGGAAAAAAGGAAGAGAAGAAGAACTTGTTCATATGATTGATGTAGTTACTACAAACAAAACTGATTTCTTCCGGGAGCCTGCTCAATTTAATTTTATGACATTTACTGCTTTGCCTTATCTTCTTAAAGAATTTGGAGCCGGCCGTGAAACTAAATTAAATGTTTGGAGTGCCGGCTGTTCAACAGGCGAAGAACCCTATACGCTTGCCATTGTCTTAAACGATTTTGGCGAAACTATTCCTGGCTATAAATTTTCAATTCTTGCAACAGATATATCTACAAAGGTTCTTGAAGAAGCCAGTCTGGGAATTTATGATATAGAAAGGATTATACCTGTTCAAGAACATTTAAAGAAAAAGTATTTCCTAAAAGGAAAAGATTCGAAAAAGAATTTAGTACGTGTTGTTCCCGAATTAAGACGGGCAGTCAGCTTTGGAAGATTAAATTTTATGGATGATGATTTCGGTGTTATCGAAAAGCAGCACATAATTTTTTGCCGGAATGTTATTATTTATTTTGATAAAGAGACCCAGGAAAGATTAATAAAAAAATTAATCAATAATTTGATCCCGGGCGGATTCCTTTTTCTTGGTCATTCAGAAACCATATTTAAAATGGATATTCAAATGGAGCAGATTGCCCCAAGCACTTATAAAAAACTAAGATGAAAAAAGTAATCTCTACCCTGCCGAATGTTTTTGTTAAACCGGGTGAATATCATTTAAGTAAGAAACCCGAAATGATAGTTACTATTTTAGGCTCTTGTGTTGCAGTGATTATGTATGATATTGAATATAAGATTTGTATGCTTGCTCATTGCATTCTGCCGACTCAAGGGCAATATTCCAGCAATGGCGAAAATAATTATTTTAAGTTTGTTGATACTTCTATTATAAAGATGCTGCAAGTCTTTGAAAAAAACCATATTCCGAAAAAGAAAATTGTTGTAAAGCTGTTTGGCGGTTCAGATCAATTAGGTGGTGATAAAAAGAAAGATTCAATTGGGAAACAGAATTCAGCTAAAGCTTTAGACTTGTTAGAAAAAGAAAAATTAAATATCCAATCAATGGATATTGGTGGAGCAGTGGGGCGGAAAATTTATTTGTCTTCACATACCGGCGAAGTTTTACTTGCTCGCCTGGGCAACTCAAAATTATAGAGCTAAATATGAAAACCATAAAAGTTTTAATTGTAGATGATTCGGCAGTAGTTAGACAAACTTTAAATGATATATTATCTTCTGATCCACATATCAATGTGATAGGAACAGCTGCAGATCCATACGCAGCAGCCAGAAAAATAAGCGAAGAGGTACCGGATGTTATTACATTGGATGTTGAAATGCCCAGAATGGATGGAATAACTTTTCTTCAAAAAATTATGTCGCAGCATCCGATCCCTGTTGTTATTTGTTCAACACTTACCGGTGAAGGTTCAGCTACTGCACTTAAAGCTTTGGAATATGGAGCTGTAGAAATAATTACAAAACCTAAATTAGGCACTAAGCAGTTTTTTGAAGAATCAAAAATAAAAATTTGTGACTCGGTTAAAGCAGCGGCTTCTTCTAATCTTAGAAAAATATCTGCCACAACTATGGAAATACAGCCTAAATTAACCGCGGATGTAATCATTCCAAAGGCTACAGGCAAGTCAATGGTTCAAACTACAGAAAAGGTCGTGGTTGTTGGTGCATCTACCGGCGGGACAGAAGCATTAAGAGTATTCCTTGAATCATTTCCTGTCGATTCTCCGGGAATTGTAATTGTTCAGCATATGCCTGAAACCTTTACTACTGCCTTTTCAAAAAGACTTGATGGTATCTGTAAAATATCAGTTAAAGAAGCCGAAGATGGTGACTCTGTAATTAGAGGTAGGGCGCTAATTGCTCCAGGTAATAAGCACATGCTGTTAAAAAGAAGCGGAGCCCGTTACTATGTGGAAATCAAAGAAGGCCCACTAGTAAGCAGGCATCGTCCATCCGTTGATGTTCTTTTTAGATCTGCTGCTCGTTATGCAGGAAAGAATACAGTTGGGGTAATCATGACGGGTATGGGTGATGACGGTGCAAAAGGGATGAAAGAAATGAAAGAAGCAGGTGCATATAATATCGCCCAGGATGAAAAATCTTGTGTTGTATTCGGTATGCCGAATGAAGCAATAAAGCTTGGAGGAGTAGATAAGGTGCTGTCACTGGAAGCTATTGCGCTTCATGTTATGAAAGAAACTTCCAATTAATATGACATAATTAATTTTGAATTATTATTTGTTCAAACTAATTTTTATTCATCATATAATATAAAATAGATTTTAATTCTCTAAGCTTAGTAAAATTAATAACACAAGTTACTAAAGTTCATTTAGCTGGCCTGTCTTTTTTGACATTCTTTTTAGGGGATTTGTTTGAAAGCGAATATTCCGAAACTTCCAATCGCGAATGCAGTGCAAGCTTTTCCATTATATTATGAATATAGCTTTTTACAGTGAAAGTGGAAACGCAAAGTTGTTTTCCAATTTCCTTATTATTTATCCCATCACCGATTAATTTTATAACTTCACGTTCCTGTTTCGTCATTCGTACAACCCCATTAAGTTTTCCCTTTTTCCCTTTTACCGCATGCTCAACTATTTGTGAAAAAAGTGACTGATTTAAATTAGACGGAAACACACTTGTCCCTTCAGCAACAGCTCGAATTGTTGATAGAAAATCATCGGGAGTTGTATCTTTTAAAATAAAACCGGATGCCCCGGCTTTTAAAAATAAATTTACATCGCCCGGCACCGGGGCAAGGTCCATTATGATAACTTTAGCATCAGGAAAATCTTTTTTAACTATTTCCACTACAGTCAAACTATTACGATTCCGTAATCCTAAATCCAAAAGGATTATGTTTGGTTTTAACCGCCCAATTTTTATTAGAAGATTTTCTTTTTCCTTTGATGCGACAACAATTTTAATATCGCTCTGATCTTTTAGCATAGAAACAATACCATCATGAAGGAGGCTATTATCTTCAATAAGAAGTAGTCTTATTTTATTTTTCATTTTATTAATCCTAAATAATAGAATATAGTCCAATCTTGTAAGGGTAGAGAAAACAAAAATTTTGACAAGTCTTCCATCGTCATTTCGAGTCATTCAGTAAGCCTGGATGTTTTTTCTCATTTTTCTTTTAAATCTTTTGCAGCCTTTTTTTCTTTCATAGTTTTCAAAGGTGCTTTTTTATCACTTTTTTTGCTGTTCTGGCCTTTGCTCATTTTATTCTCCTTTTATATATGAACTAATTTGTTTCATTAAATCGCAGGGCTATCAAAGAAGTTTTCTCGTCTTGAACATTACTAAGATAGATTAGCCACTTAATGTTTAGCCCCGATTAAATATGAATTGCTACTGAATAAACTTTTATTCAATAACTTCATTCATAAAGCCTTTAATTATAATATTTCCTATTATGCTTAATAACATAATATTTGTTAATATATTAGATAGAAATTAGGAATTGAACAATAGCCCAAAAGGATGAAAAAAGAACTACTCCATTGGTTTATATCTGTTGATCCCTATTAAATGGAATGCTTAACGGCGTATAAATTTTATGCGTTTATAACAAGGCGTAAATTTATTCTGAACACTATATTTTTAATTATTGGTAATAGGAAAATGCCAAAAAAAAGACCCGGATAATACGGGTCTAGTTTTTATAAGTTAATTGCTAATTATTTGATTGAAGGTTAGTTGCGTGATTAACTACAATCTCTACTCGACGATTGTTCGCTCTACCTTCTGCAGTGTTATTGTTTGCAACAGGACTTTCTTCACCAATTCCTTGTGCTTGTATTAGCTCACCCGGGTAACCTCTTGAGATTAGATATGAACGCACTGCGTCAGCACGCTGTTGCGATAAAACCATATTGTAACTAGAAGTCCCTTGTGAATCAGTATATCCCTCGATAGTGAGTTTACGCTCTTTGTTCACTAATAGTGCATCTGCAACCTGGTTTAGACGGTTCTGTGCTGCTGGTAAAAGAGTTGATTGATTTGAGGCAAACAGAACACTGCCTGAAAGTGTAATTACAAGGCCGCGTTCTTCTTCTTTAACTGCTGCAAGTTTGGCAAGGGCTAATTTTGCATCATCAGCAATCTTTTCAGCATCTATCCTTGCTTTTTGCTCTTTAGCAATCTGCTCTGTTTTACTCTTCATTATCTCCGCCTGGGCTGTTTCATAATCTTTCTGAGACTTTGCAGTACTGGCATTTTCAGCATTTGTTACTGCGAGTGCTTCGGCTATCTTGGATTTGCGGTCCGCTACATATGCGAGGTCACGAGTTTGATATGAATCAGGATCCTCGAGGAAAGATTTTTCAGCCAGATCAAGCGCCACTTGTGCTTTATGTAATTCTGCAGGTACCAATTGTGCAGCCTGCCCATTGCTGGCATGCTGGAAAGCAGCACGTGCGTCAACGAGTTCCGAAGGCGGCAAGCTTGCACTGCAGCCAAACAGGAAACCGGCAATTACTATTGTGATCAAGTATTTTATGGATATCATAATTTAATTCCTTTCTTTGGGGTTATTTGTTTTCTTGTTGCAGCTTTTGAACTCTATCTATCGCTTCAGCTGCCTCTTTCGTATCGGCATCACTGCGGGATAGTGCTATTGCCAATTCACCATCTGTTTTCGAACGCAACAACATTGACTCAGCTTGTTCCTTTTCGCCATCTTCAGCCAAAGCTTTTGCTTTTACCAGTTCTTCTTTTGCAAATTGTAAATAAAGAGATGCACTGGCAATGTTGGACGCCCCTACTCCCTCAGCCGCACTAATTGCTGATGTGGACCCTTCTTTATCAACCACCGTCGGGCTGCTTCCGCAGCCTGCAATCACTATGCCGAAAAGCACGAATGTTGCAAACACAGCTAGCTTCATATACTTCATTGGATACTCCTTTTTAATTGTTATCTTACTTTTATTTTCAATTCCTGTTACCCAGGAATGGAAAATATCTTTTTAATTTCAAAATAATGTACCTACGATAAACGCCATATACTATCGGGCAAAGGGATGAAAGAAGGTCTACATCTCATGGACGTAAAATTTATGGAACTTAGATTTTTTTTATGGGATTGACAATACATATACGATTCAAATTATTTGTGGTGCTTTCTATTTAAAAAATGATTATACAATTTTGTCTTGGATTAAAATGAATGATTTTAGTTTTTATTAAATCATTAATAGAAATCAGTGGTTTCTGTACTTCAGCTTAAATTCAGAATAACTATTCATTATATTTTTATATTGTCGCATCCTTATATAACAATATCTTTTAGATTAACTCCCGATACGAATCGTATCGAGACTACCAATAACTCCAAAAGCATTCAATAACCAGAGAATCACTACAATAACCACTACTGCATTTAATATTTTTTTAATTGTTGTTTGCATTGGTATGTAGCTATTAATTAACCAGAGAATTACACCAACAACAACCAAAACGATAACTAATGAAATTAATGACATAGTTTTATCCTTTCATAATTTGTTTGTATAACTGATTTATAGCAACTTTTATAATATCAAATAATTTTGAATCAGCCTGCTGTTCCTTCAACTTGGTTAGATAAATAATTTTCAATTCCCATTTGTTCAATCTGTGAGCGCTGTATTTCTGCCCAATCAACATGTCCTTCTTCCATTTTAAGTATCTTTGTTAATAGATCAACACTACCTTCGTCAGCCACTTCATGTGAAAGTTTAATGGCGGCATTGTAATCTTTTAATCCCTTAATTTCTGCTTTCTGATCGTTGGCAACCATCTCAAGAACTGTCTTACCGATTTTAATCGGATTTAATCTGGATACTTCAGGTAATCCTTCCAGAAAGATGATGCGCTCAATAAGCCATTCTGCATGGTGCATTTCATCCATCGCCTGCATTCTAATAGCATTGTGAAGTTTACCGAAACCCCAGTTCTCGCACATTTCAGAATGTACCATATATTGGTTAATGGCTGTAAGCTCATCTGCTAAGCGCTGGTTAAGTATTGTGAGTAATTTTTCATTGCCCTTCATATTTGTTCTCCATAATAATTACGTTACTTTTTTTTAAGTCAACATTTTAATTCATGTCTAAGCTATATCTTGTTATGTAGTGAAACAATCGTTCTAAAGGATGAAATAAGGACTACATCTATTGGGCGAAGCGAATGTAAATGGTTTGTTGTATTTTGTATACTAATCGAAAGATAAGGTAAGGTTGAACATTAATAAAATATCTTTTAACAAATCTCATCAATAAATCAAATTATCGATAGGATACATCCGGTGGTTTTTAATGAATGAATTTTTTAAGTACATACAAAAATATTTTAATGATGTAAAAGATTTCCTCAGCATTCATCTTATTGATATTGGGAATACTTCAATAACGCTCTGGACTCTGCTTTACTTTATTTTTCTTGCATGGATTCTTTTCTTCATTACTGCAAGGATCAGAAAATGGATGATCTATAAGGTCCTTTCCAAAAGTAAGGTAGAACTGGGAGTGCGTCTCGCAGTCGGTACGATTATTCGTTACGGTGTTCTTATATTGGGACTTATAATTGTAGTACAAACCGTTGGTATTAACTTGAGTACAATTACTATTCTTGCCGGTGCTCTTGGTATTGGTATAGGTTTCGGTTTGCAGAATGTTACAAATAATTTAGTAAGCGGAATAATTATTCTTTTTGAAAGGCCGATAAAAGTAGGAGACAGGATCCAGGTTGGAGAAGTCTTTGGTGATGTTATGATGATTTCTATGAGATCTACGACGATTGTAACAAATGATAATATTTCGGTAATCGTTCCTAACTCCGAATTTATTTCATCAACAGTTATTAATTGGAGCCACAATGATAGGAATGTGAGATTCAGTATTCCGGTGGGGGTTGCTTATAAAGAAGATCCTGAAAATGTAAAACAAATTTTACTGGATGTTGCGGATAAAGAAAATGGAGTTTTAAAAAATCCCGAACCTGTTGTGCTTTTTAAAGAATTTGGAGACAGTTCACTTAATTTTAATTTGCTGATCTGGACAAGCAGTTATATAACAACGCCTGAAATTCTGAAAAGCAAGCTTTATTTTGAAATATTTAATAAATTCAGGGAAAACAACATCGAGATACCTTTCCCGCAGAGAGATTTGCATATTAAGAATACTGAATATCAGGTAAGTCAGCCAAAAGTTGAAATGAATTAATTGCCAGGTAAACTAACCGTTATGTTATCAAAATTATTTTTTGTTGCAATAGACAAACTTTTTTTACTAAAGCATCATTTGTGTCGGGCGTGGATAAAAATATTAAATAGATATTTGGCTTTAGCCATACCTACTGAAAGCAAGCACAATAACTAACTTTTTTTGAGCTATCCAAAGCACTCTTTTTTCATTCAAATAAATTATTTATGCTAAATCATTTTAAGGTTACAAACCTAACAAGCACTTTAATGCCCCAGCTTGTGCAGTTCAAAAATAAATTGGAGGATACTTTTATGATTCAATATTCCAATGCAATTTCCATTTTCTATGATAGGTATCTCGGTTGCATCATTTTCATCTCTAACTTTTAATGCATCTAATAATGATTCATTAGGATTTATTTTAATAATGTCTTCCAACGGCAGCATTACATCTTTTACAGTTTTATTCTGCCTATCATTTATTGAAATAGAATTTATTTGCCGGGGGGTAAGAAATCCTATTATAATATTATTATCCTTTACAAGTAAGTTTCTTCGATTTGCACCAATGAAATGATTGTCTATAATTTCCTGAACATTAGACTCAGGATATACTATACCAAAATCATTCGACAAGGCTTCATGCACATGGTGCCCGAATAATAAATCATTAAGAGCCTGTCTTTGAACCTGGGATATTGCAGCACTTTCAAGAAACCAGCCTATAAATGCTATCCATAACCCGGCATAAACATTATTTTGAAATATTTGAAAAACACCAAACATAATAAATAAGAATCCGAAAAATCTTCCTGAGTTAGCAGCAATTGTAGTTGCTTGTTTATAATTTTTTGTAACAGCCCAAACTATTGCTCTTAAAACTCTACCTCCATCTAAAGGAAACCCGGGAATTAAATTAAAGACTGCCAGAATAAAATTTATTAAAGCAAGGTATTGAAATGAAGCCGCAAGATATTCATTCTGTGCAAATACATTTGCTAATAAATAAAAGATAGCTGCTAATATGAAACTGGAAATAGGGCCTGCAATCGCAATCCAAAATTCCACCGATGATTTCGGAGGTTCTTTTGAAATTTCGGCAACTCCGCCGAATACGAAAAGCGTTATCCTTTTTACTTTCAGATTATATTTTATGGCAATTATTGAATGTCCGAATTCATGAAGTAAAATACTAATGAAGAACAAAATTGAAGTTATAAAACCGACAGTCCAATAAGAGAATTCAGTCCAATTTTTGAATTCATTCGGGAAATAACTTTGTGCTAACATCCATGTTAGTAGTACCAAAATTAGAAACCAGGAATAATCCAAATAAATTGGAATTCCAAAAATTTTACCAACCGAAATATGTTTATCTTTCATATAACTATATTTTCTAATAGTAATGTTTCTGTCATTCTTTAATATAATCGCTTCAGTAACTCAATCTTATAAAAGTTGTTGAATTGCTCATATCTATTTAATAAAAATGAATTATTTTTTATTTATCCTTTTTAGTAGGAATGATGAAAAGCGGAATAGTGGAGTGATGTAATACTTTTTCTGCAACACTTCCCATAAGTATATTTTCCAACCATCTCCTGCTGTGAGAACCCATAACGATAATATCAATTTACAATTCATTAGCTGTCTTTATTATGACTTCAGTGCTATCACCTTCTCCAACCACAGTTTTAATTCGTTTTTTCCCTTAGTTCATCAGCTAAGCGTTTGTTAAGCAAAGAAAATAATTTTTCATTGCCTTTCATTTTCATTCTTAGTTAAAATTGTCATATTATATTCTTATTCGATCGATTTCTTTTTTTAAACAGCAGCCATGCAAGTACAGCACTCAAGAAGAGAGAAATTGTAGCTGTATACATCCTCCAACTCGTGTGGACTGCCAAACTATTTCCGCGCATCCTTCCATACAATCCGCTATCTATCATAGCCCCTGCGCTGAAGTAAATAAAGAGCACAACCACTGTTATAAACGCAATCATTAAAAAATTATTTTTAATCTTATTCATTGGTTTGACCTAACTTATAAATTGTGAGAGAAGTTCTTATTTTTTTTCAAAATTCTATTTGTATTTTATTTCCGGATTTAATTTATCAGCCCAGTACTTAATATTTTTATACAAATACCTAATTACTTTAGGATTTATAAGAAACCACCATATACCTTACAATACTATGAAGAGTGCAGTCTTAATTCAATCGAGCAAAGGGATGAAAAAGGGACTAGATCTTTTTGGTGATGAAATATTTTTTAAGTAAGTATAGATCAGCATTGGATAGTTTAATCAAACCGAAGAAAGCAGTTATTAATAATATCTGGATTTCAGATTTTGTTGTAATGTAAATTCCAATGTTATTTTTGTTTCGTTATTCGAAACGAAGTTTATTTTTTCGTTAAGCTGGCTGACTAATAAATTTACAATATGTAATCCCAAACTCTGAATTTTAGTTATATCAAAATTAATTGATAAACCAAAACCATTATCTTCAACAACCAAAACTATTGATGTATCATTTCTTTTTCAATCCTATTATATGGGGATTAACGTCATCATTTATTAACATATTATAAAAAGGTAATAAAGTTATTTTTTGAATACTAATTAAATTAAGTGCGGTTGAATGACGAAGAGTATTCATATTGGTTTATCATATAAATATTGTGAAAGCTTGAATTGGGTAGACTTAATCAGAGGGAATTTTAAAATAACAATTGAATAAGGGATTAAGCAGAAACCAAGTTTCATTATATTCCCGGGAGCGTTCTATTTGATGTCTTCGATCTTAAGGTAGACTAATGTCTGATTTAACAACTGATAAGCAATTTCTCCAAATGTTATTGGTCCTGTTAAATGAGCAGTTTTTTTACCTTTGAGTTCTGAGTAAAGATAATTGAGGATACAATTGCAGGTAAAAACAGGAACAATATCCAAACCCAAAAACATTTTGTTAAAGCTATAGACATAATCAGCGACCGGAGCAGCCATTTTATATTCGATGTTCGGGAAGACAGGGGCATAAAAGGAAACATATTTCTTTTCTTTGTCGATACTTCTGAAGGAGATGTTTATCATTGCCCCGAGGAAATTAGCAACCATAGGTAGTTTTGTATCAATGTTTTTTTCTAATAAATAGTCGGAAAATATTTCCTTTTTACCATTAATAAAACATTCCGAGACACCGAAACCTTTGTTGTTAAATGTAATAATGTCTCCTTCTGCCTGTGTAAATAAATTTATTACATCAACAATGGGGGTTTTATTCGTCGGCAATTCTATATGCATAACTACTGCTTTTGAATCGGACCACTCACCAAGTGACCCATTAAATACTTTTGCCGTGGTTTTTCCAATATCCGCAATATCAAAACCTGCTATCCATCCGACTAACGGATGAAGGAATATATCCGTATAATATTTGGAATCTTGAGCAAAAGAGAAATGCGAAGGACTAAAGGCAGGAATAATAAGGACCGAGTATCCATTCTTAAATTCATCTGATGCGATATCCGGAAGTGTCTTCTCATCATAAAATTTTACAGATATATTTTGAGCAAATTGTGGAATCGCATCTACGAAAATCATTTCTTTTGTATGAATTCCACCATTCTCACCCATAAAATATGGAATTGTCCCGCCGATCCAATTCCCCTTGGGGAGTTTTTTAAGCAATTCTTCATCACCGGCGAGGATCATTCTATGCCCGGTATTTATCATTTTAGTTACGTCCTGAAGTTCAAATAATTTTTTCATACTAATTCTCTGACAGGGATAGTAAATGAGAAAATACTTCCTTTTCCTTTTTCGCTTTCCACATAAATTTGCCCACCTTGTTTTTCAACAAATTCCTTACAAAGTAACAGACCTAAACCGGTGCTCAATTCTCCTTCGGTTCCTATTTTACCAATTTTCTCACCAATTTTAAATAGTTTATTAATCTCACTCATTTGCATGCCAATCCCTGTATCGCTTACTGAAATTTTAATCATTTCTTCTGCAGTTTTATCTATAGCAATGGTAACGCACCCATTTCTCGGAGTGAATTTTACTGCATTAGATAACAGATTTAATAAAACCGACTTTATCATATTTTCATCTGCATAGACATAAACAGGGGGAGTAACTGAATTAATAATCGTGATTCCCTTTTGTTCGCTTCTCTTTTTTACTATTTCTACAATTTCTTCAATAAGACCAGAAAGTGAAAATTTCTTTGGCTGAAATGGAATGGATCCTCTTTGCATTTGAGCCCATTCCAGTAAGTTTTTTAACAAATTGAACAGATTGGTTGCTGTTTGGTGCAGATCACTAGCCATTTGAGTCCATTCCTTGGCAGAATATCCACTTTCTCCCTGTACCATAATATCTGTTAATCCCAGTAATCCATTAAAGGGACTTTTTAAGTCGTGAGCAATGATTGAAAAAAACTTATCTTTTTCTGAATTGAGGACAACTAGCTGATCATTTATTAATTTAATTTCTTTTACTGCTTTATTGCGCTCAGTGATGTCATGGGCAGTTGCAAAAATACCAAGAATTTTATTTTGGTTGTCGCGGTAAATACTTGCATTAAATAATACATCTATGAGTTTATTGGAGGGATGGCGGATAGTGAGTGGATAACCGACAACAAAACCTTTTTCAAAAATTTTCTGATAACCTATTTGTGCTTTATATGGTTCAGTAAAATAACTTGAGAAATCTGACCCTATAAGAGAATCCAGTGATACACCAATGGCATTTTCTGCTGCCGAATTTGCATCAGTAATTTTTCCGTTAGAATTAATTGTTAATAATGGATCAAGGCTTACTTCAAATAAACTGCGTGCATAATGATAATCGATGCGAAGTTGTTTCTCATTTTTTAGATGTTCCTCTTCTGCCTGTTTGCGTTGGGTGATGTCCTCAATGGTAAGAAAAATTAACTGTTCTTTTCCTATTCTGCTAAGAATTTTTCGAGCATTCAAGAGCATGATCCGTTTGCCGATTGTAGGGAAATCGTGTTCTACTTCATAGTGATCGAATGAAGTATTTTCAGGAAGGATTGTCCTGAGTTTTTCTCTCAGTTCAGGAATATTCCATTGGTGATTGCCCAAATCATATATAGGAATTCCAATTATTTCATCTGGGGTGACCTTGAAGAAATCATAGAATGATTGGCTGGATTTAACTACTCTTAAATCTTCATCCAGAATAATTAATGGTTCTCGTACTGCGTTAATTATGTCTTCGACGAAGGCACTAATATCTTTTGAAGATTTCAATTTTATATTTTCTTATAATTAAATCAATAATTAGTGTTCTTTTACATATAGTGAAAAAATATACAACATAAAGTTTTGAGAATCAATCGAGCAAAGGGATGAAAAAGAGACTACATCTTTTGAATGAGAGGAAACAATAAATATAAAATGAATTAATAATTTTTGTGTCAATTGGGAGTTAAAACAATTATAAAAATGGAAATGAAGAAGATTGGTTTTTCATTTCCATTTAATTTTTATTCGATAAAACTTTATTTTGTAAATAATTCTTATTTGCCGCTTTTGGGAATATCGTGTTTAATTTTGTTCCACATTTCTGTGAAGTCGGATTTGCTGGAATCAAAAGTCGGACTTTCAGAATTATGACATTCTTTGCATAAAGCAACCCTTTCTTCATCTGTTTTAAACATTCTGAGACCATTTTTTTCTGCATCTTTTATATTTTTCATAATTTTAAGGCTTTTATAGTCAGCTCCCGCTCCATGGCAGGTCTCACATTGAACGCCATCTTCCATATTGAATTTTGCTGTTTTTAATGAGGCGTTAATATTGTATCCACTAACGTGACATTTTAAACAGGCTTCACTTAATACTGCGTTTGTTGATAATCCTTTTGCTTTAGCAATACTATCCGCCTCTGCAGTTTTTAGTGTTTCATAGGCTTTGGAATGAGCACTGGCTTTCCAGATATCGAATTTGTTCACCTTGTTTTTCAGATTTGTGGCACATGCCGCAAGTCTCAGCGCCTACAAATGAATGGCTGGCAAGGGAATCCTGAGCCATTAATGCAGGAGCTGCGAACAAAATAATTATAGCTGCAATTTTCTTAAACATTTTTTCTCCTTCTGTTTTATTTAACTGAATCAAAATAGCATTACTTAATACTAATCTTATGAATCGGATTTTTCTTTCTGCCGGGATTTCATTACTCAGCCCATAATAGCCATACCCAGCATTACGATTATTCACCTATTGCTTGAATCTTACAAGTCATTGAAGTAATGAATTATGCTTGCGTGAATAAGATAAAATTTCAACGGATAAAAATATATCGGTCAAAGGGATGAAAAAGGGGACTACATCTTTTTAGCTTGCAAGATGCCTTCATTAATTAAAGGGTTACAAAAAAATGATAATGCACTTTAATAAAATAGATTTCCATTAATTATAACAAACAAATCTATAAACCAACGGAGGGTTTCGATTGAAGATTCTTTCAGCCCAACTACCATTTTTCGCTTAGTTTTATTCATCAGGTTCATCTTTCCGATTCTCCTTCTTCGCCTTCTCCAAGTCCTCAACTGCTTGAACGTCCTCCCGACCTAGCTGCTCATAGAGTTCATGAACTCGCTTGACAATACCCGGCGTCAAATCGGATGGTGCTTTAGCTTCCTGTTTCGGCTCGGCTGCTGGTTTGGTTTCAACCTCAGCTTTGACTTGAGGTTTTGGTTCAGCATTGGCGTCAGGCCTCTGCTCGACCTTTGCTTCTGACTTAGAATCAACAGGTTTGGTTTCGGATTTAGACTCGGATTTTACTTCGGATTTAGGTTCGTCCTTAGCGTCAGGCTTGGCCTCAGCTTTGGCTTCTGGTTTAGCTTCAGCTTTTGGTTTAGTATCAGTTTTAGCGTCAGAATTAATCTCTGTTTTTTCTTCGGGTTTTGCTTTGTCTTCAGATTTCCGAATCTCCTGCTCCGCCTTCGTCCAGTCCTGAACTGCTGGACCATCCTTACGGCCGCGCTCTTCGTACAATTCATAAGCTCGCTTGGCAATCTGCGGCTTCAAATCGGAAGGTGTCTCTGCATTGTTTTCAGGATTAGTCTGAGCTTCAGGTTTTGTCTCATCTTTAGATTCTGGTTTTGTTTCGTCTTTAGCTTCGGATTTTACTTCAGTTTTCATTGCGGATTTCTTGACCGGATCAAAAATTTTATACGCAAGAAGTTTTATACGATCATTTAAAAGGAACCATAGTAGCGCATAGCCCCAAACAAATCCCGCCCAACCCCAGCCCAGAGGCGTCATAAAAATACCATAAACCGCAATCAACGTAGCAACGATTTGTGTTCCGAGTACTGCTCCCCATAAAATTTTTGCGGGGCGAATTGACCAAAACGGTTTACGTGTTCGGGTGAGGAAAATTGTAAGATGTCCCGCAACGGACAGCTTTAAATACATAAGTGTTTGTATGTGTGCACGGTCGAGATGAAAGACGCGCTCACCAAGATAGAACAAACCAAACGCAGAGATTACACCAATTATACCAAGTACAGTGGAGATGCCGAGTACCATACGCATATTCCAGGCTTCGGGTTGATCTTTATAATGGACATTATCATAAGCAATAGATAATATGGCGCCGTCGTTGAGCAATGCCAGCATCACTATCATCACTGCCGTCAATGGATAAAAGTTGAAAATCAAAATTGCCAACGTCATGAAGAACAACACCCGCAAGGTTTCGGCAATTCTATATATTGCGTAACTATTCATCCGCTGGAAAATTTTCCTGCTTTCCTTTATTGCATCAATAATTACTGATAGCCCAGGAGTTGTTAGAACTATTGCAGCCGCAGCACGCGCCGCGTCTGTGGCATCCGAGACTGCAATTCCGCAGTCGGCTTTTTTCAGTGCCGGGGCGTCATTAACTCCATCACCCGTCATGCCTACGATGTGACCGCGTTTTTGCAAAACATCCACAATGTGGAATTTGTGTTCGGGGAAAACCTGTGCGAAGCCATCTGCTTTCTCGATGGACTCAGCTACCTCCTTGGTTTCTTTCTTTTTCGAGTCGCCCAGGCCGGCGGCATCGAGAATGTTTGTGCCCATGTCCAACTTTTGAGCCGTTTCCTTTGCTATGGCAAGTGCATCACCAGTAACCATCTTGATCTTAACACCCATTTCACCAGCAGTCTTAATTGTTGCTTTTGCATCTTCACGCGGCGGATCGAATAAGGGCAGCACGCCAACAAACTGCCATTGCCCGTCACCCCCGGCTCTCGCAACGCCTAATGATCGAAAACCACGTGCTGCGAATTCGTTTACTGCTTTGTCAACATCAGACTTTATCTGTCCTTGATTAGAAGACAATTCTAAAATTACCTGCGGCGCTCCCTTGGTTACCTTAAATGTTTTTCCGTCTTTGGTTTTTACTGTGGCTTCAGTACGTTTATGCACAGGATCGAACGGCTGGAAATGAACCACTTCATAATCCTTTAATGAATCCTTGTCTTTCAATCCTCCCAGCACAGCCAGATCAATGGTATCGTTGTTTTCAGTGCGCGATGCCAGCGCACCGTTAAGGATGACTTGATCAGCATGGGATATTGTTAACGCTGAAAGGATCGCCAAGTGTAAGTTTGTTTTGTGTAAGAGTTCCGGTTTTGTCGGCACACAGCACGTCCACGCCTGCTAGTTCCTCGATAGCTACCAGCTTACTTACAATCGCTTTTTTTCTGGCAAGCAGTTTAGCGCCAACAGCCATAGTAACCGACAATACTGTAGGCATTGCTACCGGAATTGCCGCAACTGTGAGAACCAAAGCAAACTGCAGCGTTGATATGATTGAGTCACCACGGAAAATAGCGACTGCAATAATAACCGCCACCAAAGCCACCGCAAGCATGATCAAATAATTGCCGATTTTCAAAACTGCTTTTTGAAAATGGCTGATAGTATGTGCCTCTTGCACAAGTTGTGCCGTCTTTCCAAAGTATGTTTTCTCACCGGTTGCATAAACAAGTGCGCTTATTTCACCACGACGAATAATCGAACCGGAAAATACCGCTTCGCCGGATTTGCGTTCGACCGGCAACGATTCACCAGTCAGCGAGGATTGATCAACTTCCACAGGATCGCCATCCAGCAAACGTGCATCTGCAGGAACAATATCACCTAAGCGTAATCGGATTACGTCGCCAGGCACTAACTCACGAGCAGCGGGAGTAATCCACTTCCCATCACGTTTTACCCGTGCCTTGATTGCCAGCTTTGCTTTTAGTGCGGCGATGGCATTACCCGCTTCTCTTTCTTCCCAGAATCCGACTACTGCATTAGCAGCAAGTAAAAGTAGGATTATGAAAAAATCCGGCCAGTGCTTTACCACACCTGACAGAATTACAGCTATCTCAATCATCCACGGAATAGGACCCCAAAAATATGAGAGGAATTTCAAGAACATATTTGTTTTCTTTTCTTCAATCTCGTTTGGTCCGTACTGCGCCAACCGTTTCTGTGCCTCGGCTTGAGTGAGTCCGTCCGGAGATGACTCCAGTTTTTTCTCCAGTTCCACCAAAGGGATAGATTTCAAATCGTTTTCTGAAACAGGTTTCTGTTCAGGAGTTTTAGAATGCTCAATATTCTTTATCATAGTATGTATCCATTCGCGGATTAAAATTCTAAATATTATATCTTTTCTTACGACGGATGAACAATTTCTCTTAGAATTATTAATTAAGTTACGACAAGACAAGTCATATCTCTATAATTGTCAACCACTATGGTCTCAATAAACTATCGGAGCAAAATTACTACTGAATTACTCACTTCTCCTCCAACAATTTTACCTCAGTTTCGAGCTGTTTAGTTTTGCGACTCCTTTGATCTCGTTGACGGCCAAGGATGCTTTCGATCATATTTATTAATTTATCAATAGCACCGTCAAGGGCTTGGTTCAGGGTTGCTGCATGG
>CAVZSD010000050.1:0-5630 GCA_963777615.1 uncultured Bacteroidota bacterium | reverse complement strand
GCGGCTGGTGGTTCCTGGATCAAAAAGATGGAATTGAAAAACAACTAAATTCACTTTCATATATGGGGTTACTTGCCAGGTTTGTTGGAATGTTAACAGATTCAAGAAGTTTCTTATCATATTCAAGGCACGAGTATTTCAGAAGAATACTTTGCAATATTATTGGGGAAGACATGGAAAAGGGGCTCATCCCAAATGATGAAGAATTAGTCTCTCCTCTTATTCAAAATATATGTTACTACAATGCAAAAAATTATTTTGAGTTTGTGTGATGTTAGAAAGATTACAACTTAATTCTTTTAAGATAGATATATTATTTGCAATGAATAGAAAAAAGGAATGGAGTATATCTTCGTAGAAATTAATTGTCAATTGAAGCGATAAAAAAAATAGAGATTTATGAAAATATTTTTACAATTATATAAGATTTTATTAATTACAATTCGAGAACCTATCTTTATCTGCGCAACAATGGGGACGTTCAAATATGAACGAAATTTCAAATTCAACTCTCAAAGTAGATACTATTCCTACTGTATCAACTTCCAACGCTACAGATATTGGCCTTTATTCAGCTACCTGTGGTAGTAATATAACTTCCCACGGCGGACAGTAAGTTGCATATAGAGGTGTTTGTTGAATAAAACTGG
The DNA here is from genome assembly GCA_963777615.1 of uncultured Bacteroidota bacterium. Taxonomy (GTDB): domain Bacteria; phylum Bacteroidota; class Ignavibacteria; order Ignavibacteriales; family Ignavibacteriaceae; genus CAVSWT01. The sequence goes on along the minus strand of CAVZSD010000050.1, from coordinate 4,980 downwards.
GAATCCTAAACTTAGTGATAATAAAACAATTGATTAACGTGGTAATGGTAAATATTCAAGTTATTTAACTGAGTTAACCCCAGTAACGACATATCAGTTGGATTAACTGCTGCGTTTTCAGGAGCTGAAGGTTTTGGTAAAACTGAAGTAGTGCTAATTGGTGACGGAGGAATACTTGACAATTCTGCCGGTGACTGGAATCATGGAATATTGCCAACATCTACAAGTCAAACAGGATATATAGAAACATCCGGTTCAGGAACATTAAAGACAGGACTATAAGAACACAGAAAATAAAGTCCGATTATGATAGGTACAGTATCAGCATTTGCTTTGGTAACTATATCACCTTCGTCTAATGCAGCACTTACATTAAATGTTGTTATGGCAACTGATGGCAGCAACAGTGGAGCAGATAGTACATTTAGATTGGACAACTACTTCAGATCAATTTTATACGCCAATATTTCAATGGCCTTCAAGTGCAGAAGGAGCTAATTTTTCAAATAACAGAAGTACTTATGCAAATTTGTTTAACGGAAGTACAGCAGTTGCATCAACATTTGGAGGTTCTGATCCTTATGCTTTAACAACAACCAATGTACAAACAGCAGGAACAACAGTTTATAATATTGGATTAAACCTTGCTGCACTTCCAGTCGAACTGACGTTATTTTCGGCAGAAGCGGTTGCAGCCGGTATCCAGCTTAGTTGGCAAACTGCAACGGGAGTAAATAATTATGGTTTTGAAATTGAAAGAAAATCCTGGAATTCGAACTGGGAAAAGATAGGATTTGTTAAAGGTGTTGGGAATAGTAATACAGTAAATGGATACAACTTTTTTGATAAAGTTGCTTCAGGAAAATATTCCTACAGGCTTAAACAAATTGATGTGAATGGAGCTTATAAATATTCTAATAAAATTCAAGCAACAGCTAATATTCCAAATAAGTTTAACTTAAATCAAAATTATCCTAATCCATTCAATCCATCTACTTCAATTAAATTCGAATTACCTGAAGCATCATTTGTGAATTTAACGATATATAATGTGCTTGGTGCAGAGGTTGCAACATTAGTAAATGAAAAATTAGAGCCTGGAACTTATACTAAAAATTTCAATGCAAGTAAATTAACAAGCGGAATTTATTTCTACAGGCTAACTGCAGGGAATATAGTTATAACTAAAAAAATGTCTATATTGAAATAATTTCTATTTTAAGGATTGCTCAATTATAAATATTAAATTGAGCAATCCGTTTTTTCCCTTTCCATAAAAAATTTACTAATCATCCTTAATTTCAATCCAAAATAAATTTAATGAATTTTATTTTTGTTGCTTGCTTATTATTGTTTTCTCAAATTTTATTTGGGCAAACTAAAACAAATTTTAATGACGAAATAGATATTTCCGGTTTCTTCGATAGCGCACATCACTGGCACGATATAACAGATAACGGCCAAACATTTCTTCCATTACCAAACCAAAAAGATTACAAGCCATCGCAAGTAAAAGAAATTGCTGATAACATTTTATTGTATCAGCAAAAGAACGGGGGCTGGCCAAAGAACTATGATATGCTTGCCATATTAAATGAAGAACAAAAACAAATTTTAAAGAAAGGAAGAGATTCATTAAACACCGGATTTGATAATGGGGCTACTTATTCTCAAGTGGAATATCTTGCAAAAGCATATACTGAATTAAAAAATGAAAAATACAAAGATGCATGTTTAAGAGGTATCAAATATATTTTAAGTGCACAATATGACAATGGCGGCTGGCCACAATTTTATCCGGATACCAGTGGTTATAGGAAATATATTACTTTTAATGATGATGCAATGGTAGGAATCATGAATGTATTGCATCATATAGTTGAACAAAAATCATATTATTCATTTGTTGATAATAGATATTCAAGAAAAAGTTAAGAAAGACTTTGATAAAGGTATCGATTGCATTTTAAAATGTCAGATTATTGAAAATGACAAACCAACGGTTTGGTGCCAGCAACATGATAATATTGATTTTCACCCGCAGCATGCAAGAACATTTGAACTTCCATCAAAATGCGGAGAGGAAAGCACTGGAATAGTTTTACTTTTAATGGATATTGATAAGCCAAAAAAAGAAATAATCAACTCAATAAAAGACGCAGTTGATTGGTTTAAAAATTCCGAGATACATGGAATAAAAGTTAAACGAATTGAAGCTCCTATAATTGTTTTTAAATATAGAAAATCACATACAGATAAAATAGTAGTAAAAGATTCTACTGCGCCGGCAATATGGGCACGTTTTTATTCTTTAAAAGATAACAAACCATTTTTCACTGACCGCAATAGTGTCCCGGTGGATTCACTTTCAAAAGTCGGAAGAGAAAGGCGCGACGGTTATTCATGGTACACTTATGAACCACAAAAAGTTTTAGATGCCTATTCAAAATGGTTAAGGAGAGTAGAATGAAAATAAAGGTAGTAACCATTTTAATAGGAGTTTTAATACTCTTTGTTTTTTCAGGATTAATGATAAAAGACGGAATAAAAGGAACTGTTATTTGTTTTGGAGATTCAATAACCTACGGTGCTCTGGTCGATGAACATAGCTGGGTTTATTATTTATCGGAAGAACACAAAAATATTAATTTTGTAAATGCAGGACGGAGTGGTAGAAAGACTTCTGATAAACAAGAACTCATTCCAGTCCTGAAAAAATATTCTGATGCCGATTACTTTTTAATATTTCTGGGAGTTAATGATTTAAAAAATGGAAATGATAGTATGGTTAATAGCTGTGTTGAAAATATGAAATGGATGGTAAATGAAATTAAAAAGACAAATGAAAAAACTGACATCGTAATCTTAGCTCCTGTAGATATAAGCCTTGAAACCATGAATGAATTAAATATTGGTAAAAAATATAATGAGAACACAAAAATTTCTCTTGTTAAACTTGAAACGAAATATAATGAATTAGCTAAGGAAGACTCTTTAGGATTTATATCTTTACTAAAATCTGTATCACCTCAAAATTATGTTGATGGTGTTCACCCAGATACTATTGGACAAAAACAAATTGCAAAAGCTGTTTATGAAGGTTTAAATAAACTTTTCAATTAAAATCATTTTATGAAAAAAATAATTTATTTGTTATTTATTTTATTCCTTTTTATTGGGGTAAAAAATATCTTTTCTCAAAATTTATTTGAAGGTGATGGGCTCCACCTTAAGTTATCCAAGTGACATTTAATCATCTCAACATCTGAAAAGGAATTGGTCGATGTAGCATCAATCAATTTTAATTTTACTTCTCCCAAAACGATTTCAATTTTAAGCAGCACCAATAACGAAGTTCAATTAAAATTTAATATCTCCTGGTGTTGCTGATTATCAGGGGAACGGAAAAGATTTAATAGATACAATTACAATATCAAAATTTAAAAATGGATTAAGGCTTTATTGTGATTCTAAGTGGCCAAGAAATATTTCAATTCAAATGAAAGATTTGAACGAACATTATTTTGGGGTGCTTGAACCGCATTATCCTAACAATGAAAAAAGTCCTGACTTAAGAGGAAAAGTAGTTGATGTTGATGTTCTTGGAGATGCAAATCAATATCATGAAAATTATGCTTCTGCATGGTCTGCTTTTTATATGAGCAGCAACAATTACGCATCGTTCTTCGATTCATTTGCTAAGGGGCAATATAGGTTTGCAATTAACGGAACAACCGAACTCTATCATCGAACAGGAAAACTTGATTGGTATATAATATACGGAACAAGTGGGGATGAAATTCTTAAATCTTATTATTCAATTATTGGAAATCCAAAGTATGTTCCTATATGGGCATGCGGCCCAATTATCTGGCGGGATGAAGATAAAAACGGAAAGAAAGATGTTTTAGACGATGCACAAAAAATGACTGATTTAAAAATTCCTTTAACTGCTTTAATGGTTGATAGACCATATAGTAATGGTTCGCATGAGTGGTCAAAGATGGATTTCAATCAGAAATTTTCAAATCCTAAAAAGTGGATTGGTGAGTTAAATAATAAATTTCGGAAGACTTATATGCGAGATGGCTGGAGTTCGGAACATGGAGCGGTATGTTTGAAATAAAATTGGATCATTCAGGAGGCAATGGAAAAGACGGGCCGCCATGGAAGTACAGTAAAAATCTTCAAAATATATTTAGAGATGCTTGTTCACAAAGAATGCAAATGTTGCCTTATATTTATTCCGCTTCAAATATTTCGTATAAAAATGGTGTTATGATGAAACCATTAGCGTTCGAATATCCAAATGATAAAAATACTTTTGATATTTGGAATGAATATCTTTTCGGAAATTCGTTTCTTGTTGCTCCAATTTATGATTCATCAAGTTCAAGAAGCATTTACCTTCCGGAAGGGAAGTGGTATGATTTTAATGATTTATCAAAAACTTATAAAGGTGGAGAATCAATTAATGTTTCAGTAACTTTAGATAAAATACCTGTCTTTGTAAAAAGTAATTCTATATATGTTACCGGAAATATTTATCAAGGCAGTGATGAAATTTGGAATAAAAATAATGACATTGAATTAAGTATTCATATTTTCCCGGGAACTTCCGGAGAAAAATCTTTATACAATTATGTTGATTTGAATGATTCTGATAATGAAAAAAACATTACAGTTAAAAATGAAAATGGGAAAGTTGTTATTCACGCAGAACCAATAAAATTAAATTCTAAAATTCTAATAAAATCAGAAATCAAACCATCTTCGGTTTCGTTAAATGATTCAAAAGTAAAATTTAAATGGACTAAAGATACCGGAATTATTGAGACTGAATTAAATAAAGAAACTCAAGCTAACATTGAGGTTCACTATAAATAAAATTTTTTTAATGTCTAAACCTATTTTCTTTCTGTTTCTATTCAGCTTTAATTTATTAGCTCAAAAAAGCAACACTCATAAAGTTCAAAAAGA
>CAVZSD010000049.1:0-115526 GCA_963777615.1 uncultured Bacteroidota bacterium | reverse complement strand
CAGGAGAGCTAACCATAAATATTTAATTTAAATTGTTTTAGGGCAGGAAATTTTGTGCACCCAGCCGGGCTCGAACCGGCGACCTGCTGATTAAGAGTCAGATGCTCTACCAACTGAGCTATGGGTGCGGTGCAAAATTAAAAATTTTAAATACTCTTTCAAAACTGAATTGGTTTAAACTTGATGTAAAATTTTGGGATTGGATTTAAAAAATTTTGGATAAGAGTTGAATGAATGGAAATATTGTATAGTATTATTCCAACATTTCATATTCCAAAGCACTAATATTATTTAGCAGAAAATCTTTGCGAATTAAAGTTGAAGTTAACTCCTGCAGAAGCTATCAAGCTTTTTTCATCGGAACTATTAAACTCTTTCCCAAATGTTAGGTTTAACCCAAATGCCATTTAAAGCTTCATAATCAATAGATAAATCACCTTTAAATTCAGTCTTGGAAGAAGTTGAGTTTAATGCAGACCTGCCAACGGCTTCAACTGAAAATGCATATTTGCTTTTTGTAAAACTTAGCCTGCCGCCGTAGTCAATATTATCATTGTTTACTCTATAATGAAAATATCTAACCACCGCTGAAAAACTAAATGAACTGGAAACAAAACTAGGAGTAAGCCAAACAGCAACTCTACTGAATTTCCCTTTATCAACAATTCCGTTATCAAAATCCCACGCCCCGGCAGCTGAAAGGTTAAGAAAAAATCCTTCACGGTTAATGGCATATAGTTGAATTTTTTCCCTTACAGATTCAACTGAATCCTGATATTCAGGATCTTCAATTATTAGCTGGTTTAAATTCGTAACTGCTGAATTATATAAGTAGGTAATGTCTTCTATCTTTTTCCAATTACCTTCATTTTCTTTTAGTTGTTTTTGATACTCGCTGTCTAAATCTTTTCTTCTTTTTTCCTGGAACGAAGCAAATATTTTTGCTTCCTTTGTTAGTGTTATTTCCATTATTCCAAATTTTTTCTTGCTTTATTGCTTAGAGTACCGGAAACTAATGACATGCGAATTCCGGTGAGAATCCTGTGGATGGGAATAATGAACCGCCTACTTCTGCAGTAGCAACGGATACTGTAAACGTTCGGGAAATACTTTCAAATAAATTTCTATTAGCATCTTCACGCCAGGTCAATGTTGGAGCACCCATCAGCCAATAAGGGCTTACTTCCAGGCAAAATCATTGGCAAGACTTTTAAAATCACTAGATATATTTTTTAAAGACAATGCTAATGATGATGGTGTATTAGGGCGTTCAACTGAATTTGGTTCAACTCCTAATACTGTAAATGCTGGAGACGTTGGTGTTCGTAAAGAATTGAATGAAGGAAAATCACTGCCGAATCCTGTGATAAAATAATTCTATTTGTTATTAATAGTAATAATAAAATTTGAAGGATTGTTTAAGAGAATGTATTTTTATTTTCATAATATTTATTTCTTGATTAAACAAATACAAATGTTACGCTATAAACAGCATACCCGCCATCTTGTTTTACATCTATCGTAAATTCAAATTGCTCTTCGTTAACTCCGCCTTCAAGAAAGTAAGTTACGAAGGTTTTATTTGTTAAAGGATTTATATCTTTAACTTTCGTAGTACATTTTAAGAGATTAAATTTCAAAGATTCGTTTTCATTTCCCACCATCAGTTTTTCTATTTGTCCGGTATCTCCGCCAATCATTTCATCTTTATAATATACAACAGTGCTTCCAGCATTAGCATTCCCTATTGTTACAGAAATGTATATAGGTGAGTTCTCAGCAACTTTGTAAATTCTTGTTGCAGTAAGCTGTACTTCATCGGCCATTAATTTCTCTTTTAATTTGATTAACGTTAAAATATAATAACTATTCTATTCAAATTTTAGTTTTTAAATAATTTAATTAAAATAAATTTTCACTATTCAATTTAATGTGAGTCACATCTCTTTTGGAGAATTTATTGTAGATGTTGATCGAAGTATTTTCCAATAATTTTTTCCGCCTAACCCTAATGTTTCCCATAGTTGATTCATTTCATTTTCATCAAGTTTTATAATATTTCCTACCAAAACATTGCCGGCTTTTGGATCAAGTTGTTTAATTTTATTGAATATTTCCTGCCGTTCATTTTTTGAAGAAGACATTAGCAAATACCATAAGCTGATCAAATCGACTTTACCTGCATACTTTATTAATTCTGACATGCTAACAACTTCATGATTTTCAAAGTCTTTTAATTTTTGTTTAAACTCTTTAGATCGATTAATACTAAACGGTATTCCAATTTCATTGTTTGTTTCACACTCATTGCCCGCCGGAACAATTACAAACTGGCTATTAAAATGTATTGCAGCCCAGCCGGATTCAACTTTTAAAATGCTGTTTTTATCACTGTTAACTTTGTAATTAAATGTTGAGCCAAAATCAATAATCTCACCCGTCGGTGAATCTATTAATAAATGCTTAGGGGCGCCCCAAATTGAAGCTTTAATTCCGCCTGATTGAAGATAAAAATAATTTCCTGAAGCATTAACTTGAAGCAGCTTTATTTTAGTTGAAGGTTCTATTTCAATTTCGCCCAAAACACCCAGCTTTATTCTTGACTTTGAATTTTCTGCTGAATTAAGCCAATCACCTGGCTTAAGCATACCATAATTATCTATCTTCTTTGAATCAATAAAAATATCACCATAAAGCTTATCAATGGAAAGAAATGCAACTGATTCTTGATTGTAAAATAAAAATCCTATGATGGCGGCAAACAGAACGGCTGTTAAAATAGTAGAAAGAATAATAAATTTACCACCCCTATTTTTTTTAACTTTTATCCTGGTTAGTGAATCCTTATTTATATTTAAATTATACGATTCTTCATCAAATGAATAATTCCCATAATCATTAAACTTATTTTTTTGAAAACTTTTTTCGTGCCTTTTTGATACAAAAGAATTGGAATGACTTCTTATTTGCGAATCGCTGAAAATTAATTTCACTACATCTGCATCAAGGCTGCAGTTGCGGCAATTATTAATGTGATTAAATATTTTTTTATGAAGACTGTATGGCAGCTCATTTTTCACGTAGCTTTCAAGATATAATCTTACCTCATCGCATTGCATCTTCAAATTCTCCAAATATAAATTTATCCTCTACTCATTTTCAATTGTTAATCCCTCATGAGCGATTTCCAATGTTTCAATTGCTACTTCATTTCCTTTGGCTTTCAAATCGCTGCATTCAATTTTCACGGGAAATGCACTTCTAACTTTCCAATTCACAATGGGCTCATGATTTTCATTCAACAAAGAAATAACAATATCCCGCCTTTCAACTTTGTTAAGATTAATTGTTTTCCACCAATTAAAAAAATCATTGTCGCCTTTAACTATTCCACGCTTTAAAGTTATATTCGAATACTTTTGAATTCCAGGCATTTTTATAGAAGAATAAACCGGGCTGGAGCCTTCGCGGTATTCTATGACATTCGTTTCCATTGATAAACCGGAAACCTCTGTAAAACCTATTCTTGTTCCGCCCCACTGAACTTGAAAATGCAATGAAACCAAAGGATACTCTGACATAAAACCTCCCATATCTTATTTGTTATTTTTTAATTACAAACCCGATGTCTCTATAAATTTCTAAGTCATGATTAATTACAACCTGATGATCTTTGTTTTGAACATCTTTATAATATATTTCTGTTGTGATTTTTGTTGGCTGCTTTCTGCTAAAATATGATTCGCTAGAGTCTAAAAATGTTTTTATTTCTTTTTGTGGAGCTAAAAATTCAATGTTCTTAAATAAATTAAGAGAAGTAATTTCTTTAGAACCGTTCACACCTAAAATTCTTGTATTAAATTTTATTCTAACTTTAAACGCAGGATTGTTGCTGTTATTTTTTATCATAATGAAAAACAATCCGTCATCAAAAATGAAATCAGTATATATATCAAAAGTTAGATTTGTAACTTCAATTGCTTTTGATTTTTTTACTTCTTTCTTTTTCATGTTAAAAATTATATTAGATTTAATTCAAAAACTTTTTTCTATTTTAAATACAAAGCATTGCGGGAAAAAAAATCATTTCCCTAATCATTATTTTAATTTTATTTCAAGAAAACTTTGGAACCAGAGTGTAGAAAAGAACTTAGCAGAATTCATAGGGAATATAAGAAATAATTTTTCTATAACTCAATAGGTAAACGAATTTTTTCGGTTATAATTTTTCTTAAATCCGATATAGAGGCAAAAAAGAAATAATCTATCAACTAAATTAAGCGATAGAAAAATTATTAGAACAATTCTGATTTTTTAATTTATGGTAGTTGGATTTTTAGTAAAATAAAAATTCCCCTGGCATTGTTTTCATTATTTTAAAAACAATACACCCTTGATTATTTTTCTTAGCTCGTTTGTTATCACCAGTAATTTTTATTTTGCTTAGACCGGCAGAGGGCAATAACGTATTCTATAATAAGCGCAGTTATAAAGCTCTATGTTCTTAAGAGGTGCAGCTATTTGTAGTATCCTATATCTGGCATGTGTTACTAATTTGCCGGCTAATTTTATCAGTTGATATCTAAGAGTCTTTACACTCTTGGTATGATATTCCTCGGGTAAGCCTATCAGCTTTAACAACTGAAGTAAATTATAGGCCAATATACCGATAGTAAAATATAAACAGTTTGCATTAAACTGTCCGCAAGGCAGATGGTTCATATTTAACTGATGCTTCAACTCACCTATTCTCTTTTCCATAATTCCCCGGCCTTGATGAAGATGGATTACACTCTGGCAATCTGATTGTTCTTTAGTTAGGTTTGTGCCCACTATCCAATAGCTGTAGCTGGAAAATAAATCATACTGGTTTTTAAGCTCTGTTCTTTTGGCTGCCAATCTTACTTGTCTTTTCTTTGCCCCAAATGAATATGTTGTTTCCGCTACATCATAATCTTCCCTTACTCCTTGCCTATCTCTTCCTCTTTGCCATTGCTCTTCCGGTATTGCCCTTACGGCCTCAAGCACCGGTTCGGTTTGGTCTGCGGTTATGGTAAAATTTATGTGTTCATCATTGCAGTAGTCCACTATTTGTTTTTGCCATCCGGCTGAATCACTTCTTACTATTTTTATTTCTTGACTGTAATTCTTCCGGCAGCTCTCAATAAATTCTTTCAACCCACTCTGTGGTGATGCATTGCCTTCTCTAAAATCACTGCCGACTATCATTCCGTTCTCGGCTATTATTCCTATGATAGGATGATATCCATATACTCCCTTATATGTTTTCCGGGCATCTCCTTTGTCTGCCAGTATTATTGTTCCGTCTATATCGAGTATATGTCCTTGTTTGCCTACTGAAGCCAATACTCTTTTTTCTGCTTCCCATATCCAGCCTTCTGATTGCTTGCCCCCATGCCGCCTTAACCAATCTCCGATTGCATCTGAAGTTGGCAAATCCATTTCTTTAAGTATCTCTTGAAATGCCTCATCTGATAATAGATGATTAACATCTTCCAGATGCATTGCTCCGTCAACTATCATGTGAACCAAAGTCATTACGTAATTGCTGGCCTCTATGCCTCTATTGCTTCCCGGTTTTCCAAACAGCTCATCTATTTTTTCTCTTAGCTTTATTCTTTCTGCTATTTGTTCCACTAATGGCAAGCCTATTCTATTAGTTATTTTTTCTTTGCTTTTACTTACTTTTATTGGCTTTAATGGCTGCAATTTTATCTCTGTTTTTGGTTTATTTTCTTTTTCACCTTTTGGGTGATTTTTTATTTGCAAAGATAATCCCTTTTTTATTCTTTAAACAGTCCTTTTTGTTTTTTCTATATCGGATTTAAGAATTTTACTCATTTGAGATTACTTCACAAATTGATTTTTAAGAATATTGACTAATTAATATTATTGTTTTAACATTATTACCCGTTTGTTAAAAAAAATTTAAATATTTTTTAATAGGAGCTTAAAATGGAAAAGGAAAACAGAAACTCGAATAGTGCCTTTCTCGCTTTTGTACTTGGCGGAATAACCGGAAGTGCCTTAACTTTTCTATTTGCACCTAGAAAGCGGAAGAGAATTGCGCGGAGATATAATAGATAAGATTGAGTTTTATCAGATACAAGCGGCAAAGAAACGACAAGGTATTTTGTTAGAAACAAAATCAAAAAGCGAAGAACTAATGGCTAATACAGAACAACTTTTTGATAAGGTGAGACAATTTGCATTTGGGAGATATGATTCACCAATTGAAAAAATAGAAAAAGAAATATTAAGCTTAAAAGCCGCTGTAACAGCAGCAGTGAATTCATATAAACATAAAAACGGTAATGGTAAATCAAATCATAAAAATTATGATGATGTTTTTAATGATCAAATTTTTAATTTCAATAAATTTGAAGATGAAGCTTTGCCAAAACATCTTAGCATGAGAAGAAGAAACAATTAACTCATCTTATTTAAGATGAGTAAAATATCAAAAAGCAAATTTCAAATAACAAAATTATTTTTAACATATTTTATAAATCTATAAACATCCAATAATATAAATTTAGATGAGATATTTTTTGAATTTGAAATTTTCAAATTGGAACTTATTTGATATTTTCAGTTTGTTGTTCAGAATTTCACAATCATTTTTAATTACTAACTTCAATTTATAGTTGCCTATCTACTTCTCAATATTAATACTTTTCGGAGTTGGTTTAATAGCCGGATTTATGAATGTTACTGCCGGCGGCGGCTCAACTTTAACTCTTCCTTCCTTAATATTTTTGGGCTTAGATTCAGCAGCCGCAAACGGAACAAACAGGATTGCAATTCTGCTCCAAAACATTTCTGCCGTTTATTCATTCAAGCAAGAAAATTACAAACAGTTTGATATCAGCTTAAAGCTGTCACTGCTAACTTTGCCGGGCTCAATAATTGGAGCGTTATTAGCAATTAAAATAGGGGATGAGTTATTTCAAAAGATTTTAGCTGTAGTTATGATTGGAATAATTATTTCAATGATTATTCCCACAAAAAAAAATGTTGAAGAAAATAAATCAAATAAAATTAGCTGGCAGACTTATATTGCCATGATCTTTGTAGGGTTTTACGGCGGCTTTATTCAGGTTGGAGTTGGTTTTATTTTGATGGCTACTTTAAAATATTTGATGAAGCTCAATCTCGTTTATATAAATATGCATAAGGTTTTTATCATACTTGTTTATACAATTCCTGCTTTGCTCGTATTTATAATTTCAAAAAATATTAATTGGTTTATGGGGTTTGGATTAGCAGCTGGCAATATGATTGGCGGCTGGTGGGGTGCAAAGCTTTCTGTTAAAAAAGGTGAAAAGTTCATTCGAATGTTTTTGATGGCTGCAATTTTTGTAATTGCATTGAAGCTGTTCGGAGTTTTCTAGTTTTACTCTATTTAATATAATATCGCATAATTGGCCTAGTTTCAGATCTTCTCTCAACTTCCTTAAATCCGGCTTTCTTAAAAGACGAATAAAAACCTGTGTATACAAATGTATCTGCTACTTTTTCTTTTTTAGGTTCGGTTGGATAACTTTCAATTATTTTCGCACCGAATTTTTTTGCATGTTCAACAGCAGCTTTAATTAGCTCTTCACTAATTCCTGATTTCCGAAATCCTTTTGCAATAAAAAAGCATACGATCGACCAAACATGCTTATCATCAACTCTCTGTAAAATTCTTGAATTATCTAATCTTGGAAAAACATCTCTTGGCTGAATTGAACACCATCCGACAGCTTTATCATTTACATATGCTAAAATGCCAGGCACTTGGCCTTTGTTCACAATTTTTTTAATCGACTTTTTATTGCCCTCTCTTTTTTTCTTTTCAAACTCTGCTCTTGATATCCTCCACCACATACACCAGCAGCCTGCAACAGCTCCCCTTGGCCCGAACAATTCTTCAAAATCTGTCCATCTTGCTTTTGTTAATGGATGAAAAATCAATTTATATTTTTTTTGAGTAGCCAATTTAAGATAATTGTTATTATTACAGTTTTATTAATTTAGCTGTGGCCTAATATTTTAGACCTCTTCAAATCAAATTAAAATATTATGCATTTATCTTTATAAAAGTTCTTAATCTATAAAACAAGTTTAACTTTAATTTAAAGTGAATTCAATAACCCTAAGTTTATTTAAATTTTATTGATTATCCACATAAATACAGCGATATTTACTTAGTCATTATTAGCCTTTTAGGCAAGTATGATGAAGACATTTTATAAAAATTATATCTTCAGTTTTATCAATTCCGGTTTTGCACCGCTTCCACAATATCTTATTATTTTTTTAACAATTTTTTTATTTGATCGGGGGATTTATGAAATCTTACAAACTTTTTATTGTAACATTTATTTTATTTCTTTTCCCATTTTCTTTATTTGCACAGGATATTAATGTCCACAACTTTATCGGGAAAAAGCAATCGGATGTAATTAAAAAATACGGAAAGCCGGTTCATCAAGATAACAGTAATCCTGATATGCTTTGTATGTTTTATAAAACTGATTCCAATAGTATGATATTTGTTTCTAATGCAGATGGTATTTACCAGGCAGAAGCGAATGTATCATACGCAATAGAAAAAACTGCAAACAAAGATATCAGTGATTTGATTTCTAAATCAATCGCAAATGGATATGATGTTGATACTGTTTCAATTTATGATTTCAAATTACGTATGCCTGGAGTTAATGTTCAGCTTCAGATGTCTGAAAATAAAATAACCAATAAATTTGATGTGCGGGTAAAAGCGAATAAATCAGAATCATAGATGAAGGAAATATATTTCTTTTTCAAATGAACCTTAACATAGTCAACTTTATATGTAGCTTTTTTTAAAAAAAAGCAAGGGGAAATAATACGGAATTACATCTAATAAAATAAATTATTTCTATCCCCCGGATAATCCACCATGTCCTCCGCTTAATAATACAACTAATAAGACAACTCCTAAAACTGCAGTACCCCAAGCTACAGTGAAAAATGTTTTAACGTAATCAAATTTCTCAGTATACATTTTTTTGACCTCAGAAACTTGATAGACTTTTTCCTCTCCATTCTTTTCTTTGCTAATAATTTTGGCTTCGGATAATAACGCATAGCCAATTTTGTTATTTCCAAAATTAATAGTTCTGTTATCCAGCATTTCTATTTTATAAATTTTGATTGGCTGATTATCTTCTAGGACTACTTCCCTTTGTGAGTAGCAATTGCTAAAAACCAAAATTGTAAACACAAGAAATATTGAGTTGATAAAATTTCTGTTATAAAAATATTTGTGCATTGTTATTCCCCTTTAGATTAAGCGTATTACTCTTCATATAATACCAAAGATAAAATTTTATTTTCTTACAATTAACCCATCGTGGTCTTGAAATAAAATTTCACCGCTGGCGCGATTGTAATTTACTTTAACCGTCAAAGTATCACTTAGTGTAAATTGATGAGATTTGCTTTTATTAAGATTGAACATTTTAAATATCAAGGTATGAGCACCTTCAGAATATTTATTTGGACCGCTTAACCATGCCGCATTAAGAGTAGAGTTTGTAGTTATGCGCTGTGAAGCTAATGTGCTGTCATCAAGTACGACGCTTACGGAATCATTTTTAAAATCCGCTTCAACATCAATTGCTAAAACTTTTTTAACTACGGAATTAGTATCTTTGTTTTTGCCATCCAGAGATGAAAATTCATTGCATCCAATTAAAAACAAAACTAAGCTTAAAAACAGAATCATGTTAATATTATTTTTCATCGGACTCCTTTAATTTGTCAACATTAACTATGAAGAAAGAAAATTAAATTTATTATTCTATTGTTAATCACTAATTGGAAACTTAAGCTTATTGATTAATTGATACAACAGCTTTTTCATTCACCATAAAAATAAGGTTTTAAGCCGGCATTTTTCTAAATATTTTTCTTATCGTCCTGTGAAATTTATGCCCGCCTTTTACCGGCTCTGCAAACATGAAAATACATTCATTATGCACAACATTTATATTATTCTCTTCACAAAATTCAATTGCTTTCTTTGTTTCAGCTCCAGTTTGCATCCAGATGTAATTTATATTTAATCTTTTTGCTTCTTCAACTATTTTTTCTGTTTCGTTTCCAGGAACAACCAGATAAAGCACCGTCAACTTTTTCGGGAATTGAAGTTAAATTAGGATAGCATTCCCTGTTATCAAATTCGTTGAATTTAGGATTAACAGGAATAACATTGTAATTATTATCCTTTAAGAAATGGTAACAAAGTGTTCCGAATTTTTTAGGATTTTCCGAAACTCCAACTAACAGCAATTTTTTGCAGCTTCAAAAAAGTATCGATAGTTTGTTTTTTTGTCATGACTGCCCCTTCCTATTTTTATTTTTTTGCTCTTCAAAATTAATAATTTTGAATGAAAAATATTATCAGAAAATTATTAATTACTTTAGGAGTTTAATTCAGCAAGTTCATAATTGTGAATATTATTTAAATCAAAAATTATTTCGCCGTTATCTTCAATATGAAAAGATGGAGTGAATTTTGCTCCCCAAACAATTTCATCTATAGTATACGAATATCTTGAATGAACAGTTTGACTAAATGTATCATCAAAACCTTTAATCAAAATTAATATTTCCGCAGACATAGCTTTTAAATCTTCAATCTTCATCCCTTTAAACGGGCTATCATCATCAATTGGATGAACAATCGTCCAGGTAAGCGGGAAGAAATAAACACCTGTGCGCTCAATTTTAAGATTAAAATACTGCCTATTAAAATTAGTTTCAGCTTTGTTTATTAAAACTAAAAGCAAGCTTGCTTCCAATTCCATCAGGTTATTCCGCCGCTGATTGGCAATTTTAAACATCAGCGCATTTATATTATTGTAAGGAGAAATAATAGCGTTTTTACTATATAAAATTCGAGTCGAAGGACGGGAAAACCTTCCATAAAGTAAGCCGGTGATTAAAGCAAATGACATCAACCCTGTCATTGCTTCAATCGAAGCAACTATATTTGAATATAAACCTACCGGAGCAATTTTACCATAGCCCACAGTTGTTAAAGTCTGGACACTAAAAAAGAAAGCATTGAAAAAAGTATCTGCATTGCTGCCGTTTCTTATTTCTACAAGATAATCAGATCCATTTATGAAATATAGTGCGGCAAAGATTAAATTAGTGAATAAATATAAAAACAAAATCAAAGTAAAAAACTTTGTCCATGTAATATTGATTAAATACTGGTATGCATCTCTGAAGCTGAATGAAACACCTTTCCTTTCAACATTAAAAGTACCGTCTTTATTAATTACTCTTTTAGTAATTCTTGAATATTTTTCACCTAACCCAACCGGGTCAATACTTTGTCTTCTCATAAAATTATTTTCTAATTAATCATAGTCTAATCAACATTAGAAGTAAACAGAAAGGTTTGACCTTCAGGAGAAACCGCAACTGCATCGGTTATCTTACCTGATGAGTCTTTAACTTCTTTAATAAAATTAATACCGCTGCTTTTTAAGTTTATTATTTTTTGATTAATCGTTTTAGATGAATACGTAATCGCGTGTCCGGCAAAATCAAAATCCATTATTCCTGGCTGATAAAAAGCAATCCTCATTAAACCGTCTTCTACAGCAACAACTTTTTTTAAATCATTATTTTCTTGTGCAACTTCAAATCCAAGCTTGAGTCCAATACTCAACCGAAGATTCAATATTTTCAGTAATAATTCGTATCTCCCTAAACTTACCGCAATTTGAATGCGACTTTCCTTCCGGCTTATACATTTCACTTACGTTTTGTTTTATCAGACTGACATGTAAATCATTTTTATCTTTAAACACTTCATAAAACTGGTTTAGCTTTAATTTGTAAGAAATAAATTTAAAACCATTTGATCTCATTTCTAAAGTTCTTTTATCCATGTCATCCGCAAAATAGCCAATCCCGTAAATTGTCCTGATGAAGAAGCAGCTTAATTAATCCATCAGAAAGCAGCAGCCAGTTATATGATTCAGCATTTTTAGCAACCTTTGTAAATCCCAACGCTTCATAAAATGGAAAAGACCTAACAATGCTGTTAGTCCCAACTGTAATTTGTATCCCTTCGCCAAGCCTATTTGCTGTATTAAGATATTTCATCAAATCAAATAATTAAATTTAAATTGTTCCTTTTAAATACTGCTGCCTTTTTTTCTCAGGAAATTTTTCTATCGCATATCTCAGCATTGTCCGCGGCATTTGCTTGTAATATTTTTTCAAGAAATCTTCTTCAACTTTCAAATTTCTTTTACCTATTTCTCTTAACATCCAGCCGACGGCTTTATGAATCAAATCATGATTATCATTTAACAATATTTCAGAAATATTTAAGGCTTCATTAAAGCGGTTGATTTTAATAAAGCTGAAAGTAGATAGTACAGCAATCCGTTTTTGCCAGAGATTCTTTGAATGTGCAAATTTAAATAAAATATCTTTTTCTTTGTCAACTATAAATGCTCCTACAATTTGCGGGGCAGATAAATCAACCAAATCCCAGTTATTGATGTATTTGGTATTTCTAATATAAAATTTAAATATTTTCTCTTTTTGTGCTTCGTCACCTTTCTTAAATTGATGAACCAATATCAGCAAAGCAATTAATCTCTCTTCATGTATTTCTGAAACCAAAAGCTGTTTAACTTCTTCCAAAGTTAAGTCGGAATTATTAATAGCTATCTTTCTTGACACAGGCACTTTTATACCGGCAAATTTATCGCCTTCACCGTATTCACCCGGCCCGGTTTTAAAGAATCTTTGAAGCAGTTTTGCTAATTCTTTATTTGATTGTTTTTTTATTTCAAGTTTTACTTTTTTAACGCTCATTTTTACTCTTTGGAAAGATTTTGAAAAGTGAATACTAATTTACCTAAAAATATTTTAGAGCAAAATATTCTAAGCTGAATTGATATTTTTGACACTGTAATTTAATCATTTAAGATTTTTTTTATTATCACTGATTATTAAAAATAATTTAAAAAAGATTTAGCTCACAAAATTTATCTACGAGGTTGTACTTGTTTTTTTTAGTTTGTATTATTCTTACCAATTCATTTCTAAAAATCAATTAAGGAGTTTAACAATGGCCGATCACGTTTATAAAATAATTGAACTCGCAGGCACTTCAAGCAAAAGTATTGAGGATGCAGTTTCTAATGCGTTGGCAAAAGCATCAAAGTCAGTTAGAAATATGAGATGGCTGCAAGTCATGGATACACAGAGCGCATATTGAAGATCAAAAAGTACAGCACTGGCAGGTAATTGTAAAAGTTGGATTTACTTTGGAAGATTAGAAATGAGATAAATTTTATTTTGTCCCCAATATCATAATCGAACAAGGCTTATCAAGTAAAAGTGTAATAAATGAATCCAAAATTTTCCAGAGTGGATAAGGCAAGAAATTTTAATGCTTCTGTACACATGAAGCCTATGTGGAGCTTTGTTTAAAAATTTATAGCTCTTAACAATTTTGAATCCTGCATCCTTCACCATATTCGAAAGCTTTTCTTTATCAAAAGAATGAAGATGCGCTAAAGTTGGAGTCGGCTTATTACAATGAATGCAAATTTGGTAAGTTATTATCTGTTTATAAGGGACTGAAACAAGAAATCGCCCATCTTTCTTTAACACCCGAAAAATTTCTTTCAATGCTGCCGGCGGGTTATCCAAATGTTCCAGCACTTCGGAAAGGATTATATTATCAAAAGTATTTGAAGGAAAAGGTAAATTGAATACATCTCCACTTGCTGGAAAAACCTTTTTTTCTGCTTTGCTTTCCGTATTGTGGTCAATTTCGATTATCTTTTTCAAATTATGAGTTGAAACATCAAGAGGAAAATATTTACTTGACTTAATATGTTTTAATGCATGTCCTGCACCGGAACCAATTTCCAGAATTCTTTCATTCTCTTTAACTTTCAATAAATTAAAAATTGATTCATACCTGCGCCTGTGTTCCTGTTCCATGAACTTATCGTAAGTAAAAAAATCATAATACTCTGCATCAAGCTTGTAATGTTCAATGTGATCCGTATATTTCAAATTAATCCTTTCATTGCGGTGGTGCATTCACTTCATAACCGATGCTAAATACATACCTGGTTGAAAAGCCAAACATGTTGTCGCCGTTTCTTCCGAATACTGCCCAAATTCCAGGCGAGAAATTTCCGATTTTAATTATGCCCGGGTAAATATCCGCCATACAAAAATATTCTTTTACTCCGCTGAATACTAAAGAAGCCAGCAATGAATTATTTCTATCATAAAAAATACCCGCATGCCAGCTTGTTTCAATTGTTCTTTGCCGGTAGACGGTATCGATATCTACCAAGTGTTTTGTTTTAAATCCAAAGCCGACAGATAAATTATCTTCTAAGTTCATCTGTTTTGAGAATCCTAGTAAAGCTCCCATTCCGAATCTATAAAATAATGAATAGTCATCTGAAAAAGGAAGTTTCCATTTCATTGAAAAATATTGGCCTGCATTTACTCTTCCATAGGGCAAAGTTATTGTCGCCTGTAATGACCAATCCGAGAGATTTAATTTGTCATGAAAAAATGCATTTATATTATCAAAACTAAAAAGCACAATGCTTCCCAAATCAAAAATATAAATGTCTGATATTTCATCTACACTTTCTACTTCGCTTGGACCTGTTTCCATCACTTCATTAAATAGATGCTGGGACATTAAAGTAACCGCCGATAAAAACCAGGGATCAGGATAGTTATGCATTCTGTACCATTCTTTCATTGCGGTAAAAAGCATCCCGCTGCCTATTAAATGCTGCTGGTAATTCGGTACCCATTGCATGTCATTTTTAGTATAGCTTATTGGTAAAAATTCAGTACGCATAAAATGATTCCAACCATACTTTGAAATTGTGTGAAATGGATCTCCCAGGCTGCGGAGTACAGTGTGAAGCTGCCTTCCATATAAAGGCTGGCCAATTCGGTTTGAAACAGATTGAAGCTGGGTTACATCATAACCGCCGTTTATAAACAAAGTGATGGGATTGAAAAGAGATTCGCTGCCGTAAGGTTTATTTGTATAAAAATAATTTCTTTGCGCGAAATTATTCAGGCTAAATAAAATTAAAAAAAGAACAACGGTTCTTGTCTGAATGTGTTTTAGAAAGGTATAAACTGAATTCATTAATTTATTTTTAAAATCATAACTTCGACTACAACAAAATATATTTTAAAAATAAATAAGCCAAATCTGAAAAAACATTTTCATTGATAATTATAGGTTGTTTTATTCAAAACTAAAGTCTAAATCATCATAATTTATTAAGAAATGCCAAAGCTAAATATAGCTTACTCCTTGTTCTTTGACTTTTGCTTTACCCCGGCGGATTGACTTAAACTCAGTGTTGCACCAGTTTTCACTTGTAAGAATAAAAGTGAAAATTCAATATCAGAATTTCCACAATTGAAAAATACTTTTTCAGATACTTTATTTTTTTTGAAAATTGTAATGATTGCCATGGCATATATGTTGGAAATTTTCATAGGGGAAATATCTTAATATTTATAGGGAAGTGTTAATGGGATCTCTTTTATCCAGCTTTTTTTACCCTTCTTCAATCTGCATAGCTGGTGCGTCATCCAAAGCTAAAAGCATTGGTTATGAATTATTAAAAAACATAATCTCTTATGGATATACTGGAAAGATTTATCCTGTCAACCCAAATGCAGAAGAGATTTTAAATCAAAAGTGTTTCAAATCTATATCAGAAATAAAAGATGAAATTGAACTTGCCATTGTTGTAGTACCCAAAAATTTTGTTGAAGATTCAATTGATGAAATCCTTAAGAAAAATGTTAAGTCAATTATACTTATTACAGCCGGATTTCAAAGAAACCGGGAATGCTGGAGAGGAAATTGAGAATAAGATTCTATCTAAAATAAAAGATGCAGGTGCAAGATTAGTCGGCCCTAATTGCATGGGATTAATTAACACACTCGATGAAATAAAATTGAACGCCACTTTTGTTGCTGAAAAACCGGAAGAGGGAAACATCGCGTTTTTATCACAAAGTGGTTCAATCGGCGCAGCTATTCTAAATTCACTTAGAAATACTGAAATCAAATTCGCTCACTTCATCAGCATTGGGAATAAAGCTGATGTTTGTGAAAATGACTTAATTGCTTTTTGGGAAGAAGATAAAAACATCAAAACAATATGTCTTTATCTTGAAAGTTTTTCAGATGGAGAAAATTTAATTAAAAGTTTTATTAATGGTGAAATAAAAAAGCCGGTTTTAATTTTAAAAGCCGGCAATACTTCTTCGGGTATGAAAGCCGCTACTTCCCACACTGGGGCTCTGGGTAGTAATGATAAAGTTGTTGATTCAGTGTTAAATCAATTTGGAATTATAAGAACTCAAACTTTAGATGAACTATTTAATACCGCCAGGGGTTTCGAAAATATTAATCTTCCAAAAGGAAACCGAATTGCAGTTGTAACAAACGGCGGCGGGTATGGAATCCTTACTGTTGATTCGCTTGAAAATAATAATTTAAAGTTGGCAGAATTAAATGAAAACACAAAAAAAAGATTAAAAGGAATTATTCATCCTGAAGGAAGTGCGGAAAATCCGGTTGACCTTTTGCCAGGTGCCACGGCAGAAATTTTCAAAAGCGTAAATGAAATTTTGTGTCAAGATGAAAACGTTGATGCGGTTATTTCTGTTTTTGTTGAACCGGTAATGGTCGGAGCGTTTGAAGTTATTGAAGCAGTTAACTCAGTTATAAACAGCAAACCTATATTTCAAGTTGTAATGCCTCTGCCGGAGTTTTGGGAAAAGTACAAAAAAGAATCTTTAACTAAAAAACAACTATTCAAAAGTACTGAAGAAGCTGTTACAACTTTTCTAATATGTTTTTTTATTCAAACAGAAAAATTAAGAGAGAGTATCTTAAGCCAAAAAACGAGAAATATACTTCCAGGTTTTTCACGGTTTCTTTCTGTTGAAGAAATAAATAATCTTGCAGAAAATTACCATTTACCAATTGTAGATTCTCATTTGGTTGACGCTCGTTCATTAAATAAAAATGATTTGAAAATTTCTTATCCTTTGGTTTTAAAAGGGATTTCAAGCGAAGTAGTTCACAAATCCGATATTAATGGAGTAAGTGTAAACATCAAAAACCGCGAAAAGCTTTTTGAAGCTGAAATGAAAATTCTATGCAGTTTCAAAGATCATAATATCCTACTTGAAAAATTTTTAATCCAGCCTTATATAAAAGGTAAACATGAATTGCTCATCGGCGGATTCAGAGATAGTAATTTCGGGCCTATGATTATGTTTGGAACCGGCGGGAAATATGTAGAAGCTTATGATGATACAGCATTAAAATCCGCTTATATTTCCGATGAAGATATTGATGAAATAATTTCTTCCACCAAAATAGGAAAAATTTTAAGTGGAATACGTGGGGAAAAACCAATCGATTTACTTCCCATTAAACAACTTATTAAATCCTCCGCACAGATGATGATAGATAACCCCAACATCAGCGAGTTTGATTTTAACCCTGTGATTATAACCAACGGCGATTTGATATCAATTGTGGATTCAAGAATAAAATTAAAGTAAATAATAATAAAATTAATTTTTAACCCCATTCAAAATTTAATCTTACAAAGTTCATATTATTCACATTGTAAATGAGAATAATGACAGTTTTCTAAATATAAATGTGAACTCATCCCTATAATCCTTCTCTTACAAAGAGAAGGATTTATGCTCAATAAAACCTTTCAATATTCATTTTGTCTTCACACTATAAACAACAAGTCAACATGACCAATGTATTGTTTTAGTGCCAACAAGCCTTTCCCTTTATAAGGGAAAGGTTGGATAGAGTTCATTTGTTTTACAAAATTATTTTTAATATACGATAAAATCGCAATAAATTTTTCCTGAATCCTTTTTAAAAATTATGTATCACATATTTTGTAAATAATTTATTTTATTTTGAACATATAAAAACAAAGATATTTCATGAATCTATTTCAAATAACACTAATAATTATAGCTGGATTAGTTGCTTATAATTTTATAAAAAGATTTTTACTAACGAAATCGATAAAACAATATTCTGCAATCGAAGCAAATGACGCTGTTAAGAAAAACCGGAATGCAGTTTTGCTTGATGTAAGAACTTCATCCGAAAGATCAGCCCAGCAAATAAAAGGATCAATTCATATTCCTTTAAATGAGCTTAGGAACAGATCTAATGAATTAAAAAAATATAAAGACAAAGAAATTATTTGTTATTGCAGGACAGGCAATAGAAGCATAAATGCAGCATCTATATTGAAAAAACACGGATTTAATACCGCCAACTTAAAAGGCGGAATCGTATCATGGAATTTTAAATAATACTAAATCAAATAAGGAGAACGAAATGACGGTTCATTTAAATAAAGCGGATTTTTTGGAAAAAGTATTTGACTTTGAAAATAATAAGGATTGGAAATATCAAGGCGATGTTCCTGCAATTATTGATTTCTGGGCGCCCTGGTGCGGGCCTTGTCGTATGGTTGGTCCGGTTATTGATGAGCTATCCGAAGAATATAACGGCAAAGTTAATTTCTATAAAATTAATACTGATGAAGAACAAGAATTAGCAGGTGCATTCGGAATCAGAAGCATTCCCTCACTTCTTTTCATTCCTATGGATGGACAGCCAAAAATGGCAGTTGGTGCTTTACCAAAAGAAAGTTTAAAGAAAGTTATTGATGAAGAGCTTTTGGTAGCTGTAAAAGAAAATTAAATAGTATAACTTATACATTTTGAAAACCCAGCTTCTTTAATGAAGTTGGGTTTTTTATTTTAAACCTACTTTACTAATTCTTTTTCACTCTTTTACATTCTATCCAAATATAATTCAATGTTATAGGATTTATGCTTTTATCTTTATTTCTTATCTTTGCAGTCATACTTTTCACATAGTGATCAGTATCTGAACAGCAATAAACTAAATTTATTTTTTAGAGAGCAATATGACTTCAAGCTGAAATCAGACAACAATTTTTAGATTTTTTTAAAAGTAAACAGCATAGAATTGTACCAAGTGCACCTGTTGTTCCTTTTGACGACCCAACTCTTCTTTTTACCAACGCAGGAATGAATCAATTTAAAGATGTTTTTTTAGGAACCGGTTCACGCGAATATTCCCGTGCCGCTGATACTCAAAAATGTATTCGTGTAAGCGGTAAGCATAATGATTTGGAAGAAGTTGGACACGATACTTATCATCATACTTTTTTTGAAATGCTTGGCAACTGGTCTTTCGGTGATTACTACAAAGCAGAAGCGATTGAATGGGGATGGGAACTTTTAACCGAAGTCTGGAAGCTTCCCAAAGAAAGATTGTGGGCTACTGTTTTTAGAGAAGATGATGAAGCTATGGAATTATGGAAAACAAAAACCGACATAAATCCAAAGCATATTTTAAAGTTTGATGAGAAAGATAACTTCTGGGAAATGGGCGAAACCGGTCCATGCGGGCCTTGTTCTGAAATTCATATTAATGTAAGTGACGATTATGATAATCCTAAATTTGTAAATGCAGGAACTCCGGAATGTATTGAAATATGGAATTTAGTTTTCATTCAATATAACCGAGATGAAACCGGAAAACTGCATGAGCTTCCTTCAAAACATATTGATACCGGAATGGGTTTTGAAAGAGTTTGTGCAATTCTTCAAAAGAAAAATTCAAATTATGATACTGATGTTTTTATGCCATTTATTAATGAAGTTTCAAAAGTATCCGGAATAAAATATGAGAAAGAAGAAGACCAAATTGCAATGCGTGTAATTGCAGATCATATCCGTACTTTAACATTTGCAATTGCCGACGGCGCTGTTCCAGGCAATGACGGACGCGGTTATGTGCTTAGAAGAATTTTAAGAAGAGCTGCACGATATGGAAGAAAACTTAATTTGAAAAAACCTTTTCTTTATAAATTGTTGATGTGCTTGTAAAAACCATGAGCAATGTTTTTCCGGAAATAAAAGAGAAAAAAGATTATGTTAAAAAAATAATTCATGCTGAAGAAGAAAGTTTTAATGCTACTCTTGATAGAGGAATTGATTTGTTTGATGAAGTTGTAAAAGATTTAAAGAAGAAAAATCAAAAAATTATTTCAGGTGAAGATGTATTTAAACTATATGATACTTTCGGATTCCCTGTTGATCTTAACAAATGTAATGGCACAAGAAAAAGGTTTCAGCATTGATGAAAAAGGTTTTAATGAATTAATGGATGAACAAAAAAAGAGGGGCCGTGAAGCATCAAAAGATAAATTCGCCTCGGTTAATATTTCATTAAATGATTTAAATTCATTTGAGTTAGTTGGCGATAAAAAATCCGAGTTTATTGGTTATGATGAACTAAAATCAAATTCCAAAATCATCGGCATAAAAAAGAAAATGGAAATGATCTCATTATCTTAAACAAAACTCCTTTTTATGTTGAAGCCGGCGGACAAATTGATGATCTTGGAAATTTGGTAATTGATAAAACTCCATTGAATGTTATTGATGTAACAAAAGTTGATAATAACACCATTCACGTAATAGAAAATGAGCAAAATAAAATAATTAAACCCGGCGAAGAAGTTTTTGCTGAAGTTGATGAAAAACGCCGCTGGGATATTATGCGAAATCATTCCGCAACTCATTTTCTTCATGCAGCAATGAGAAATATTTTAGGGACTCATGTTCATCAAGCCGGTTCGTATGTTGGTCCTGATAGACTTCGATTTGACTTCACTCATTTTGCTAAATTAAGTGATACTGAAATAAAAGAAATTGAATCCTTAGTGAATGAAAAACTAATGGAAAACATTCAGCTTCAGCATCACCGCAATGTTCCATTTGATGAAGCAAAGAAAATGGGAGCGCTAATGTTCTTTGGTGATAAGTACGGCGACAAAGTTAATGTGGTTCAGTTCGGTGATTTCAGCATGGAATTCTGCGGAGGAACTCATGTTAAAAATTCTTCTCAAATCGGGTTGTTTAAAATCATAAGCGAATCTTCAATCGCAAGCGGAGTAAGAAGAATTGAAGCTGTAACCGGACTTGGAATTGAAAATTATATTTACTCTCAAATTGACCATCTTAAAAAATCCGAAGATAAAATTTCAGAATTGATTGAAGAAAAGAAAAAACTGGATAAAGAAATAAATGAATTAAGGCTTCAAAGCAAATTGGGACAGCTTGATTCAGTTATTAAAAACCCAATTGATGTAAATGGAATAAAAGTTTACAAATCCAAAGTTAATGCAGAAACTATGAATGAACTAAAATCATTTGGAGATGAAATAAGAATTAAAATTAAAAACGGAATTGGAGTTTTAATTTCAACTATTGATAACAATAAAGTAGGAATTGTCTGCGTTGTCTCTGATGATTTAATAAAAGAGAAAAAAACTTAGTGCAGGAAAAATTGTTGGCGAACTTGCAAAACTTGTCGGCGGCGGCGGCGGTGGAAGGCCTCATCTTGCAACTGCTGGCGGAAAAGATGTTGCCGCTATTCCAGTTGCCTTAGAAAAAGTTGAAGAAGTTATACTTAATCAGAAATAAGAGAAGAAGCTTAACCACTAAGACACTTAGCGCACTAAGAAACACTTAGAAAGAGGGAATGATAACTCAAAAATATATAAACCAGATTTCTTACAAAGTTGTTGGTTGTGCAATTGAAGTTCATAAACATTTAGGCCCTGGCTTATTGGAATCAGTTTATGAAACTTGTATGATGGAAGAGCTTTCATCAAATGGTTTAAAAGTGCTTAAGCAAATTCCAGTTCCAATTAAATATAAGGATAAAGATTTAGGTTCTAATTTAATTCTTGATTTACTTGTTGAAGATTTGATTATTGTTGAATTAAAAGCTGTAGAAGTAATGATTCCGGTTTATAAAGCACAATTACTTTCTTATTTAAAATTAACTGGAAAGCCAAAAGGTTTATTAATTAATTTTCATAGTGAAAATATCACTCAAAGTTTAATTCCTTTAGTTACAGAAGAATTTTCAAAACTTCCAAGCGAATAAAACTTAGTGTGACTAAGTGTTCTTAGTGTCTAAGTGGTAAAACTCCTTATGAAAACAAAAATAAAATATATCTGTTCCAACTGCGGTTACGAATCACTTCGATGGGTAGGCAAATGCCCGGAATGCGATAGCTGGAATTCTTTCACTGAAGAAATTATTGAAACAAACAAAAGAAAAGCCGCTGCTTATAAGGGCAAAATTTCAGTCAATAAAATGAGTGAAATATCTGCCACAGAAGATGAAAGAATTAAAACCACCATAAATGAATTTGATAGAGTATTAGGCGGCGGATTGATGCCTGGTTCTGTTACGTTATTAGGCGGGGATCCGGGAATTGGCAAATCAACACTGGTGATGCAAGCGGCCGGAAAAATAAACGAAAAAGTTTTATATGTAACCGGCGAAGAATCTGCAAAGCAAATTAAAATTAGGTCATCAAGATTAAAAATTAAATCCGACAACTTTTATGTTTTAGCAGAAACCGATTTGAGTGTAATACTTTCCGCAATAAGTCAATTGACACCGTCTGTGGTAGTTATTGACTCAATTCAAACCATGTATAGAAGCGAGCTTGAAAATTCTCCCGGCACAATAACGCAAATACGAGAATGCACTGCCTTGCTTATGGACGAGGCAAAGAGAAAACATTTCTGTGTAATAATAGTTGGACATGTTACAAAAGAAGGAATGATTGCCGGTCCAAAAGTGCTTGAGCATATAGTTGATACGGTTCTACAATTCGAAGGAGACTCACAGCATTCATTTAGAATTTTACGGGCACAGAAAAACAGATTCGGCAGCACAAATGAAATTGGCATTTTTGAAATGCGAGAAGAAGGTCTCATTGAAATTAAAAATCCAAGTGAAATATTTTTAAGCGAAAGAGAAAGAGAAACTTCCGGCTCAGTTGTAACTTCAAGTATGGAAGGAACAAGGCCGATTTTATTAGAAGTGCAGGCGTTGGTCACACCTTCTAACTATGGTTATCCACAGCGTGTTGCGACAGGATTCGATCAAAGAAGACTTTCAATTTTACTTGCTGTACTTGAAAAAAGAGGCGGCTATAGAGTTTCAGCTAACAATGTATTCTTAAATATGGCTGGCGGCGTAAGAATAGCAGAACCTGCAGTTGATTTAGCGGTGTGCTGTGCGATCATTTCAAGTCTATTGGATAAAATAGTTGATAACCAATTTGTGTTAATAGGCGAAGTTGGATTAGGCGGCGAAGTTAGAAGTGTGGGGCATATTGAAAAAAGAATTCAAGAAGCTGAAAAATTAGGTTTCAAAAAAATTATTATTCCTAAAAATAATTTAAAGGGGCTTACCGCATCAAAAGGTATTGAAATTATTGGAGTTGAAAACCTGGTCGAAGCTGTAAAAAATATTTTTAAGTAAGAGAAAATCCTTTCCCTAATAATTCATTTATATACTAATTAAATTTAAAAATTCATACCAAATCATTAAAAATAAACTATTCATTTGTTTGACCACTAACCTTAATGTTATGAATTAAATAAAAATTAAGGTCAATCTAATTTGGATAGAAAATTATTGATCGTAGTTATAAAATTATAACTCGCTTGCAACAAAATTATTATTAAATAAGTATTTGGGGAAAATATTATCAACGGTTCCGAAAATTTTATCTTTATAAATCAACAATGATTAAATCTAAAAGGGAAATCAAATATGAAAATTAATAACCTCTTAAAAATAGTTTTATTAATTTTTGTAATGGTTAATAGTATAATCAGCCAAACAAACAAGAAATCAAAAACTGTTTATTATAAAGTTAGCGAAGTAAGGATATTTATAAATAATAAATCGGACATTGTTGAATTACAAAAAGAAGGATTAGGCTTTGATCATATCAAAATTCAAAATAATTATTTCGATGTAATTTTAGATAGCCTTCAAATCAGTAAGCTTGAAAAAACAAGTTATAGATTTAATATCTTGATTGAAGATGTAACTAAAGATTATTTAGAACGCACTAAAATCAAGCCGGGAAAAAATAAAACTTAATAAGTCAAATAAGAATTCCGGTTTTGGATATGGAAGCATGGGCGGGTTTTATACTTTTGATGAAGTAGTAGCTCAATTGGATACAATGCACTCATTATATCCTAATCTAATTACAAAAAAAGATTCAATTGGTTCTTCGATTGAAGGGAGAACAATATGGGCTGTAAAAATTTCTGATAATCCTGATATCAATGAAGATGAACCGCAAGTTTTTTATAATTCATTAACTCATGCTAGAGAACCTGAAGGAATGGAGACGGTTATCTATTTCATGTATTATCTTCTAGAAAATTATGGGAAAGACCCGGAAGTAACTTATTTAGTTAACAACCGTGAATTATATTTTATACCGGTAGTTAATCCTGATGGGTATGTGTACAATGAACAAATTAGCCCGGAAGGCGGTGGGCTTATGGAGAAAAAATCAGAAGAGATAACGGAGGCGGAGAATTTGGAGTGGATTTGAATCGTAACTTCAGTTATAAATGGGGTTATGATAATATTGGTTCCAGCCCTGATTCAACTAGCCTTGATTATCGTGGTGTGGAAGCTTTTTCTGAACCGGAAACAAGAGCTATAAGAGATTTTTGTAAAAATCATAATTTTAAAGTTGCAGTAAATTACCATACATACGGCAATATTGTTGTCCCGCCCTGGGGATATGAAGAAAAGCAATCAATTGATTCTACAACATTTAATAACCTAATATTTTTAGCAAGTACTTTAAATGATTATAAAAATATATGGCCATATGCACATAACGGTAATGCAGTTGATTGGATGTATGGTGATGTAATATTGAAGAATAAAATATTTGCAGTAACTCCAGAAGTTGGTTCTACTTTTTGGCCGACTCCGGAAGAAATAATTCCATTGGCAAAAGAAAATTTATATTCTAATTTAGTTTATGCCTGGGGGCCGGGAATAATTGAAAATCCACCATACATTTCAGACATATATTTAAATAAATATTTCTTTCATCCGTTTTTAGATTCCGTAAAAATAACTGCTATTGAAAACAATCCGGATAATCATACAAGTGAAGTTTTTGCACAGATATTTCGGAGAAAACGATTCATTATTAAATGAAATAAAACTTAATAAAACAGATTCATTATTTACAGGAAGCTGGCAAATTAATCTTCCAGGCGAAAAATTTTATAAATTAAGTTTAAATCAGCATGGAATTGATATTCCTTCAACCTTTTACTATGATACAATAAAATTTACATCAACAGGTCCCTTAATTGTTGATAGTGTTTCTTATAATATTGATGGATATGGCTGGGCAAATATAAAACCATATGTTAAAAATTTGGGAAATACAACTACAATAAAAAATGTTTCAATTAGTATAGCAAATAAGGATTCTATTATCATTGAAAGTTATCCTAAAAATTTACAACTAAGTGATATTTCACCTGGTTCTATAGTTGGTTCAAATACTGGTTTCAATGTGAATTATGATATAGCACGATTTACAGGAGATTTTAATTTAAAATTCGCAATTAGCTCTAATAACTTTATTTACTGGACTGACTCAACTGAAAAAACTATTACAGGTGTCGAAAATAAACCATCTGAACCATTAACATTTAAGCTCGAACAAAATTATCCCAATCCATTTAACCCAACTACAAGAATAAAATATACAGTAGCCCCTCCTAACCTCCCCTTCCAAGGGAATCCCTATGGGAAAAGGGAAGCTTTAGTTCAGCTAAAAGTTTATGATGTACTAGGAAGAGAAGTCACTACTCTTGTTAATGAAACAAAGCAGCCCGGTGAATATGAAGTTGAATTTAATGCAACAAATCTTCCAAGCGGAGTTTATTTCTATCAATTAAAAGCGGAAAGTTTTATGCAAACAAATAAGATGTTAGTCATAAAATAACATACATTTGAAATTATTAAATTAATCTTTTTTTATAATTAATTAAGTGATACTATATTTCCAAAATTTCAAATAGTATTAAATAAATTATAAAAAATAATTTAAAGGGAATTACAACTTCAAATGGGAATTGAAATTATTGGAGCTGAAAATTTAATATACGCCATAAAAAACTTTATGAGTTAAAATTTTTCGAAACTTCCAACTTATGATTTCTAACCAAAACACCAACAAGGCTTCAAGGCACGCATTATTCAACAAAATAACTAATAAGCTCAAGAACGAGCCCACTAATAGATATATTGTTTTACTTTTCATATTTGTACTTTTAATATTTCTTCTTCCAATTTGGTCATTCAAGTACATGCCATTCCAGGACAACCCAAATCATCTTCTCAGCATTCACATTATTAACAACATCCATAATCCGAATTTTGATTATGCAAAATATTTAAAAATCGATTTTTCAATTTTCAAACCCTATGAATTGTTTTTTGTAGTGATGATTATATTAACAAAGATTTTCCCCTTACTCATCGCCGAAAAAATATTCCTTACACTCTATATAATTTTATTTGCGCTCTCATTTCTGTTAACAGTAAAGATCATATCAAAAGAAAATATATTCATTTCATCAATAGTACTTTTGTTTATTAATAACTATTTCATGTTCATGGGCTTTTACCAATTTTTACTCAGCATTCCAATTTTCTTTTTCGCACTTGCTTATTATGTTAAAAATGATGGTATAAAAACCACAAAACAAATTTTTATTTTCAACATATTATTAGCTCTATTGTTTTATAGCCATATTATGTCTCTTGGGGCTTTGTTGATTGTACTTCTTATACTTGATTTTATTGGAAATAAAAAATTAAAAAACTCTATTCTTTTATTACTTAAAGTTTCTCCAATTCTAGTTTTAACTTTT
Organism: uncultured Bacteroidota bacterium; assembly: GCA_963777615.1. Lineage (GTDB taxonomy): Bacteria > Bacteroidota > Ignavibacteria > Ignavibacteriales > Ignavibacteriaceae > CAVSWT01. Next base: position 88,529 of record CAVZSD010000049.1, on the reverse strand, counting down.
TACTCAATATTTTTCTTCTCCCCTGCTTCAAGGTTTGAGCCTATTTATACCACCGTGATAAGTCGATTAATGGACACAACAAGATTTTTTTATTACAACAATAATATCGATAGATCCGTATTCATTATAGTAGTAATGCTTGAATTTATTCTCCTGCAAAAAATGATAAAGAATAAGCCAACCTTGTATGAAGTGCGATTTTTAATTGCGGGATTTTTTCTCTGGCTATTTTCTTTGATAGTCCTTAAATCAATTAATTATGATTCTTGGTATGTAAATATGAGATTCATACCCTTTGCACTTTTACTTCCATTATTTTCATTTAATAAAAAAGTTAATTCATTAACTAAGCATTTATTTTTAATTATAATTTTACTTATGAGCATTATAGGTACAATTAGTGATTATTCTTTCTTCAGAAAAGAGAATAGAATTATAGAATCTTATTTAGACGGGATAAAAGTTATCGATAGTAATCCCAAAACATTACCATTAACAATTCAAACCGGCGAAAGAACACAGCCGCTGCTCACTGCCTGGGCTTATTACAATATTGAAAAAGGAGGAGTTAGCCCTTATTCGTTCGCCGGAATTAATTTTTATCCTTTAAAATACCTTCATGAGGGGGATCAAAATTTTCTTCCCAACCCAAAAGAAGAATCGCCTGAACTGCTTCAATCAAACATGATTAATTATTACGATTTTGTTTTTCTTACCGGCAGAGACAAGATAATTGAAAATGTTTTAGAGAATGATTCTTTAAAGAATGTATATTCAAATGATGTGATTAAAATTTGGAAGGTGAAGAAATAATTTCTTATAAATCAAAATTTAAGTCTTGTGAAAACCTTTAATTGCTGAAGTATTTTTTATATGCAACATACCTTCTAATTTATAACTATTCTCTTTAAGGAAGTTTAAAAGTAAAATATCATATTTGTAATGATTCCCTTGTAAGTTCCTCCCAGTGATATTGAAGCATAAGCTAAAACAATATCATTTTCTGAGACTAAAACTTTACCTTTGATTTCATAAACCTGTGCAAAAATAATTTGAGGAAAAATAAAAAGACAAGTAATAAAGACTTCATATCCCCGAATCACTGTTCATTAAAATTAAGCCGAAATAAAGTAATGAAAATATGTTTAATTATCATGTTTAATAGCAAATCCCATAGAAAGGGAATCCCTATGGGAAAGGGGAGGCTTTAATTCAGCTAAAAGTTTATGATGTACTAGGAAGAGAAGTCACTACTCTTGTTAATGAAACAAAGCAGCCCGGTGAATATGAAGTTGAATTTAATGCAGCATCTTTGACAAGCGGGGTTTATTTCTATCAGTTAAGAACAAGCAGTTATGTAACGACAAAGAAGATGCTGTTGTTGAAACAACGACAAATGTCGCAACAGTTTGTAGTTCTCCACAAGTGAGGTTTAGCTTTAAACTAGGCCTCACTTTTTTTATCATACTCACATTTTAGTTATAATCTTTCCAAAATAATTTCCATATTTAAAGCAACATTTCTATATCTCATACATCTTTAAGAAAAAGAAAAGTAGTGGGTAAATCTAAAAGTCAAATAATCGAATTCACTATAGCATTCAATCGTTACAAGAATAAAATTTTTAATTACGTGTTAAAAATGATTAACGATAAAATGCTGGTTGAAGACATTGTTCAAAATGTTTTCTTAAAGTTTTATGAAAATATGGACTCGATTAAAAATAAAAACAACGTTTCATACTGGCTTTTTGTCACTGCAAGGAATGAAATATACGGATACTATAGAAACAAAAAATCAAGGGTTGACCAATTTAATGTTTATGATACAGAAGAATTGGAAACCGAATTCCCGGATAATCTTGAAGAATTTTTTGAGCTGAAAGAAATGAAAGAATTAATAATCAAAGAATTGGAAAATATTTCAATCGAACAAAGAGAGCCATTTATAATGAAGGAATTTGGTGGGTTAAGCTATAAAGAAATTGCAGCAATAATGAACATTGATGAGAATACAGTTAAGAGCAGACTGTATAAAACGAGGCAGAAATTAATTCAAAGAATTTCAAAAATAGTTAAATGAATGAAGTTATACTATTGAGTGATGTCATTTCGACCGAAGGGAGAAATCTATTTTCAAGCAATGCGAAAGATTTCTCAGTCGATGACTCCTTCGAAATGACAGGCGAGCCGTCGATTGATATTTAATTATAGAAATTAAGTAATGTGAGGATTTAAAATGAGTACAGACGATATCAAAAAATTAATAAATGAATATTTTGATGACGAAATGAAAAAGGAAGAAGAGGTTTTTCTATTCACCACTCTTTCACAAGATGAAGAAGCACGCGAGTATTTTAAAAAAATGAATCTGCTTAAATCATCTTTGGACGAGGTTAAAGAAAATTTTCCTTTGGAACTGGAAGAAAGAATTTATTATTCATTGGATGATAAAGTGCAAAAAGAAAAAAACTTTTTCAATTTCCGCAATCTATTTCAAATGGCCTACTATTCGATCGCAATTATTTTACTTGTTATAAGCATAGTTCTCTTTTTTAGAGTCGAAGAATATAAAAAAGATATGGACAATGCGGTTAATATTATCTCGGCAAAAAGCGAAACCATTGAATTGTTACTTCAGAATACTCTTCCTACCACCGAAGTGAAAGCAAAATTTCCAAATGAAATTATTATTAAATCTAATTTATGAGGTTAAAAAATGAAAACTTTAATTAAACTTTTTGTAATTCTTTTGCTTCTTTTATTCGGTTGTAAAGAGAAAGACACCATAGAGGTAATTCCTAATTATAATGAAATATATTTGCCTCTGAACAAAGTTGATTCAACTCCAAAATTGTTGGAAGGAAATGAGAACGAGCTTTCGGATAAGATAAATGAAGAGATAAAAAATTCCCAAACCGAAAATAAAGTTAAGCTTGATTACAAACTTTTAATTGATGAAAACGGTAACGTAAAAAAGGTGGAGGTTGTTCAATGCCCTGATAATAAATTTACCAATATTGCCGTAAAGTACTTTGAGGACTGGAAATTTAAACCTGGTATGAAAGACGGTAAAAATGTAAAGTCACAATATAGATGGTATTTTAATTTTGATAAAACTATGACGAATTTGAGTAAAATTAATCCGGATGATTATTTTGTTGCAGTTGAACAAATGCCCGAACTAATCGGAGGACTTGCAGCAATTCAAAAAAATATTCGTTACCCGGAAATTGCCAAACGAGCCGGGATAGAAGGCAAGGTTTATGTAAAAGCATATATTGATGAGAATGGAGATGTGGTTAAAACTGAAGTTGTAAAAGGAATTGGAGCTGGTATTGATGAAGCAGCACAAGATGCCATATTAAAAACGAAATTTAAACCGGGCATGCAAAGAGGAAAAAATGTAAAAACTCAGGTTATGATTCCTATTCAATTTAAGCTTGAGTAAAAATATTTATATTGGATAAGTTTTATGTTAAAACCCTCAAAGTTTACACTCCGTTTACGATGTTTTAACCTTGAGGGTTTGGGAAAGGGGATTTACTATTTAACTACTGTCATCTTTTTTATTTGAATAAAATTCCCTGACTGCAGTTTATAGAAATAAACTCCGCTTGAAAGATTACTTGCATTAAACCTTACTTCATAGTTGCCTGCTTCTTTATTTTCATTAACTAGGGTCGCAACTTCTTTTCCAAGAATATCATAAATCTTCAACTGGACGAACTCCATCAAAGAAGTTCCTGCTGATGGGATTGAATATTTTATTGTCGTTGAAGGATTAAATGGATTGGGGTAATTTTGGCCTAAATTAAAATTAGTTGCAGAAATATAATTTATCTCTACTTCCTGTGAATATTTATAAGCACCATCATTATCTAATTGTTTTAATCTATATAAATACTTTCCTGGAGAAGTCAGTGATTTATCAGTATAAGAATAATGCTTTATTGAGTTGCTATTTCCATGTCCATTTACAAAACCAACTTTCTCCCAGCCTAACCCCTGGGAATTAGAAGCCTCTTCCCTTTGGAAAGGGGTTGGGGATGGGCTTCTTTCAACATCAAAACCATAATTATTTAATTCCGTTGCCGTTTGCCATTTTAGTTCAACATTATTATTTACACAAGAAGCTGTGAACGAACTCAGTTCAACCGGCATAGGATAAGAAGTAATATTTAATATCGCTCTAAATTCATAATCATTTGAATATGAACTCCATGTTTGTACCATTAAAATTGATATGATCTATTATGTGAGGTTGTGACTTACTACAAGATTAACTGTATTTGCCGGAACAGTAAATCCAACAAAAATATCATCTGTTAAATCACTCAACTGTTCTGAATAGCTTCTCAAATCAATTCTAGTATACGGAAAAGGGCTAGTCAAAGTAGCTTCAGGTGTGACAAGAAATGGAGTGATTAAATCATTCCCCGGCACTCCACTGTTGTTGGTCCAAACATGAAATAACATATCCGAGTTGGATAAATTTGTATCCATATAATTACGGATTAATACTGTTGTTAATTTTCCATACATTCCGGAAGGTACAGTAATTTTAACTGCTGCTGCTGAATTGCTTGAAATTGTTGCCACTTCATTAACGTTTCCATCATCATAAGAAATGTAGCTTCCTGATATATATTTATATTCAGTTGCAGAGGCTGTATCTGTTTGGTTCACCGGAACTGCATTATCATCAGCACTTAATTTATAGGAAACTGATGTTCCAGAAGGTTGAGCAGGAATTGTAAATGAATATTGACTGCCGCTAATGTGGCTGCCGGTTATGGTATAAGGCCATCACCATCAGTATAATAATATAAGTGTGTTGAATTAATTCCGGATATATCCGAAATATCGGCAACACAATAATAATCATCCTGTGTTCCCTCATAGTTTGCAGGAGCTTGATGAACAATTAATGGAGCAGAATTATCTGTATTTAAACCTAAAATCTCAACATCATCAATGTACATTCCATCAGAAACAACATATTGGTCACTGTAAAACTTAAATCTAATTTTTACATTTGATTCACCTGCAAATCCGCCAATGTTATAAGTGTACTTTTGCCAGGTTGATGATGTGCCCGTAAATTGTGCAATCTGAACGAAACTTGCTCCGCCATCTTTTGAAATTTCCAAATACACATAATCAAATGAAGTTTCTATATTGTACTTTGCCCAAAAGTTTAATTGAGCACCCATGTAACTGCTTAAATTCGTGCTTACCGAAGTTGCCGAAGTATTTTGCATATTGGTGTAATTTCCTGATGGGCTATCAGTTAAAGATTTTGATGCTGAATGATAACTTGTGGTTGTTAAGCCCCAACTTCCGGTTAAAGTCCATTTAGTTGTACCGGAGCTAAAATTATCAAAAAATACTTGAGTCTGCGAGAAGAGTAAAGTATTTACCGTAAACGTTAATAATAATGTCCACACAAAAGCGGTTAATGCTTTCTTCATATTTTTTCCCTTGGAATGAGTCCTTATTTTAGATCTTTGTCGGGACTCGTAGATTCAATTTTTAAGCCAGTGGATTAAAATTTTATTTTGTCTAATTTTTGCGAAATTTTGCAAGATTTTAAAAATTGATATTTTTTAACGCTAAACTTTTTGTAAATAAATCCGATAATAAAATTTTAAGAAAAAATTACGGATTGATTATTACCTGCAAAGCAATTTAGAGAAAATGGAATAATTAAATGAAAGATTATTCGTCTCTGCAACTCTTAATCACTTGAATGCCTACTGATATTTACTATTTTTGAATCATGATAAAAAAATTATTCATTTTTGTGCTGCTTACTGCTGCCGTATTTCCACAGTCTTTCCAGGAAAATAATAACCGCTTTATGCTTGGAGAAAATTATGAGGGTGAAGGTCAGTTTGATAAAGCAAAAGAAATTTATGAAGACTTATTTAATTCTCAGTCTGATAATGTTCAATTTTTTGAGGCTTTAAACCGTGTATATATTCAATTAAAAGAATATGATTCTTCAATTCAAATGATTGAAGATAGAATAAAAAAAAATCAACAGGATATTAATCTTTATGGGATTATTGGCAATACTTATTACCTAATAGGCAATGAAAAAAAAGCGTTTGATGTTTGGGATAATGCTTTGGAAAAAATGCCGCTTAATCCGCTTAACTATAAGACTATGGCAAATTATGCAATTCAAAGAAGAGCATTTGATAAAGCAATTGATATTTTAAAAAAGGAAGAACATTGCCAGTGATCCCAGAGTTTTTGGATATGATCTCTCCAGCTTGTATTCACTTACAATGCAATTTAAAAACGCCGCGGAAGTTTATTGTTCAAGCTTTGCAAAAGACCCTAATCTGCTTCCAATGGTTCAATCCAGAATATTTTCTTATATCAATAAACCTGATGCATTAAAGCAGACTATACAAGCCGTTGATGATTGGAAGGATAAAGATCAAATTACTTTTTCATATCTTCTTGCCCGTCTTTATATAGAAGCATAAGTCTTACGATAAAGCTTATGATGTTTATGTGAAATTGATGAAAAACAAAATAATCAAGGCAATGATTTATACAATTTTGGCGAAATGCTTCTTAAATGAAGGAGAATATAAAACCGCGTCAAAAGCTTTTAATGAAATTTTAAATAAATATCATTCATTCTTCAATTTCTTCTAAAGCAAAATTAGGTTATGCCAAAACTCTTGAAGCTGAACTAAGGCATGAATATTCGTCTTCTGTTCCAAACTGGAAACCTTACTATTCATCTGAAAAATATGAGTCTGATAATACTCAAAAAGTAAATGATGCTTTTAATGATTTAATAAATTTGTACCCGCATTCAAATATTGCTTATGAAGCCAACTGGCGAATCGGGCTTATCAAACAATATATTGAAAATGAACCTGGAGAAGCAATAGAGTATTACAATAAAATAATTAAAGAATCCCCGCTTTCAAATTTTTCAATTGAAGCTTATAATGATCTTGGAAATGCAGCTGTTTCTGAGGGAGACCTTGATAATGCCGCAAAATATTTTTCTGCTATAGTTAATAATGGCAGAGCATCTGTAGAACAGAAAAACAGCGCAAAATACAGGCTTGGACAAATTGATTTTTATAAAGGCGATTTCAAAGTAGCAAAAGAAGAGTTAGCACAGGTTGTCAGCAATCTTAAAGATGACAATGCAAACGATGCAATTGAATTATCACTTTTATTGAACACTTCAATAAATGATTCGTCTAATCTGTCACTCTTTGCTTCGGCGGAACTTTTGGCTGAACAGAAAAAATTCAGCGAAGCCGCTGAAAAATATAAGCTTATTGCTTCAAACAAACAGGCGTTTATGCTTCAAAGCCTGGCGCAAATAAGGCAGGCAGAAATGGAATTAGCCTTAAATAATTATGATAATTCAATATTATTGTTGAATAAGATTTCAGATGAGAATGAGAAAAATATATATTCAGATAAAGCATTATATTTATTGGGTCAAATTTATGAATATGGGAAGATTGATAATTCTAAAGCAATCGAAGTTTATGAGAATTTACTTGCAAAATTCCCAAACTCCCTTTATCTTGACAGTGCAAGAGAAGAAATAATTAATTTAAGAAATAAATTAAGCTAAGAATCGTAATGAGTAAAAAACAAAATCAGAAAATTGTTAAATGTTCATTTTGCGGGAGAGACGGCAGTGAAGTGGGCAGCATGATCGCCGGCCCCGATGTATATATTTGTGATATTTGCATTGGAAGCAGTGTGGATATTCTTAAAAATAATTTAGCTGCATATAACAATACAAAAGTAAAATCATCTATAGACCATACACCGGCAACAATTAAAAAAACCCTGGATGAATATGTAATTGGGCAAGATAAAGCTAAAAAAGTTTTATCAGTCGCAGTTTATAATCATTATAAAAGAATTAATTCCAAAACATCTTTCTTTGAACTTGATGACGTTGAAATTGAAAAAAGCAATATCCTTTTAATAGGGCCAACAGGTGTTGGAAAAACATTGCTTGCTCAAACTCTCGCCAGAATTTTAGATGTACCATTTGCAATTGCGGATGCCACAACATTAACTGAAGCTGGTTATGTAGGCGATGATGTTGAAACAGTTTTAGTACATTTACTTCAAGCTTCGGATTACAATCTTGACCGCGCACAAAGAGGAATTGTGTATATCGATGAGATAGATAAAATTGCACGCAAAAGTGAAAGCACTTCAATAACACGTGATGTTTCAGGCGAAGGAGTGCAGCAGGCGTTGCTGAAAATATTAGAAGGCACAGTTGCAGGTGTTCCCCCTAAAGGAGGACGAAAACACCCCGAACAAAGCCTGATTAATATAAATACAAAAAATATTTTATTTATTGTGGGTGGTGCATTTGAAGGAATTGATCAAATAATTGCTCATAGAATAAATAAAAATAAAATGGGATTTTTTTCGGATATAAAACATAAAGTAAATGATGATCAGCTATTAAATTTTATTCAACCTGAAGATCTTTTGCGTTACGGACTAATCCCGGAATTGATTGGAAGAATTCCTGTAACTGCCCCACTTCAGTCGCTTTCCGAAGAAGCATTCAAAAGCATTTTAACCGAGCCGCGTAATGCTATACTTAAGCAGTATAAAAAATTATTTATGATGGAGGGAATTGAGCTTGAATTCGATCCTTTCGCAATTGAAGCAATTGTTAAAAAAGCAATGGAAAGAAAAACCGGGGCACGTGCATTACGGTCAATCGTTGAAGAATTTATGCTTGACATTATGTTTGATCTGCCGGCAAAAGAAGACGTTGACAAATGTGTAATCACAAAAGATGTGGTTGAAAACGGAGGTGAGCCTATTTATATTGAAGATAGAAAATCGGCATAGGCTAAGCCAACTTTAACATCACGGTTACCATTAATTATTTAAACCCAATTTCTTTTAAAAAATTGGGTTTATTTTTTAATAATAAATTATAACAACGATCGCCGCACAAGTTAACCATTATTTTTATTTTATAAATAATAATCCTCTATTACATTGAAATCATTTGGTTCAATTATTAATTCAATTTTTTCTTTAAAGAATGATAAAGGCTGTGGATATAGATTTCCGTAGATGAATGATAAAAGAAATGCTATATAAATTCCCCGAACCATCACTCCGCCTTATGAAAATTAACCCGATGAACTGAATCAAGTTAACTTCTTTTCATTTCATTAGCAATTTTAATTGTAAAACAAAAATGTTAAGTGCACAGGAAACGTGAGGCTCACCTTTGAGGTGAACCTCACTTGTAAAAATTTAGTAGTAGATATGAAACTGCGCTACTAAAGAATTGTTTTTCACATCCGGATGTTCCATTTGAATCCTGTACTGAGGGCGGAATTCAACAAAACTGTACGGTTGAAATTCAAAACCCAAGACTAATCTTGAATGGTCATCATCTTTCAGCTTTATATTCGGATCAAATCTGTCGTATCGAACCACAGCATCCAGGCCTTTAACAACTGTATACGCAGCCTGTATCATCATGGCAGATGAAGAAGCATCATCTTGCAAATATTTTTGTGCAATATCAAATTCTCCTTCAAGAACAAATTCTCCTACGCTAATTCCCCCAAATCCGCCGAACATATTTACATTGTGATAACTGTGCTGAAATTTTTATCAGCTTTGATCTTTAAATGAAGCAAACGATCCGCCAAATGACAATGAAAATAAGTTAGAAACTTCCGGGGTAAATTCTATTCTAGCTGTATATGTTGGATCAGTAACAAGTTCCCTAGGAGCATTGTAAAAACTCGAATTTGGATGTCCAATACTTGCAGTTATAAAAGCAAAATCGGAAATGTACTGCCCTATCTCAACTCCGGTTTCAACATACGTTGGATCATAAATTAATCCTTGCCGTTTTCCGGTTAGCAAATAAAACTCCTAAGTCACCGCCTTTAATATAAGCAGTATGGTCATCTATTCTAATTCCGTAGTTAGGCATAAAAGATCCGCCTTTTATATAGCCGTTATTTGGAAGAATGTTAGCAAGTCCGTAAGCTTCCCAAATCTGCCAAATAAAATCATACCTGGCATAAGCTTTTATTTTTTGAGCAAGAGAAACACTGGTATAAATTGAACCTTCCATTCTTTGAAAATCAGTTTTTGTAAAAGCTTCATTCATTGTAACTAAATAATTACCTCTAAAATCAAAACCGAATTCAATATTTGGGGCAATTTTGTTTGTCATTTCAAATTCTTTATGAGGAGAAATCATTGCTAGTGAATTTCTGCTCCAGGTCCAGCCATCATGATTTCGCATTTCTCCGCCGGTGGGATTTACGTGGCAGTCGATACATTTACCATCTAACCTTAATGAAAATCTCGGCAATGAAAATCCTTCATTACCCGAAATAATTATAATTATTGAGCACAGCAAAAAAAGTTTAATTGTCCGCATAGTCCTTCCAGGTTAAATTTTTAATTTGGTTGTGGATAATATAAGTATATTATCATAATTGAGTAGTAACCAAAACCAGGAAAAAGTGCCAAAATTTGAGGATTATTTTAATTATTTTCCATTTATGACTGACAGATTTACATTGATTAAGTAAGCTATCTTTCATAGTTTTAATGGCTTTTAAATAATTCATTATGAAAAATATTTTAATTTTAGGTTCAACGGGGTCAATAGGAATAAATGCGTTAAATGTGATACGTACTTTTCCTGATAAATTTAAAGTAAAAGCACTAACCGTAAATAAAAGAATTGATTTATTAGAACCTCAAGTTGAAGAATTTAAGTCCTGAAATTGTAGTAGTAAAAGAAGAAAAGCCGGCGGAAAAATTAAAGAAAAAAATTAAAAGGTAAGTGTGAAGTTATTTCAGGTATTGACGGTTTTGTTTCCATAGCGGCAAATCTGGATTATGATATTTTGATTGGTGCAATGGTTGGCTTTGCCGGACTTAAACCTACTATTGAAGCCATTAAGCGTGGGAAAAGAATTGCATTAGCAAATAAGGAAACTCTTGTTGTTGCCGGTGAATTAATTGCAGAGCTTTGCAAGAAATTTAAAGCAGAAATAATTCCTGTAGATTCAGAGCATAGCGCAATTTATCAATGCCTTGCCGGAGAGAGAAATTCGGAAGTTGAAAAATTAATTTTAACTGCTTCGGGAGGGCCGTTTCTTAATAAAGAAAAAAAGTTTTTTGAAAATATTTCCGTTGAAGAAGCTCTTAATCATCCCAATTGGAAAATGGGAGATAAAATTACAATTGATTCCGCTTCAATGATGAACAAAGGTTTGGAAGTGATTGAAGCTCATTGGCTGTTTAATATTCCTAAAGAAAAAATTGAAATTGTAATTCATCCCCAGTCCATAGTACATTCTATGGTTGAGTTTGTTGACGGCTCTATAAAAGCACAGATGGGTTTGCCGGATATGAAGCTCCCGATTCAATATGCACTTACTTACCCTGAACGATGTAAAAGTAATTTTGAAAAAACTGATTTAACGAAAATTAAAAATTTAACTTTTATTGAACCGGATTTTGATAAGTTTGAATGTTTGAAACTGGCGTATGAAGTTTTATCTTCGGGAGGCACTTCACCTTGTATAATGAATGCTGCAAATGAAATTGCCGTAGATAGATTTTTAAAGAAAGATATAAAATTTTCTCAAATACCATATCTAATTAAAAAAGCACTTGATAATATCGAAAATCATAAATCAACCGATATCGAAACAATTTTTGAATGTGATACACAGACAAGGGAATTTGTAAAAGATTTGAATTAAAGGAGAATTAAAAATTAATGGACTATGTACTTTATTTTATATTAACAATTGGCATACTGGTATTCATACATGAGTTTGGACATTTTGCTGCTGCTAAGCTTTGCGGTATGCGTGCTGATGTTTTTGCAATAGGATTTGGGAAACGATTATTCGGCTGGAATAAAATTAATGGATTTACATTTGGTGATTTGCCAAAAGATTTTGACGGCGGCGGACATACCGACTACAGGCTTAGCCTGCTTCCTTTAGGCGGCTATGTTAAAATTGCCGGAATGGTGGATGAAAGCTTTGATACTAAATTTGCAGATGCAGAACCACAGCCTTATGAATTCCGGGCTAAACCTACCTGGCAAAAAATAATTGTGATTTCTGCAGGCGTATTCATGAATTTTCTGCTTGCAATGCTAGTGTTTTGGGGAATCAAGTTTTTCCAGGGTGATCAAATTATAAAATCAACGTCTGTTGGGTATGTGGCAAAACAAAGCCTCGCAGATTCATTAGGTTTTGAAAAAGGCGATAAAATTGTTTCTGTTAATGGAACCATAGTAAATGACTGGCAGGAATTAAATTCTGAATTACTTATAAATAATATTGGCGAAGACCTTCATGTAAATCTTTTAAGAGACGGCAAACAAGAAACTTTAAATATTCCCTGGAATAAACTTCCTCATAAAAATGATGGCCGCCCCTTATTTTCGGTTGATGGATTTGGGAAACCAACCGTGATGGAAGTTGTTCCCAAATCGCCTGCTGAAAAAGCCGGTTTAAAAAGCGGCGACGTATTTTAAAATTGGATAACAAAGATGTAAGTTCAAGCTTTGAAGTAACTCAAATTATTTCCAGCCACAAGCTAAAAACTTTTGATATTGTAATTCTAAGAGGTAAAGACACTGTAGATTTAGCGGCAACTCCCGGCGAAGATGGAATACTTGGAATTAACATTCAGCAGCCTTTTAACGGAAAAATCGAATATAAGACATACGGATTTTTTGAATCATTTAAATATGGCTGGCAGGATATTGCTTTAATTACTGAGCTAACTTTTAAAATGGCAGGCAAAGTAATAAAAGGCGATGTTGCGTTCGGACAAACTTTTACCGGGCCAATTGGAATTGCAAAATATGCAACTAAATCTGCTGAGACAGGATGGGTTAGTTTTTTAAGATTTCTTGCTCTGTTAAGTTTAAGTCTGGCGTTGTTAAACATTATGCCCTTCCCCGTTTTAGACGGCGGGCATTTAGTAATTATAGTTATTGAAGGAGCAATTAAAAGAGAAATACCTATAAAGATTAAGCTTGCAATTCAAAATACGGGGCTTGCATTACTGCTGCTGCTAATGGCATTTATTATTTATAATGATATATTGAATTTGTAACAATATAAATAATAATATTATTTTTACTTTTTCATAAACCCGGTTTCTTAAAGAAACGGGTTTTTTTTTGTACAAAGGTTATCGAAACTTCCGAGGTTTTATTAATTTTATTTACAATTATTTCACTGTTATAATTTAAATAAGACAACCCCGAAGGTTTCTATTTTTTAAGCAAAGCTTCATCTTTAACCTTAAAACCACACATCCAATTATTACTCCGCTAATAATATTAATCCATACTTTCGGTTTTTCTTGCCTTACTTTTAGCATGTAGATTTATAGGTGATTGAAGATATGCAACCAATGTCATATAGATTACCTTTTTTTAGAAAGATGCTGAAATGAATTCAGCATGACAGTTGAGTAAATTTATAACTAAGTCAAAAACATCCTGCGGGATAGTCATTAGAACAAAACTACAGATGTTTTAATTCTACAGTTTGAGCAAATAAAATTTAAATATTTTCTTTTAGATACGATAAGATTAAATTACATGACAACGATTATACATACTATTGAATCTTTACCGGGCATTAACTTGTTAACACAAAATAATTATTGGAAAATTGAAAAGAATAGAAATAAATTCTATTGGCTAAGCCAGCTTGGCGGCTGGCTGCTTTTTTCTATAATTAATATTGTAGTAATTGCCTCTTATGAAGGAATGAATGTTAAGCGCCTATTGCTGTGGGTTCTATTAGGATTTTTAGGTATTTCATTCACACACATACTCCGTTCGATAATAAAAAAAAACGGCTGGCTTAGTCTTTCTCCAAAAAAGATTATCATACGAGTACTGGTCTCAAGTTTGATTATTGGAACCATAATGTTTGCAATTACACATGGTTTAAATGTTGCCTTTAATATTACAGACCTTTCAAAGTTCAAATTAATAACTCCCTTTGTAATAGTTTTTAATTTGAGCAGTGTAGTATTAGTGTGGTGCTTGATTTATTTTACAGTACACTATTTTGAAAATTATCAGAAAGCGGAAATCGAAGCATTAATCTGGGAAGCAGCGGTAAAAGATTTTGAGCTTAAAACATTAAAGTCGCAGCTTAACCCGCATTTTATGTTTAACGCCATGAACAGCATTAGAGCATTGATTGAAGAGAACCCGGAATTAGCTAAAAACGCTATTACAAAACTTTCGAATATATTAAGATACTCATTAAAGATCGAAAGAAATGAAACAGTTCCCTTTGAAGAAGAAATGAAAACGGTGGAAGACTACCTGGCACTTGAAACTGTTAGGTTTGAAGAAAGACTAAAATACAAAATTAATATTGGCCCATCTTCAGCTAAAGTAGAAATTCCACCAATGATGATTCAGACTTTAGTTGAAAACGGAATTAAGCATGGAATTTCTAAAATGCAGAACGGCGGAGAAATTTCGATTAATTCAAAAGTGATTGATTCAAAATTAAAAATTCAAATTAAAAATACCGGGAAAATACTTGAGGCAGATATTAAAAATTCTACCGGGTTCGGATTAAATAATACAAGGCACCGCCTTAATCTTCTTTATGGTGAAGAAGGTAAATTTAATATTCATAACATTGATGAAAACAACGTCGTAGTTGAAATTGAAATTCCAATAGGAGGAACAAAAAATGAAAGCTTTAATAATTGATGATGAAAGATTAGCAAGAGTAGAGCTTAAAAGGCTGTTAACACCTTTCAAAGAAATAGATATTATCGGCGAGGCTGTTAATGCTGATGATGCTATTTCAAAAATTAATGACCTCTCCCCGGATTTGATTTTTTTAGATATTCAAATGCCGGGTAAAAACGGTTTTGAAATGCTGGAAGAATTAGACGGCGTTCCAACCGTTATCTTTACTACTGCTTATGATGAATATGCTCTTAAAGCATTTGAGTACAGCGCACTCGATTACTTATTAAAACCAATCGAACCGAAAAGGCTGGAAGAAGCAATTAAAAAAGTTCTTTCTTCAAACAAACAGGATAGCTAAAAAAGAAAGTGCCGACACGACATTAAAAGAAGACGACCAGGTGTTTGTAAAAGACGGAGATAAATGCTGGTTTGTCAGATTGTCTTCAGTAAAATTATTTGAATCCGAAGGGAATTATGTCCGCCTGTACTTTGATGAAAACAAGCCATTAATCCTAAAAACATTAAATTATTTAGACGAAAGATTGGACAATAAAACTTTCTTTAGAGCAAATAGAAAACATATAATAAATTTAAAATGGGTTGATAATATTGAACCCTGGCTTAACGGCGGCTTGCTCGTAAAATTAAAAGGCGGAAATAAAATTGAAGTATCAAGAAGGCAAGCCACAAAATTTAAGGATATGCTGAGTTTGTAAAATTTGCTAAAAATAACCTCACTCTCATCTCTCTCCTTAGCAAGGAGAGAGACTTATGGACAATAAATCGTTAAATAATTATTTCTTGACAGAAAATTAATATCAAGTTATACCTATAATAAGCCCTTCTCTTTTATAAGGAGAAGGGTTGGGTTGAGGTTAATAATTCTATTTTATTATTATTTAATTGAAATCAGAAATAATACATTAATTACAAACCCAATTTCTTTTAAGAAATTGGGTTTGTTGATTTAGCATTTCCGTATGTAATAAAATATTTTGAATCTATTTCCAAAATATCACAACCCACTAACCACTTTTTCTAAGGGGGAATTTTAGTTCAGTAAGAATTATCCAATGTCTGGTAACTGTTTAATCAATATTCTCCATTCACTTCCTTTCTTCTTTCTCATCTTCCTCAAATCATAAACAAGAAATAAAAAGAAAAAAGTATATTCAACTAAAACTACTGCAGTGTAGTCATGCCATTTGCCGATATAGCTGAAGCTAGTTAAGCCGACAGTAAAAAATAAACTCAATACAGAAATAAAATTTGTTACACGGATTTATTGCTGCAAGCCAACCAAGATACCAGGGATGAACAGTTGTGGAAAATATAATGAATGCAATAAAAATTCCAAGTGCTGCTCTAGTAAAATCAACATACATATTTGCAATTATTCCTATCGACAGCATTAATCCAATTGAACAAATTAATCTTATTGTATCACCGTTAGTAGTCAACATCTGAAGTACTTTAAACACAGACGAATTATAATCCCAATTTTCAAGATACCTGCCGAGTGCTTTAAATATTCCGAGCTTATCACTTACAAAAGGCAAATAAAATATAAGAGTTAAAACTGAAAATATAACCGTAAAGTAAAATGTTTTCTTAATCCTAATTTTTTTAATAAGCAGCGGGAATAAAATAATAGGATAAAACTTTGAAAGGAATGCAAATGTAAAAGGCACTGCTGCAATTAAATGATAGCCTTTTTCAATGTAATAAATAAAAATTATCGTGAAAACAATTGCGAACGGCTCAAGGTGAATATTAATAAAATATTCCATAATAGGAAGCGGAAGCCAGGCATACAATAAAATTAAGTTTAAGTTTTTCTTCTTTAGATTAAGAAGTTTTAACAAATAAATCATTGTTAAAATTTCACAAAGGAGATAAATTATTTTTAATCCCACCAAACTTTCGCCGAATATTGCATAAGAAACTGCAAAACTTAATTGCGACAACGGCGGATAAATTGCAGCCATATCTTTGTATTCAACTTTATCCGGTAATAGCTGTGAATGAAGTTGATTTAGTTCAGGGGAGTTTGGCGGATAATCAAACGGATTGTATCCGTTGTATAAAACTTTTCCTTCCCAAACATATCTATAAACATCCGGCGAAGTGGTTGGCGATGTTGGAAAAAGTGAAAGTCTAAATAGTATTCCAAATAGTAAAATAAAAAACGGGATTTTTAATTTTGTTTTATCTTCACCATCAAATGAAATAATTCTTGCAAACAATGAAAGAATTTTAAGCAGCTTTTCATTTTTTGTATGGTTATTAATTTCCAAATAATTTTTTTGAATCACATAAACAGTAATGAGGAATACAACAAATGTTTCAAAATAAATGAACATATATAGAGGAACATTTCTATGAGTGTCAAAAAAAACAAAGAGGAGATAAAATATTTCAGATAATATTCCGGCGAAATAAATTACAGTGGATTTGTTTTTAAGTTTTGAAATCAAAATTAGTTTTTTATTAGTTAAATAGTTCCCATGATACACCGAAATGCAAATTACGTCCGCGCATTGGATAATATGGAACTATATAAAATTTCTTGTCTAATATATTTTCCCATGTAAAATAAAAATAAGCTGCTTTTTGAATTTCACCGACCAAAGTAAAATCAAAATGCCAGGATGAAGGGATAGTTGAAATAGGATAATTTTGTAATTCAGAATAATAAGAATAAATATACATTTCGCTATTGTAATAAAATTTAAAACCCGTTTTTAAGTTTAAGTTTTCTTTAAACAAAATGTTTTTATAGTAAATCCCTCCAGCAAAATTAACTTTAGGAAGTTGAAATAATAAATCAGAAGTATTTTGATAATTATAATAATAGGAAGTTTGAGTTTCTAATAATAATGGTTTTAGAAAAATATTAGCTGTCATATTAAGACCATTCATTGGTTCAAACACATAACCAGACATAGCAGATATGCGAGATGTAAAAAGATTAGGATCATAAAATATTTTACTTCTATTAAACATATTAACATCTAAATATAAATCTGAAGAATTCAATTTTGCCCCGATTTGAAAGGAATGTCCCTTGTTATTATTAAAGTATTTGTATGTTGAATAACCCGCATAAAAATTACAGCTACTATTTAATGGATAAGTGACGTCAAAACCTAGTCCGTTTTGATTTGTAAAATATTTTGATAAATTTTTATTATCTATAAAAATATTTGTGTACTTATAATAAATTGTGGGAATCAATTTCTTATAAAAAAATGGAAAAGAAATTGTTGGTGCCAAAGAAAAATAATTTGTATTAATTTTCTGCTTTAATTCATCTGAAGGAGCATATGAATAATTTTGCAAAATTGATTTTTCATTATTTATAAACAATTTTGCATCAATAAATTTATCACTATAATCTTGTTCTAAATTTGCGCCATATGTGTAATCTTTGTACTTAATGATTTCTCTATCAGAAACATAATTCATTTCATTCTGCCCAAATCTATAATACAAATTCAGCTTTGTAAGAGAACTGTCTAAGAACTTTCCCAGCATTCCGATTCTGAAATTATGCTGCTTAACATTCTGCCTGAGAAAAGGAGAAAGTACCGGCGCTGTTAAATTATCATAGAAAGTTGTTGTGAAATCGGAAGTAGTTTTTAATATGCTGTCAACATCAACTCCGTTGTTCATGCCGAGCTTTGAATCAACAATGGAATAATCACCGGATAAATTAATTTTATTCGATAATAAATATTTGAGCTTGAATCTCCCATGCCAAAGACTGTAATCTGAATTCACATACGAGCTATCATATTTCCGATTGGATATGTCAACTGTTAAAAGAAATTTCTTAAATACAACCGAGTTGAACAATGCATCGATAAATGCCTCCCCATCAGCACCCTGGAAGTATTTTACCTTTGTGTAAGGCTTAACAAAAATCAAATCTTTAGTAATCAAGTTAACCGAAACCGGGTTGTTGAATGGCCCATATAAAAAACCGCGCGGCAAAGGTATCATTTCAACCGAATCAATTTGTTCGGTTTGAAAAATATTTAAATCATATTGATTCGAAATTCTGCTGTTTATTAAAACGCCGTCATCTAAATAGCTTATGCCTGAGTTTCCAATGCCGTATAAATACAATTCGTTTGGCTGCCCGATAAACCCTCTATCAGCTAGAAAAGTAGAAGCAAAGTTTTGTAGAATGTTTGCAGCATAACGGTAATCATTCATCAAATATTCTTGTCTGCTAATAAAATCACTACTAGAGAAGAGCGGCGTTGTATGCAATGGAACTAAGGTATCTGCTTTAGCTTTATTTTTTTTTGTACTAAATAATCCTGTTGTATCTACAGCAGCCGTTGTATCGTGTAAAGATGTTGTTAATGAATCTAAAATTATTTTTGAAGAATCAATTGAAATTGAATCGGGGCTTTGCGGATAAAGATTGACGAAAGCTGCAAGCAATAAAATGAAGAGAGTTTTCATTAAATGTAAAGCCGGAAAAAGTTTAGTTCAAAATATCAGTTATGAAAATAAATAATAAAATCGTAAGCCACAAAGTTGTTCAAAGCACGTGCTGGAGCGCCCTTAATTTGATGTATGACTCAAAATAAATTTTTATTTAATTTAAAATATGTTTATTTTCAATTCCGAAATAACTTTCAACTAATTAAATAAAGGCTAAATACAATGGCAGCAACTAAACCCATGACAAAATCTCAAATCGTTGATCATCTCGCAGGAAAGACAGCAACTACTAAAAAAGTAGCAAATCAGTTTGTTGATGAATTAGTAGCTTTGGCTCATAGGGAAGCTAAAAAATCATTTACAATTCCTGGTTTAGGAAAACTTATTGTAGTTGATAGAAAAAAGAGAATGGGAAGAAATCCTGCTACAGGTGAAACAATGGTAATTCCTGCCAAAAAAGTTTTGAAATTCAGAATTGCTAAAGCAGCAAAAGACGCAATCATGCCTGCTAAAAAGAAATAATAAAACAGTACGATCTGCATAGAGATCACTGTATAAAAAGCCCCGTAAATACGGGGCTTTTTTGTATTATTAAAAGAGAGTCCTGAAAAATTAATTTTAGTAATTTATAATTTCAAACTGAGGCTCAATAATCCCATTTTCGAGATATTGTTTATTTCACTGACATTATTCATGTTGTCTTTATGCTTCGACAAGCTCAGCATGACACAAATAATTTTCATCGGAATTAATTGCTATGCGGGAAGTTTCTAAAAATGACAATCTAAATTTTGAGTTGATTCTGTTTGTGTGTTCAGCTTTGGACTAACGAATGGAATTCCCAAATTCATTCCCCTTAATATAAATATCACTGCCAGCACGACAGCAAATACCGGAGTCAACTTTCTTATTTTTTGTCTTACATTCAAACTAATAAACTTTCCCAAGACCGAGGCTGCAAACATTGCAGGAAAAGTTCCGAGTCCAAATAAAAACATGAATGCACCTCCGCTGGCCGCATCACCAGTTGCAGTTGCACCCGCAAGCCCGATATAAACAAATCCGCATGGTAAAAATCCGTTCAACACGCCAATTAAAAACATAGAAGAAAAGGTAGCCTGTTTAAAAAGTATTCCTATCTCACGCCTTATTGGTTGATTAATTCTTTGAACAAAGCTAGATGAAATAAATTTTTGTTTGTACTTTGAAGGAAGAAATATAGTTAATAAAATTATAAGCCCTAATGCAATTGATAAAGCCTGCTGTAATCCTGAAAAAATAATTCGTCCGCCAAGCAAGCCAAACACTGCACCCATAACCGAATAAGTTAAGACTCTACCGGCATTATATAAAATCCTGCCGGCAACAAAAGATAGGTTTGATGATTTAGGAATTGGAAGCGCAAGGGCAATCGGGCCGCACATGCCGATGCAATGAAAGCTGCCTAAAAATCCTATGATTAACCCGGCTAATATTTCCATTAATAAATTATAAGTGATTTTTCACAATAATAATTTTCTTTCGACATTACCCAATCAACTTTCACTTTCCAGAACCCTTTTACCATTTGAGCTGACGAAATTACCTGGCTTGCATTTTCATTAAGCTGTAATGGAATAGTAAAATCGTCATTCGCATCAGAAGGCCGGTAAAAAAATAATTCTCCTTTTACCGGTACAGATTTGAAGGCTTCAGGAAATTTAATATTGACTACATTATTCTCATTTGTTATTTCAAGATTGTTAACAAATTTTGCGCTTCGTTTTTCAGTGTCTATTTGTTTTTGGTATTCTAAAGTTTTTTCATAATAGTGATCAGTCACTAGATCAGTTTTTTGATTAACCGACACGGTCACCAGGGCAATTGTTACTCCCATAAAAAGCATTATTGAAATTAGAATGCCGAACCCCCAATTGAATTTAATTTTCATTTAAGTTTAATCCTTTATTTTGTCATGCTGAATTCATTTCAGCATCTGCTATTCAACTTCAATTATTAAAGATTCCGAAATCCCGCATGGCGGGAGAATGACAGACCAATTCATTTAATCCTTATCATGCTCAATCATGATTGCGTTTTACAGGGCCTAGAAATGAAGTGCTCATTTCTTCCAAAAGCTTTTCATTTGAATATACTCCGATTGAGATTGGAGTATCCATAAATTTAATATCAGATTTGGGAAGCAGAATTAAAAACTTACCTTCATATTTTTCATTTTCTTTTAAGAAAATATCTTTTCCAACCAGCTTTAATTCTCCATTTTTATTTCGCAAAACTAAATTGATGGGAACCTGGTTAAATGTTTTATTAACAATGCTAATATCATAAACGTTGCTTACCATGTCATGAGGCTGCTCCTGATACAACAATCCGGGAGTTCTTAAGACATCGATATTAAAATCGGTTCTGGTAGCCAGCAAATAACCAAGCAAACCAACTAACAATATCAAAACAACACTGTATCCTTTCATCCTTGCCGTAAATCTGAATTTAGTTTTGTTCTCTATTCCGTTAAGCGAGTCATATCTAATTAATCCTTTAGGACGGTTAACTTTTTCCATCACCGCATCACAGGCATCAATACAAGCCGTGCAGTTTACGCATTCAAGTTGAATTCCATTCCGGATATCGATGCCTGTCGGACAGACATCCACGCATAAATGGCAATCGACGCAATCACCTTTCCCGGATTGAATTTCATTCTTCTTTATCTTCGCTCTTGGTTCGCCTCTTTTATAGTCATAAGCAATTACAATAGAATCCTGATCAAGCAAAACACCTTGAAGCCTTCCATAGGGGCACATCAGCGTACAAGCTTGTTCTCTAAACGATGAGAATACCCAGTAAAAAACCCCGGAGAAAATTAAAATTGCAGACAATCCTTGAAGGTGCTGGGACGGAGGATCTTTAATAATTTTAACTAAAGCATCTATCCCGATTAAATAAGAAAGAAAAATATTAGAGATGAAAAACGCTATAGCAAAAAAGATGATATGCTTTATAGTTTTTTTTAATATTTTATTTGAAGTCCAGGATGCATTATGCAGGTTTATCTGTGAACGGTAATCACCTTCAATCCAATATTCAATTTTACGGAAAACCATTTCCATAAAAATTGTTTGCGGGCATGCCCATCCGCAAAACACTCTGCCAAATACAACAGTGAATAGAATAATAAAAACAATAATCGTAATTATTGCAATCACAAAAAGATGGAAGTCCTGAGGCCCAAAAGGAATTCCGAAAAGAATAAAATTTCTATTCAGGATATCAAAAAGTACAAATGGCCTTCCGCTGACTTTTATGAAAGGCATACCAATAAGAATCGCCAGAAGGAAAAAACTTACAATTGTTCTTGCATTATAAAATTTACCTGAAGGTTTTTTAGGATAGATCCATTTTCTTTTTCCTTCTTTACTAACAATGGACAAACTATCTCTAAACGATTCATCAACTTTTACTTCTTCCATTCCTAATCTTCTCTTTTATTTCTTTCCGTTTACCTTAACAGAATCAGCAGTTTTAGTTGTATCAGCCGGTACATACAAATCTCCCTGAGGGGGTTTTGGATTTACCGGGTTACTGCCTTTTAAGCTAATTACATAGCTGGCAACCTCCTGAATTTGTTTGGGAGATAAAGTCTGCTGCCAGGTAACCATTCCTTTATTAGGCACACCGTACTTAATAGTAGTAAAAACATTTTTTATACCGCCGCCGTGTATCCAATAATCATCTGTAAGATTTGGGCCAACGGAACCGCCTGCGTCATCTCTATGACAGGCAACGCAATTTATTTTAAATATTTTCTCTCCATCTTGAATTTGATCTTTGCTGCTTAATAGCGTAACATTATTCTCATTCAAAAAAGTTCCGCTGCTCTCAAGTTCAGCCTGCAAAATTTTAGCTTCATTCATTTCAGCTTTATATTCATCAGCCTGCAGCATTCCTGTTTTGAACACATGAAAATTTAATATATAAATTATTCCGATTATTATAGTTGTATAAAACAAGTAGCTGAACCATGGCGGTATTTTATTATCCAGTTCTTTTATACCGTCATAATCGTGATCCATTAAAATTTCTTTTTCATTTTCAATCGGAGTAGCAGCAACTAAATGCTGTTTAATCTTCTCCCAAACTTTAGAAGATTCTTTTGCTTCTTCAACTTTGCCTTCCTCTGTCCCCCAATAATGAAATGCAAAAACAATTAAAAATAATATCCCCATAAATATAACAGCCATTATATCGTAGTAATCAGGAGAAATGCCCGGCTCCTGTGTTTGTCCAAATAACCGTATGGGGATTGCCGCTATTATAAAAAATGCGAATAAAAGTTTCATTAAAAATCTATTTGCCATTTAATTCACCTTTTAAATTTGAATTCTCTTTATTTTGTGAATTTTGTTGATCGGAAGATAAGTCTAAAGGTAACATTTTCATTTTATTTAAATATCCTTTATCGGCTTTAACTACCCAGTAAATTAAAGTTACAAAAAAGATAAAAAATATTAATAAAGAAATTATAGGATAAACACCTATTCCCTCTACCGATTCTAATATTTCTTTGTACATATATAATTCCTATTTATTTGCTGTTGTATCTTGAGCATTAACTTTTATATCTGTACCAAGCCGCTGCAAATAGGCTATAACGGCAATTATTTCTTTTTGACTTTCAGCCGGAGCTCCATTATCCTGTAGATCAAGAGCAATACCTTCAGCCTGATTCATTAAATCTTTATTTGCAACTTTGTCGTATCCTTCCGGATAGGGAACACCAAGCGACTGCATCACTCTTATTTTCTTCGCTATTGTTGAGGTGTCCAAATCATTTGTTAGAAGCCACGGATAATGAGGCATTATTGAATGAGGAGACATTGACGGCGGATTCTTCATATGCAAATAATGCCAGAAATTCGGATACTTTTTACCTTCGCGATGTAAATCAGGCCCAGTTCTTTTTGAACCCCAAAGAAATGGATGATCATAAACATACTCGCCTGCTTTTGAGTATTCGCCATAACGTAAAGTTTCAGATCTGAAGGGACGAATTAATTGTGAATGACAGCTTACACATCCTTCTCTTATATAAATATCTCTGCCCTGTAATTCAAGTGGCGTATATGGTTTTACACTGGCAATGGTAGGGATATTTGATTGCACTAAAAATGTCGGAAGGAATTCAACTATCCCACCAATTAATACGACTACAGTTGCCACAAGTGTAAATTGAACCGGACGTTTTTCTATCCATCTGTGTCTCATTCCTTTTACAGCTTTATCTTTAGTTTTGATTAATGCAGGAGCTTCTGCTTCTTCATTATCAACAAAGTGTCCCTGCTTAACTGTTTTGATTAAGTTATAAGTCATCAAAACTACACCGGAAAGATACAATACGCCGCCAACTGCTCTTATCATATACATAGGGATTATCTGTAGAACCGTTTCAAGAAAGTTTGGATATTGAAGCATCCCTATTGAGTTAAATTCTTTCCACATTAATGATTGAGTAATTCCGGAAATATACATTGATGATACATAAAAAATGATTCCAAGTGTGCCTAGCCAAAAATGAACGTTTGCTAATTTTTTAGAAAAAAGTTCTGTGTGATATAATTTGGGGA
Organism: uncultured Bacteroidota bacterium; assembly: GCA_963777615.1. Lineage (GTDB taxonomy): Bacteria > Bacteroidota > Ignavibacteria > Ignavibacteriales > Ignavibacteriaceae > CAVSWT01. Next base: position 63,669 of record CAVZSD010000049.1, on the reverse strand, counting down.
TTAACCAGTAAAGAATTCCGAATGTTAAAAAACCATTCCATCCCAATGCACCGACATGAACGTGAGCAATAATCCAATCTGTGAAATGCGCAATTGCATTTACACTTTTTAATGAAAGCATTGGGCCTTCAAAAGTGGCCATACCGTATGCAGTAACTGCCACCACCATAAATTTTAAAATCGGGTCCTGACGAACTTTATCCCAGGCTCCTCTTAATGTTAAAAGTCCGTTTATCATGCCGCCCCATGATGGAGCAATTAACATGATTGAAAAAACTGTTCCTAATGATTGAGCCCAATCAGGCAATGCTGAATATAAAAGATGATGAGGCCCGGCCCAAATGTAGATAAAGATCAAAGCCCAGAAGTGAACTATAGATAGTCGATAAGAATAAATGGGGCGATTCGCCGCTTTGGGCAAATAATAATACATCAAACCCAGGTAAGGAGTAGTTAGAAAAAATGCTACAGCATTATGCCCATACCACCACTGCACAAGTGCATCTTGAACGCCGGCATAAACAGGATAACTCTTTAAGAAGCTGACAGGAATCTCTATAGAGTTTGTAATATGAAGTACAGCAACTGTCACCCAGGTTGCAATATAAAACCAGATTGCAACATACATGTGGCTCTCTCTTCTTTTGAAGATTGTGCCGAGCATATTAATTCCAAATACAACCCAAACAAGAGTAATTGCTATATCAATAGGCCATTCTAGTTCTGCATATTCTTTACTTGTGGTTATACCGAGCGGAATAGTTAGTGCTGCGGCAACAATAATTAATTGCCAGCCCCAAAAGTGAATTTTGCTAAGCTTGTCGCTAAACATTCTAGCTTTGCATAACCTTTGCAGTGAATGATAGACACCCATAAAAATTGCATTACCAACAAACGCAAAGATTACTGCGTTAGTATGCAGAGGCCTAATTCTGCCGAAAGTCAAAAAAGGGATATTAAAGTTTAATACCGGGGCAAATAATTGAGATGCTATCAATATACCCACCAGCATTCCAACTATTCCCCATAAGACAGTGGCAAAAGCAAAATTCTTTACGATTTTATTATCGTAACTAAATTTTTCTAACTGCATTAAGTTTTCTCCTTTGTATGAATTGTATCTTGTTTGCCGGACGATTGATTTGTATTATCTTTTTTAATTTTTTCTTCATCATCAAAAAGCATTCTTATTGAGGGCGTGTATGTATCCTGGTATTGTCCGCTTTTAACTGCCCATAAAAATGCGATTAAAAAACCTGACGCAACAAATATGCTTACTCCTATTAATACAACTATTACAGAGATAATAGGCCTCTCTTTCTTGCGAAGAAATTTGTTGAAGCAGCAGCAAACACCACAACAGAAATTGAACTAACAGGCATAAGTATGGCTGCTACTATCGGGGAGAGCATCCCTTGAACTGCAAAGCTTAAACCAACTAGGTTATACACGAATGAAATAATAAAACTTGCGTAAATTATTTTTGTGCTTGTTTTTGAAAACTGAATAAATTTATCTATCATCTTTAAGTTGGAACCATGAAGAATAGCATCGCATGCAGGCGAGAAACTATGAATATTGTCTGTAACTGATATGCCAACATTACTTTGACTCAATGCGCCTGCATCATTTAATCCATCGCCTATCATTAAGATATTTTTATTTTTTTCATTTAATTTTTTTATAAAATCTAATTTAGATGATGGAGACTGATTAAACAATAAATTTCTTTCTTCAGAAAAATATTTTTTTAAATTAGATAATTCACCATTATTATCACCGGACAACAAATATGTTTTATAATTTTTTTCAAGGGACTTTATTGTTTCATCCATTCCTTCTCTATAGGAATTTGATATTTCAAAATAACCAAATACTTCATTATTGATTGATAAAAATACTAAAGAATTTATTTTTTCTGAAGTCTCATTACCGTATTCTATTACAACAAAACTTTTAGAGCCCAACTTAATTTTGTTTCCTAATATAGTTCCTTCTATCCCTTTTCCATTTATTTCGTTGAAGTCAGTAACATCAAAAAATTTATCGGCTTCAATAAAATCATAAATTCTTTTGCTTAAGGTATGAGTTGAATTTCTTACTAATGATTTTATCATCTCTTTTTGAAATTCATTTAATTCTTTCCCGGCATAATGAATTGCTGCTTTACCGGTTTCAGTAATAGTTCCTGTTTTATCAAAAACAATTTCATTTATTTTTGCAAGTTCTTCTACGGCAGCAGTATTTTTTAAGTAAAATTTATTTTTACCGAATATTCGAATTGTATTTCCGAAAGTAAACGGAATTGATAAAGCCAGTGCACAAGGGCAAGCCACAATTAAAACAGAAGTTAAAACTCCAAGTGAAGCTGCTATACCGGCATTAAGCCAAAATGCACCTGCAATAAAAGCAACCAATAAAACAGCCAAAGTAAAATATTTACTAACCACATTTGAAAACTCAGTAAACTGGCTTTCATTTTTTTTGTTAAATGAATCGTTATTCCACAGTTGTGTTAAATAACTTTGTGAAACTTCTTTTATAACTTCCAACTCTAATGCCCCCCCAGCTTGTCTTCCACCTGCATAAATTAATTCGCCGGAAACTTTTTCAACCGGTTTTGATTCACCTGTGACAAAACTGTAATCTATTATTCCATCGCCATTAAATAATATGGAATCTGCGGGAATGATTTCATTATTTCTAATTAAAATTCTATCACCGACTTTTAAATTTGAAAGCGGAACTGATTTTTCTTCCGAATCATACTTTACAGTAACTGCAATGGGGAAATATGATTTATAAGTTCTTTCAAAATTCAGTGCATCATAAGTTTTATTTTGGAACCACTTTCCAAGCAGCAGAAAGAAAACTAATCCCGAAAGCGAATCAAAGTAACCTGCGCCGGTATATGTTAATATTTCATATCCGCTTCGGAAAAATAAAACAGCAATCCCAAGTGAAATAGGAAAATCTATATTGATAATTTTTTTTCTTAACCCTTTATAGGCTGACGAAAAATATTCTGAAGCAGAATAAAAGAAAACCGGTAATGCTAAAAGTAAATTCAAATGCCCAAAGAATTTTCTAAAAAATATTTCGGATGTACTTATTGAAAGATATTCCGGGAAGCTGAGCAGCATTATATTGCCAAAGCAAAAGCCAGCTATTCCAATTTTTACCAATAATTTTTTATTTAACTTATTATAATTTGATTCTGTTTCTAATTTATCAAGTTGAATTTGAGGCTCATATCCTAAAGATGCTAATAATTCAACCACTTCTTTAAGTGAAATTTTTTGATGATAGAATTTTAAGCTCAAAGTCTTTTTTAGAAAATCAACTTTAGACTGGTTTATAAATGGATTTATTTTAAATAGATTTTCAAGCAGCCAGATACATGAACTGCAATGCATTTGCGGGACATTAAAAGTTGTCGAAGTAATATTTTCATTTTTAAAATCAATTAATCTATTTAAAATTGTATCATCATTTAAATAATCAAACTTTCTAACAAATATTAATTTTTGGTGAGATGCCCGGGTTTTCATCCAGGTTATAGTAATTGCAAAGCTGGTTTTCATTTAAAATTTCGTAAACTGTTTTGCACCCACTGCAGCAAAAATATTTTTCACCTATGAATACAGAATCATCAGGACAAATATCGCCGCAATGATAACATTTTAAATTAGATTTTAAACCGGTAGAAATGCTCATCCGTTAAAATTATTTATTATTGAAATTAATTTATTCCCTGATTAGGTTTCTTGTAAACCATATATTATGCCACGCATTTTAAAATTCTAAATTTATTTTTTGGGGAATATAATAAAAAAATAATGCTATAAGTTAATTTATTCTTGCATCGGAGAAAAGAAAAATGCTGTTGATTCTCTATGTTGAGAAGACTATTTTATTGTTGCAAATAATCATTGCGACTGAAGTTCGATATAAATTAGATTTCAATTTTACTTCTATAAAACTTTTTAATAATAATTTTTAATGAAATTACTTTTAACTTATTTAAGAAATTATTGGAAAATTGTGTTGCTTTCCCTTGTGTTAGCGACTATAAATCAAATATTTTCACTGCTTGATCCTTATATCTTCAGAATAGTTATAGACAAGTATGCAACCAAGTTCCAACAGTACACTACAGATCAGTTTTTCAGAGGCGTAGGACTGCTTCTACTTGCCGCTGTTGGTGTTGCATTTGTCTCCAGAGTTGCGAAAAATTTCCAGGATTATTATGTAAATGTTATTACCCAAAAGCTTGGAGCAAAAATCTATACTGATGGAATTAAACATTCACTTATGCTTCCCTATTCTGTGTTTGAAGACCAGAGAAGCGGGGAGACTTTGGGCATTCTTCAAAAAGTTAGAATAGATACTGAAAAATTAATTTCGGCCGTGGTTAACACTTTATTTACTTCTTTAGTGGGAGTAATCTTTGTCACAATTTATGCGATAAGCGTGCATTGGTTAATTGCCCCAGTTTTTTTTACTGCGGTTCCATTGCTTGGATTTATTAGTTCTGCATTAAGCAAAAGAATAAAAAAGATTCAAAAGGAAATTGTTAAACAAACTACAGCATTAGCGGGAACAACGACTGAATCTTTAAGAAATATTGAGCTTGTAAAAAGCCTGGGTTTAGGTGACCAGGAAATAACCCGTTTAAATTCAACCACAGATAAAATTTTACTGCTTGAATTAAAGAAAGTAAAATATATCCGCACACTAAGTTTTATTCAAGGCACGGCAGTTAACTTTATTAGAACTACAATAATGTTCATAATGTTATATTTAATCTTTGCCCAGCAAATTACTGTAGGAGAATTTTTCTCTTTATTTATCTATTCATTTTTCATTTTCGGACCACTTCAAAGTTTAGGCGATATAATAAGTACTTACAGAGAAGCTGAAGTCTCATTAGAAAATTTTAAAACAATTTTAGAAACTCCCATAGATGCTAAACCGAAAAATCCGGAAACGATTGTAGCCATCAGTAACTTAGAATTTAAAGATGTTGGTTTCAAACATCAATCATCTTCCAAAAACGCTTTGAATAATATTTCATTTAAAGTAAAGACCGGAGAAACCATTGCTTTCGTTGGGCCGTCCGGGGCGGGCAAAACTACTTTGGTTAAATTACTGGTTGGACTTTATTCGCCTAAAGAAGGCAACATTTTTTATAATGGTTATAATGGAAACAAAATTGATTTTGACGAACTTAGAGAAAGAATAGGATTTGTAACTCAAGATACTCAATTGTTTTCCGGAACAATTAAAGAAAACTTATTGTTTGTTAATCCAACTGCATCTGATGAAGAATGTTATGAAGTCTTGGAAAAATCAGCAGCTCATAATTTACTAGCACGAGCTGACAAAGGTTTAGATACTTTAATTGGTGAAGGCGGTGTCAAAGTATCGGGAGGCGAAAAGCAAAGATTATCAATTGCCCGTGCACTTTTAAGAAGGCCTGATATTTTAATTTTTGATGAAGCTACTTCTGCTCTAGATTCATTAACCGAAGAAGAGATTAGCAAAACTGTAAGAGAAATTTCCAGCAGTAAGGATTTGATGACAATCCTAATTGCTCACCGTCTTTCAACTATTATGCATGCGGACAATATTTATGTTTTAGAAAGAGGACACATTGTTGAATCTGGAAAGCATGAAGAACTTCTTGAATTGAAAGGACTTTATTATGCTATGTGGCGTCAACAAATTGGGGAAAGAGATATTATTAATAGATATCTTGAAGAAAATAAATTGTTGGAAAACTGATTTTTAAATTAAAAAAAGATTTCCATCCCAATCGTTTCCATTCCAAATAGACTCTCAAATTATTTTGATGCTTACTTAAGTAATTGGTAATTTTGATTTACAATTTTATAAAGCACTATCTCCGGAACCTAAATGAAGAAAAATATTTTTGTTTTAATCCTAATATCAGTCTCAATTCTTTCATGTGGTGAAAAATCTAATAAAACAAATCAAGAATTGGAGAATAAAATGAATGACATTGCCGTTTCCTATGTAAAGCTGGTTTTAAAAGTTGGACAGCAAGCAGATGATTTTATAGACGCATATTATGGCCCGGAAGAATATAAACCTTTGCCATTAACTGTCGGCAGAGGAGATTCTGTTTCAATTCAAAATCTTTACAACGAAGCTGGAAAACTGCTAGATAGCCTTGACAGTTTGAGTAATTATAAGGCTACTGAAATCCAAACATTAAGATATACTTATTTATATAAACAGCTTTTAGCGGTTCGAACAAAATTATTTATGATTGCCGGTGGGAACTTAACGTTTGACAAGGAAGCTAAAGCACTTTACGATACAAACGTCCCAACTTTTTCAAATGAACATTTTCAAAAAATAATAGATAAACTAGGTGAAATTCTACCGGGACAAGGAAAAATTTCAGATAGGCTGGCAGAGTTCAAAAAAGCTTTTATCATTCCAAAAGAAAAATTAGACACAGTATTTCATGCAGCAATTTCAGAATGCAGGAAGCAAACCTTGCAATATATTGACTTACCTCATGGAGAAAATTTTTCTGTTGAGTATGTTACAAACAAGCCCTGGGGCGCTTATAACTGGTACAAAGGAAACAACTTTAGTGTGATTCAAGTGAACACAGATTTACCAATTTATATTGATCGGGCAGTTGACCTTGCTGCACATGAAGGTTATCCGGGGCATCATGTTTACAATTCTCTTCTTGAAAAAGATTTATACAAAAAGAGAGGATGGTTAGAATTTTCCGTTTATGTTTTATTTAGTCCCCAGTCACTTATCGCAGAAGGCAGCGCCAATTATGGAATAAAAGTAACTTTCCCGGGTAATTCACGAATTAAATTTGAACGTGAAGTATTATTTCCCCTCGCCGGACTTAATCCAAAGGATGCTGAAAAATATTATGAAGTTCTTGATTTAACTCATCAACTAGATTTTGCCGGCAATGAAGCAGCAAGAAATTATTTAAATAAAAAATGGACAAAAGAAGAAACTGTCAACTGGCTAATAAAATATCAATTATACACCAAAGAGAAGGCTTTAAAGAGCATCAGCTTTATGGAAAAATATAGAAGCTATGTTATTAATTATAATGTGGGGCAAAAGATAATAGAAGATTATATTTTAAAAAATGGCGGCACAGATAATAATCCTGATTTACGATGGAAACTGTTTGGAAGAATTCTTTCCACTCCACAAACTCCTTCAGGATTGGAGAAATAATAAAAATCTTCTGTCTACGTTTTTAATAGACCACTGATTCTTATGAATTAATATAATAACCGCAGATTAAAAAGATATATCTCGAACTCTTAAATTTCTTTTTCTAAGCCTCCCCTTGGGAGAGGTTTGCAAGGCTTTTTTTATTTCACCAAAATCATCTTTTTAACTTGAGAATATTTCCCTGCCGTTAAACTATAAACATAAGTTCCGCTTGCCAGGTTAACAGCATTGAAGTTAACGGAATATTTACCAGGTTGTTTAACCTCATTTACTAAAGTGGCAACTTCCTGTCCAAGCAGATTAAAAACTTTTAGAACAACTTGTTCATTATTCTTAATTGAATAATTTATTACTGTACTCGGATTAAACGGGTTAGGATAATTTTGTAACAAACTATAATTATTTACTGACGAATTAATATTTAACAGACAAAACTTTTGAATAAGAATAAGTGCCATCGTAGTCAATTTGTTTTATTCTATAAGATACATTTCCATTGTAAGAAATTGATTCCATATTATCGGTAAAAGTATAATTAGTTAAATAAGTAATAGTTCCTTTACCCTCAACAGAACCAACAGTCTGCCAAGCTGAATTAATAGCCGATAGGCTCCTTTCAATTTCAAAACCTTTATTGTTTGTCTCAGTGGCAGTCGACCAATGAAGCTGCACTGTATTGTTATTTAAAATCCGCAGAAAAATCTATAAGCTCTACAGGCACATCTGAATCAGGCTTATATTTTAACAATACACCGTCATTTCCAGTTACCCAACCATTATTATTACCAACTAATGAAACAGTTATTAAATCAGCTAAAGTCCCGCTTCCTTCTTTAATCCATGATGATCCGCCATCGGTTGTGCTGAACATAATGCCCATATCTCCCACTGCCCAGCCATTATCTGCATCAGTGAAACAAACTGAATAAATAAAATAATTGTCTCCACTATGCTGTAACTTCCATGACTCACCCCCATCCGTTGTTTTTAAGATTACACCTCCAGAAACATCCAGGCCGCTTCCACAAGCCCATCCGTTTTTGTCATCAATAAAAAATACCGAATTGAGAACACCATATTCAGTACCGTTAAATTGTTGATAGTTCCAGGATTTACCTCCATCAGTAGTTTTTAATATTGTTCCTTCGTTTCCAGCTACCCATCCCGTATCTCTATTCAAAAAGCACATATTTTGAATTACATGCGTTGTGGGTTGTAATATTGTCCAGGTTTCTCCGCCGTCAAAAGTTTTTAATAAATACCCGGAGCCCAGGATATAACCAACAAGGTCGTCAGTAAAACGAATTTTCTCTAAACGGAAATTATAACCACTAGGTACTTCATACCAGGTTTCACCATAGTCATCTGTATGAAAAATAATTCCATTCAAACCAACTGCCCAGCCATTAGCATTCAAAAAGAAAACATCGAATAAACAATAGCCGGATAATCGGGCTCTCCATGTAGCGCCCTCATTTGTTGTTTCAATTAATCCATTATAACCAACTGCCCAGGTAGTATTTGATGCAGAAGTATAAATAGCCTGAAGCACAGAATTGTAATCAGTTTTTTGAATCGCCCATTTCATTTTGCCGTATATAGAAAACTGTTTGCTGGTATCTGCGATTTCCGGATTATCATAATCACTTATTCTAATCAAACATGAACTTGAAAATGTATCCGGAACAACCCAATCGTAAGTAAAATCATATGCATCACTAGCAGTAATAGTTTTCCAGGTAGCGCCATTATCTAATGATAGTTCAATCAAAACGTATTCGATATTTTGTACATTCCATTGAATAACTTCTCTTGTTCCCACTTTTAAACCTTCACCAGATGCAGGAGAAACAATTGTAATTGAAGTATCGGAAGATGTCTTCAAAGATTTTTGATAAGAATTGGAATTCTTTACTATAATTCTTTCAACTTTAGAGGATACTGTTTGACCTAAAGAATTTATTTCAGCATTAAATAATAGTTCCTCTTTCCTCAGGAGTTAAATTTGTACCATCTATATTAATATTCATGCTAAAAGATGTAACTGTTATTTTACAATTGCCAGAAGGGTCAACGACAAGCGATTCCAATTTTTCATTATTTTTCCCGCCAATATTTTTAGCCCATATTATTTTACTATGTGAATCATATTTAGCTAAAAAGATATCTGATTGGCCATTATTTTTTAGAACTGTTTTTCCAAATTTTAATGTAGCACTTTCAAAATTGCCCGCAACATAACTGTTCCCAAAGCCATCGGTTACAATAACATTTCTGTTTGAAGATTGAGTAGAATTATCTTGAGCAATTAAATTTGTTTGAATGGCAGCAAATAGAATCATAAATAAAATCAAGGAAAACAAATTTTTTGTTTGGAGGGGCCTTATAATAAATATCATTTTTCTCCCATTGGGTCTTAGAAAATAGTTTTACAAATTTAATAACCACTTTTAGCAGCAGGTATGTTAATCCAAATATTAGTCCAAACTTTTATTTTATTTTAATGGGGTGAAGCTGCTAAAATTTAAGTTTTTCAAATGTTAATTTTAATACTGTGATTTGTCTAGTGTAAGATAATGAGACGCAGTCTAAAAATTTTATTTGTATGCGAAAAGAATATATAAATTTTATTTCACTTAATTTAAGACTTAAAAATTAAACACTTTCTTTTTTTAAGTTATTATTAAGCATATCAAATTTTTCCTTCTCAAGTGTGATTTCATCACATACTTCTATGATTATATTTTTTGTAATTCTTTCAAAATCTTTCTGCAGAGGAATGATTAAAACCCCTCCTAAATCAACACTTGCCGGACTTATTAATAATCTATTCTCTTCTGCGGCAAAGTAATGTGACGGACGGTGTTTTTCCCGTAAAAATATAATTACCCGCCAGCCAAATTCTTGGTTGTAACTTGAAAGAATATTCATCATTGGTTCGTCACTTGTTTCGGAAATATTTTTATACTCTTCGTAAAATTTATTGAACTTATTTTCAATTAAATATTTATCATGGCTTTCAATTGAAATAAATCTTCTCAAACCATCATCGACTGCAGACAGTATTAAATTTTTGTTTTTTAATAATATATTGCTGTATTCACTTTTCAATTTCAGAAACTCAAAATCGATCGGCATAATATTTTTTGAGCCTGCCTGAAAATGCAAATGGTCAGGAGCCGAAGCACCGCACTTAGGCCCATTGTAAAATACAGTATAATATCTTGAAAGCACTTTACAGATTTCTAATAAATCCGGGAATGCATTAATTATGCTTTGCGGAATATGTCTGATATGTGGAATTGTGAAGTGCTCCGGGAAAATTGGAAATGGATTTAAAAGGATTAAATAATCCTCCTTAAATAAAATCCCTTTTTGCTCAGCTGGAAGATTATCAATACATAAAAAACAATCTCTTTCTTTAATAGATTTTTCATCAACTTTAGCCGAGCTTGAAATTATTCTTCCTGGATTAAATTGAACATTTATTTTATATCCATCAAATTTGAAATCTTTGGTTTGTACAGATTTTAAAGATTCATATCCTTTATAAGCTAAATTCCAGTTGCTTTGCTGGATGTATAAAAGTTTTCTTGACGCTTCGGAAAAATCATTTTCTTTTAAGGAAGCATTTATTTCAGGATTGTTAATTAAAATATTCTCTAACATGAAATTCCAGTATGTCAAAAGAAGGATTCGATTTCTTTTTTAGCATTTAATCTTTGACGGGCAAGTATTTCGAAGCTTCTAATTTTATCTTTATAAAAATTATTAATATTTTGTTTTTCAATTGATAGAGCGGCATCAGAATTATCTTCCCATCTTCGGCAAAAGTAAATTGAATCATAAATTCTTCCGATTTGATAATGCCTAGAGACAGCTAGTCCCACAGCATAGTCTTCGCCGTAACTTACATTTGGTATTTTTATCTTTCTAAGAACCGGAGTATAAAAGCAGCGCGGTGCACCGAGGCCGTTTATTCTTAACGCATTGTTTCTTCCGTTTTCAGGCGTCCATTCCTTATGGTCAATTAATCCTGGAGGAATTGTATTCATTTTAAAGTCCGTTAAAGTGTATGAGCCTATCACCATTGCGCATTTTTCTTTTTAAATACATCAACAATTTTTTGAAGTGTATCCTCATTACTATAAACATCGTCGCTGTCAAGCTGGCATGAATATTTTCCACAATGTACACTGTGAACAGCTTCATTCCAGCAGCCGCCAATTCCGAGGTCTTCACTTTGAGGAATTAAATGAACAACATTTTTATTTTTCTCGGAAAGTGATTTTAATATTTCCGTGGTTCCATCATTTGAATGATTATCAACTACTATTATGTTAAATGTAAAATTTGTCTTTTGTATTAATGCAGAATCAACAGCGTCCTTAATAGTTTTTACACGGTTTCTAACCGGAATAATTACAGAAGCTTCAAACGGAAATTCTTCCTCATTTTCATTTATAGATTCGAACTTAGGCTCAAGATATGCCCCGATGTTTTTTAAATGTGATGTTGCAGCTATTTCCATTTCAATTTGAACTTCTCTATTTCTCGGATTTACATAATCAAAAATTTTCTCGCCGGATTTTCTATCATCATGCTCAATGATTGAGTACAAATATTCAGGCACATGTGTGATGGAAAAACTTTGAGAAATACTTAAACGCAAATCATACACAGCGGCGTGATTATACTCTGATGGATTTTCTTTCAACGCATTTGCAATTGCAGTTTTCCTAATAAATAGAACCGGGCCAAAATTAAAATCATCACGAATGCTCCCAACCTGGTAATCAATAACCGGATGAGTAGTTCGTTTGTTGTTTTTGATTTCATAATAATCGGAATAAACTATTCCGGAAGATGTCATTTCCGCAACATCCATAATTCTTTCAACTGCAAACTGGCTTAATTGAATTAGAGTGTCTTCTGATATGAATAAAACAAAGTCGGTTTTTGTTTTTTGTTCAATTAACTTGATTGTTCCAATTGAAAATAAAGAATCAATTTTTAAGACTTCGCAGTTTTCATATTCACCAATTTCATCATTTGGAGAGAGTAAATATATTGTATCGATTGAAGAGCATTGCATTAAATTTTTTATTGTTTCTTTTGAATGCTGTTCATTGTTGAAAGGTAAAAACGCAGTAACCATAATTTCCTAAGATCCAATTTATTTTTTGTAATAAAAATTAAGTATTATATAAATAGCATATAAAGTAGCTTATTCAAAAAAGATAAGAGATACCAAAATCATTTGGTATCTCCTAAATAAGTTTTTAATAAATAATTTCTAATTAACGGTAAATTTTGATTTAGCTAATAACTGGTTACCAACAAGATTTGTAACATAAAAAGTATAATCTCCCGGTTCAACATTTTTTACGTCAATTGAGAGGCTTTTTTTGCACACACATTTATCTTTAACGCCGCTATTATTTTTTAGTTTCAAATAGATTTCATTATCTTTTTTTAATATATCAAAAGCAAGTTGAGCGTTGCAGTACGTTTCAACATCAACAGTTAAAGTAACAATATCTACTTTTTGGAAAACTATTAAATTGTCTGCAGTTTCAGCAACAAATTCATCTGAATTATCGATGCTCCTTTCTTCTTTACAATCTGATTGAGAAAATGAGCCTGTTGCAATTTCTTTTGAAGAACTGCACCCTGCCAATAAAACACCGGCAGTTAAAAGAACTAATATTTTCTTGACCGTATTTTGTATCATAAATATTTTTCTCCTCTTATGAATTATTATTTGATTATACTGATTAGCTTAATGCTCTTTTATAAATTTCAATTAGCTGATTAATAATTACTTCTAAATCAAAATTATTTTCAACTCTTTTTCTAGACGCTTCTGAAAATTTCTTTCTTGTCTCCGGTGAATTAATTAAAAGTGAAATTTTATCTTTTAAATCTTTTCCATTTTTTCTTTCGAAAAGATATGATGTTTCCGAATCAATCGCTATGTCCAATACCCCATCAGAATTTGAACAAATAGATGGAAGTCGCATCGCCATAGCTTCAATTAAAGCTATGCCAAAAGCTTCAGAATGTGAAGGAAAAACAAAAATATCCATTGCTGAAAGTACATCAGGAACATCACTTCTGAAGCCGGTGAATACTAAATTTTTTATTTGATACTCTTCCGCAAGTTTTTTTATGGAATCTGCATATTCATTTTCACCGTGGCTGGCTTCACCAACGATTAAGAAACACAAATTATCAAAGACTTTATTTAACTCACGTGCCGCAAATAAAAATTCTTCATGCCCTTTCCCGGGGCTGAACCTGGCAAGCATACCAATGACCAGAATATTTTTATTTATATTGAATTCGCTTCGTATTTTTTCCCTGTCTGTTTTACCATAATCAAATCGTTTTAAGTCAACACCGTTATAATGAATTAATATTTTATCTTCAGTTAATGGGCAAGTTTCAAGTAGATTTTTTGCAATTACTTTACTAATAGCCAAAGCATACTTAACTCTTTTGTAAATGTATTTGTGCAAGAAATCTTTTTTAACAATAAAAGAACCAACATGTTTTGTTAACAGCAGCGGCCTTTGTTTTCTTAAAACATTTAAAGCAGGCACAAGCAGCCACAAATCTTTTGAAGCATGAGTATGGATTAAATCAAATTTTTTTCTCCTGATTAAAGCAATAATTTTTAAAATTGAAAATGGATGAACATAGCCTGAAGCTTTAATCGGATTAATCATAACCCCAATAGCATTAGCTTCAATGTGCAGCCTTGATTCTTTAATGCACAATAATTCTACCTGGATATTTCTTTCAAGAAGCTTTCTTATAAAAACCAGGGTTACCATTTCCATCCCTCCCCAGCTTTTAGATAAACATGAAACAAGAATTTTCATTTGATTATAAAGCAGCAAATTAGTAAAGCTTAAAAAGCCTTGCGTTTGAAAAATAGTGAAGTAATATCTCATCAAAGTTATAACCCTGTGAAGCCATTACGGCCGCCCCTATCTGGCAGAGACCGACTCCATGTCCCCATCCGGCACCGGAAATTATAAATTTATCAGGCACTTTATTTTCTTTTATAATTTTCCTAACAACAAATGCCGAACTGTATAGATGAGATTTTGAAAGTATTCTCCTGATTTCCAATTCCTTTCCAATAATTAAAGTTTTTTTAGTACCTACTATCTTCAGCTTGATTAATCTAGATGATGCACCTCTTTCAATTGGAATCAAATCCAAAATATCGCCAAAGTCGATTCCACTTTTTTCTTTAATAAGATTTGATAATTCAACTTGTAAATATTCCACTTTCCAGCGAAAAAAGTCAGTGGTTTCCTGGTCGAAATCCAGAAGAATTTGAGATAAAACTTTTTTATCCTTCGTATTACAGAAAGAGGACGGATTTCCCAGTATCCATTTTCTTGCATTAACTTCATTTGAAAAATCAAAATTATAATTATCGGGTTCATACTTATAATCAACAATTGAAGATAAGTATTCATATTTAACCGGCTCCCAAACATTTTCAAATGCTTCAGTAAAACCGCCGCAAGATTTTGAATATCTCGCATCACAAACTTTATCATCATAAGTAACAATTATACCTTTGGTTTCTTTTACAGCCTGGCGGGCAATTTCAGTGTAAACTTTTGTTATGCCCTGGTAGCGCTGGCAATGGTCATCAGCGCAAACATCAAAATTCTTATGATCCTCCCTGTCGTACCATTTTATTAATTCATTTTCATTTTTATAAACAGTGCTGTATTCAATGTCCTGCTGTTTAAGTGATTTTGATTTTTCAATTTGAGCAAGAAGCCAGCTTCTTGAAACAATTGAATGAGCTTTTAACAATTGAAGGGAACTTCTTGCACTCATTTCAGAAGAGATTACACTTATAAGATATGCTTCGATTGGAATTACGTTAATAGCAGTTAACTTGCCGTCTTCAATAATAATTTTTAACGAACCAAGAAATCTTTGTTTTTCTTTTCGCTCCCAATGAAACTTAACTCCAATAACAACATCTTTAACTAAAAAAGAATCGCCTTCAGGGTCCATTGTTTTAAAGAATATTTCACCAGTTTCTGCGATTTTTTCTTTATTGGTTTTACAAACTATTTTGCCGTTAACTAATTGAGCTGAAAATATTCCGCTGTATTTTTTTCCTTCGTAATCAAAATCACCATAAAGCTCAAAATTAATTTTGCTTTCAGTAAGAATCCCGACATTAATTAAAGGCTCAGAAGAATATTTTTCCATAGCTAACCGGTTGTTTTTATTATAGATTCCACTTCTAAAAATAAATTTTTGCAAGAATGCGAATCGAAATATAATCATTAACTTGTATAAATTGTATTGTAAAAAAGCGAGACCCAACAAATTGGGATATTAGCCCGAAACTTTATAATTTGTTGTAAATCTTTCAAAAAATTCATTTTTTATTAACAATTATTTTATGAAGAGAATTCAAACAAAAACTGTGAACTTAATAGGTTTTCCTATGGATTTAGGTGCTGATAGGCGCGGGGTTGATATGGGGCCATCTGCAGTGAGAATTGCAAATCTTCAACAAAAGCTTGAACATCTTGGTTACAAAGTAATTGACAGCGGCGATATAAATATTCAAATAATGGAAAAACAAAAAATCGGAAACCTAAAGTTAAAATATCTTAGCGAAATTTTAAGAACCTCAAAAATATTAGCCTCACGAATTGAAAAAGTTTTAGAGAAAGATCAATTCCCGTTATGCATTGGCGGCGACCACTCAATGGCGCTTGGAACTATTGCAGGCATTTCATCTTATTGCAAAAAAAATAAATTGAAAATGGGAGTAATTTGGATTGATGCTCATCCCGATATGAATACAGATAAAACATCACCATCGGGAAATATTCATGGAATGCCTTTAGCCGCATCCTTAGGAATTGGTAATGATAAGCTTGTAAATTTTTATGGGTTTAAGCCAAAGATAAAACCTGAAAACTGCGCTTTGATTGGAATTAGAAGTATAGATATTCTTGAGAGAGAAAGTATAAAAAAATTAAACCTTCCGGTCTATACTATGTCTGATATAGATAAATTAGGAATACATAGAGTAATTTCTAGAGTGCTGAAACATTTTAAAGAAAATGTTGATCACATTCATGTCAGCTTTGACCTTGATAGTGTTGATCCTTCAATTGTTCCGGGAGTTGGAACGCCTGTGCCAGGAGGATTGAGTTACCGCGAAGCACATCTCATCATGGAGGCAATTGCGGAGTGCGGATGCATGTCGTCATTAGAAGTAACGGAAGTTAATCCTATTTTAGATAATAAAAATATAAGCGCTATTTTTGCAACCGAAATAATTGCTTCAAGCATGGGGCAAAGAATTCTGTAATTGTACAAAATAAATTCATCAACAAATTAAAACACACTTGTGAAAAAGAACCAGCTTATAATTATTTACCTGCTTGCCTTTTTAGCCTTTACTGTTTTGCTTAACCTTTTCGGAATTGTAAACATTACAAACCCGGAAATACTTAGTTATGCATTAATTTTTGCTGGCCTGGGGTTATTCTTTAATTCATTCGGCAAAGATAACAAATCATTACTTTTTTCAAGTTCATTTATTTTTCTATGGGGTGTGATACTTTTTCTTATTAATAATTTTGAATTTCGAAATAATTCAGAAGTGCTTTATCCCGCGCTTATTTTGAATATCGGCTTTAGCTTTTTGATGCTGTTTATTGACAGTATGAAAGACAAAATCTACCTTTTAATTTCAATAGTTTTTATCTTGCTGGGAATTGCTTCAGCACTTTTCTGGGGAAAATTTAATTCCTCAATATTTTTTAATTCGTTCGCGGTTATTACTGTAAAATACTTGCCTATAATTATTATTGCGGCAGGGATTTATTTTCTTTTGAGGAAATCTGAAAAGAAATAAGAAATTATTCTAAAGCGCCAATCAATAATAGTTTGCTGCTTGGCTGCTTTGCGCCGCTAATATTTTCTTCGGTAACCAATATTTCTGTATTGCCAGGCGAGCTGATTGGTTTAAATGTGAACGGATAATATTCATCACTACTTTTTGAATCTACAATACCCAATGAAATAAATTTTCCACCGCTGGATAACCAAAGCTGCAAACTTTTATCGCTTGCTAAAACCGGCAAACTTTTGGTGTACAAATACCCGGCACCTAAACCAAAATTAATATAAAGCTTTCCGGATGAATTTGGAACTGCATCTGTAGGTCCAAGTTCAACAACAGTTACGTTTGGAGATTCAAGAAACGAGATCACTGCTCGCGATGTTTGCTTTGATGAATAAAGCGCCGCAGAGTCATGTTTTAATTCAACAATTTGTTTGTCGTTTGAGTCAACAGTCTTTTTAAAATTTATATAGAAATATACCGCCGCTCCCAAAAATAATAAGCTTAAAATAGAAAGAATAATTATGAATAGTTTTGAGCCGGAATTTTTGTTTATATAAACTCTTTGTAGTTCCTGACTTTTTAATGAATCTTCACCTAAATGATGGTCAATTAAATTTTCATCCAGTTCATCTTTTTCTTCATTAGAATTATAACTTCCAAAGATAGATAAGTTTTTGGATAACGGCTGAACCAGTTCATACCCGAATTCATCAACCTCCGGTTCATTCCCGATCTGTTCTTTTACTCCTTCAATTGTTTTATCAATTTTTTCTGTGATACTTGATTTGTTATGTTCGATAAATTTTTCAATAAAATTTTGTGATACCTTTTCTTGAGGTTCATCATCTACTTCTTCAAATCTAAATTTTTCAGGTTCTTTTCTTTTGGGCAAAAAGTCGTCATCAAGCTCAAAAGGATTATTATTTTCTTCCATTATTGTTTTTTCTTCAGTGGTTTGTTCAATATTATTTATTATATCTTCAATATGAACTTCTTCTTCAGGTTCGCTTTCAGAATGAATTTCTATCCCTTGTGTTTCATTATCTAATTTAATCTCTTCATTTAATTTTTCATTTTCATTTATATTTTCAGTAACGGATTTATCCTCTACCGGCAACTCTTCATCAAAATTTTCATCTTCACTTTTAACTTCCATTTCCTGTTTTTTATCAGCAGTTTTATCTTTAAGCTGCATTTCAATTTCTTCAGAAGATTGTTCTATTTTATTTTCGTCATTAAGTAAAGGTTCTTCCAGATGACTCATGCCTGAATTTTGTTATCTAATACGGGCTCTTCAAAAATAGTATTTTCTTTAGTTTCTTCAGGAGGTATTACTTCCTTGTCTAAGCCGCCTTCAAATATTTGATCATCCTGTTTTGTATCTTCAACAGACTGAATGTTTTCATCTTTTAAATTGTATAGTTTCCGGGCTACTTTCTCTTTGACCTCAGGCTTTGGCATTTCAACAGAAAGTATAGAAGCCATTAGTGCTGCTAGATTTTGGAACTCTCCTAATTCATCCCATAAAAAGTTTTCGTCGCTGACAGAAATTTCTTTAAAGTTTAAAACATCATTTTCATTTAAGCAGCCTAATGCATAAGCATACATTAAATCATATTTGGTATCTTTATCTGGCATTACATTTCTTCCATTGCTAAATTATCCCGAAGGTTAGTTAGTGCAATTTTTACTTTTGATTTAACTGTCTGTTCGGGGATATTTAATTTTGCCGCAATTTCTTGTTCAGTGTAACCTTCGTAGAAAGCTAAGTAAATCACATACTGCTGGGCATCAGTTAGCTTATTTAAAGCTTCTTCAAAATTATTTTTTTTTCTTAAAGCTTCCTTCAAATCCAAACCGCCGATTTTATTTGAAATGGCTGGAATTATAAATTCATTTTCATAAACATCATTATATTCCTGAATATCAATACCGGTTCTTCTCCTTCTGATTGTATCTACAGCTTTATTTCTTGTTAAAGTTACAAGCCAGGTATAAGGATTATTGGAATCAAAATCAAAACATCTGATTTTTCGCCATACAATTACAAAAACATCTGCCAACACTTGTTGTGCAGTTTCTTCATCAGATACAATTTTTTTTATAACCGTATATAATAATGGAGAATATCGATTGTATAAAATCTCCAGTGCTTTAGAATCACTGATTGAGACTCTTTTTAACAATTCAATATCTGTTAAAGGAGTATTTGAAGTCAAAGTACGTTATTTAATTTATTAAGTGAAATAATATGCAAAAGTAAGTCGACTATTGCTAAAAATCAATCAATCATAATTGAACTGGAATACGTTAAAATTTAGTTAGGAATGTGGTTATTCATATAATTTCTTTTAATTAAAATAAACTCGATATGAATTGATACTTTCAATCATTTTTATATTGAAAACCAATAATTAAATTTTATAAGAAAAATATTATTTGGGTAAATATATCTTAAGCTACTTATCGCATCATAAACAGAATCATTACCCGGCATAATAAAATTGGTTCTATCCTGCGACCAAACCAAATATAATTGAGAACCAGGACGGTATTCCCATCTTAACACCAGGTTAGATCTAAACTGGAAAAAATTAAAATCAGGATTTCTGAAAACTATATAGAATTTGTGAGTTGGTGGTTTCTAAAATTCATAACTATTTCCGTTAAAGTTGGATTTAATGTTGTGAATCTTTCGTTATATTCAGATGCTCTTGGGTTTGAATCATTTTAAATTCAGAATATTTCCCTACAGAGGCAAAAGGGCTTCCATAATATTGAATGGATAATTCCGTGGTAATATTATAATCAATTCTGAAAGTTGCATCGATTGTTTTCTGCTCAACTTTTACCTAGTAGATATCTAAAATTGTTGTTTATTTGTTCTACATTATATACTGTAGTTTATTAATATTTAAAGAATAATATGCACCGAAGAACTTTTAAAATATTCATAGGCAAAAATGATATACCTGGTTGTATCTGATAATATGAAGCGTTTTGATAACCTGACTGAGATATATTTGTTCTTAAATCAAAATAGATATTTTTTCGAATAGTCCGTTCTAATATATAGAATTATTTGACCAAATAGAAGGCACAAGTATTGCATCGCCTCCTCAGCAGTCGGATATCCAGCGCTTGTGAAGTATAATCTATTGATTTGAAATTGCCCATTTGTTAAGAAATTCAAGATAAATATTTAAACTGCCTCCGGATGACAAATAATCCATTCCGAAATCCCAATTATTATTTTGATCTATGCCAATTGAGTATGTTCTAAAAATTGAAACCGGCTTATTAACAAAGTATGAAATTGAATTTTCCTGGTTAATAACATCTGCAGTTTGCATATATCCCAAATCGTTTAGATCCAACCCGGTGAACGCCAGTTTAATGCAGTCGAATATCTCCAAAGCCCCACGCTTCCTTTACCTACTTTAATTACCTCCGCCGTAACCGGAAAAATTTGTACGGCTGCTGTCATATTTTAAGTAATTTGCATCAGGCCTCTGATAATATCTTGCAGACGACTTTTGAAGAATATCCATAGCTGCTTGACTTCCGTTTATATAGCTTCCAATTAATTTAGAATCAACGTAAATACTCTTTATCATTCCAGTAGTGCATAAAATCCATCCCACCTGTGTAAGCATTGCGATTGAGAAACTCAAGTTGTGTATCTTTAATAAACCTGTTGGTAGAAGTGAAAATACCTCCCAGAACGGTGTTCCCTTGTGAATAATCTTGCTGAACTCGCGCAATAAAATAATTTGTTAAAGGCTCAACTCCCAGATCACTTTTTTTACCACCGGAATAAATTGTTGCTTGTTCATTTGCGGTTAGACTTTGCAGTATACCTACTGAAAGTCCATCCGCAGTTTTACCGCTGATCTTTACTGCACTAATAATAGTTGTATTATCCGGGAAATCAATATACTCACCGTCTTTCAAACTAGGCGAATAACTTGGTGAATGCCCAATTCTCCGGCTATAAAAAACACTTACGTTGTTAAAATCAAAACTAAAAATATTTTTTCCTTCAAGAAAAAAAGGACGTTTCTCATCATAAAAAGTTTCAAATGCAGTAAGGTTCATTACAGAAGGATCTGATTCTACCTGCCCGAAATCAGGATTTATTGTCAGATCGGCAGTGAAATTACTTGACAAACCGATAGTTGCATCCAGCCCGATATTTCCTAACCATGCTCTTCCTTTATCTTTAAATGGATTACCGGATTCACTTTTAAAAGTATTTAGTTTTCCAAGTGAATAGGGCATTATTTCGATTCGCCGGTATTTAGGAAGCCGTTAATACCATGGAGTTCACCACACTCATATAAAATTCCCGGACCTGTTGAAGATTGAGGATCCCAATCACTTTCTTCCTGGAAACGATCGATCCAACGCCAACAATGGATCCCCCAGACTTGTACAGTATGCACTGCTGTATCTAAGTTGACTTAACGGTATTTCAAATTCGGCAGTCCATGCAGAATCTTCCATTCCGACTTTTGCATACCAAACTGCATTCCAGTTTACATCACCATTGACTCGGATTTGTTAATAAAAGATCTATTTTTTGCCCGGCAGCAGTAACATCAAATTCAAAACCGGTGCGATGGTCATTGTAACTATCAAAAGTAATCCCCTACTATATCTCCTTAAATTCGTCACGCCTTCCGGCTTTACGAACAATTTTATCAGGTTCATTATCGAATGCACGTATAGCAACATAAATATTTCTATCATCGTAAAGAATTTTTATTTGAGTAGGTTCAGATGGCTTAGCTCCATCATTCGGAATCCATTGAATATAATTGCCCGCCCATTCACCGGTTCTCCAGCATTCATCATTTAATTTACCATCTATAACCGGCTTTTTAGTTGTTAGTCGTGTAGTAGTATAAATTCTTTTAGGTTTACTTGAATTATCAATGAGTGTGTCCGTAGAAAAAATTGAACCACCAGCAAACGTTTTTTGTATTAAGAATATGATGATTAAAAAAGGAAGCGCTAATTTGGAAAACATTAAATTCCCCAATATTTTTTTGTTGAACATGTTAATAAAACAAATATTCAAGTAATTAGATTTGAATGACTCCAATCCAAACTTCATCAGAATTTACAATTCAAATATATTATTTAATTTGATATGAATTATAAAAAGTTTGCAATCAATTAATAAATAAATGAAAATCAGTCAGCTGAAAATTTTAAAACTAAAAACCCGGAACTAATTTTTTTACTCCGGGTTTAAAATTTTATACTAATACAATTAATTATTTATATAATTAAGAATTTATATTTAATTTCTTCTCATTAATATTCCATCCTTTTACCTTAATATAAGAAGCACTCACATTTTCATTACCATCTTTATAATAGTAACAGCTAATTGTTCTTTTCTCACCCGGAAGCAAAGTAAAATAATTATCATCCCAAAAGATTGGAACTATTGCTTCGTTATTTCCTTCATTGAATAAATTCAATTCAATCTGTAATGCAATTGAGTTTGAAGGATTTACAACTTCAGGCATTAATTTCAACTCTGCCATTTACTCACTTCAGAATTAGCTTTTACTTGAAGATCAACTTTGGGAAGATTATTTAACTTCGTTAAATCAGCATACTGCTTTACTGGAGTAACATACCAGGTGTTTTTTGAATAATCTAAAATTTCTTTTTTAGTTGATAAACAATAAAAATTTGAACTAATAATTTCATCCTTATCATTAAACAATCTTAAATCAACAAAGTAAGTTGTATCAAGATTTTTCAAACTACTCAATGATGTTATATTAATATTTTCATCCGGCTTTAATGAAATTGTTTTATCAAAAGAAAACTTTTGAGATAAATCAAAATTAAAAACTTTAACTTCAGCAGTTATGCTGTCTTGTAGAACAACAGAATTATTTACAGCAATAATTGAATTACTTCCATAATCATATAAAATATGAACCGGTTCGCAGGCTTTACGGGCAGCGTAAAAAGCGGCCGTTGGCATTAAATAATAATCATAAAATTGCCACCATAATTTAGGCCAAGCCGAATTATACATCCATTGAATAATTCCGGTTGCTTTATAACGATTTACAATAAAAGCTTCATACATCGCCCGCATGCCTTCATAATTTAAAAATTGAGCTTTTGTACAATATTCTTCTAAACTATTTGCCTTGCCAAGACGCTCGTTAATTGCTTTGGTATAACTATCAAGATTATTAAACTTTCCAAAACAGCAATGATAATTCCAAACTGAATCTATTGGCCAAAGATGATCTTGTGGAATAAATTTTTTAATGCTTTCAATAACAGGAACCTGCGGGCCAGGCCCTGTTTCAGTATTAAAACCGAACGCTCCCCCGTTAGCTGTATCGATATACCAGTAGCATGGAGGAACATAATCATAAGGCCCTCTCATTTTAACTCTTGATTTGCCTGTAATTGTAGAGGTATGTTCGGCAGCTGATGAAATTACAGGCCTAGTAGGATCATTGTTGTATAGAGTTTTAATATAATTTTCTTCAAGTTCCGGATTTGGATATTTATCACTTCCGTATAGCCAAACAAAAATTGATGGATGATTACGCAGCCATTTTATTTGGTCTTTCCATGACCGGGAAATAAGTTTAATGCTTGATGGCGAATTAATTGTTCCATATTCATTGTCTTTCATTCCAAGAAAATGGCCCCACTCCCATTGGCAGCTCCAGCCAACCATTAAAAAAATTCCTTTCTCATCACAAAGATTATAAATATCCTGGCTGGTTCCCCAAAATCCTTCAAAGCGGATTGCATTTAAATTCATCTGCTTTGCATATTCTACTTGTGCTTTTAAATTTTCATAAGTATTATCAAGAAGCATATTATCTGTCCAGCCGCCGCCGCGAATAAGAATTTTTCTTCTATTTAATTTATAGCCCCGGAATCCTTCCTTTGTATGATAATCTGATACTTCTCTAATTCCGAAACGAACATTTTGTTCATCTGAAATTAGACTATCCTCTTTAAATGTAAGTTTAAGATTATATAATTCTGGTTTGCCAATATCGTAAGTCCACCAGATTCTTGGATTGGTAATATTTAATTCTTTAAAATCAAAAGGCGAAAAATTTATTTTTTTATTTTGATTTGGCTCAAGCTCAACATTTTTTGAAAATGTTTTTGAATCAATTACACCCTCAAGTATGCCTGATATTTTTTTTGAACTGTTATTCTTAAGTTCAGCAGAAGCCGATAGTCTTGCTTCAGTCAATTGGTTATTAGCAAACCGGGTTTGAACATTTGGAAAATTTATGGAAACATTTCCGGTTTGTGTAATCTCAACACTGCGCCAGATTCCCATATTGTTGTCAGGCGGTTCAGGGTTCCAATCAACAAATCCCATTGTGTAATCTCCAAGAACAGGGGGAAAAACTTCAACTGCCAAAACATTTTTTCCGTCTGGTTTTATAAAAGAAGTGATATCTAAATCAAAATGTCTAAATGTTCCAAATATAGTGGATGTATCTGCAACCAGTATTCCATTCAACCAAATATTTGCTTTGTAGTTTATTCCTTCAAATTTAATCTTGAAGAAATTTAAATCTTTATTGTTCCTCACTGTAAATTCAGTTCTATACCACCATGATTTTTTAAATTGTTCTTTAGGGATTGTCTTTAAATTCTCTCCAACAAAAATATCTTTATAAACGCTATCTCTAACTAAAGCAGCAAGTACAGTTGATGGTACAGTAGTAGGATACCAATTTTTTGTATCGTAAATATCCGTTGAAATGATTTTCCCTGAGACTATCAAATCTTGAGACGATTGCATTTTCCAATTATCTTTTAACATAAATGAATATTGCGAATCATCTTGTGAAAAAGCAATGAATTGTAAAACAAACAATATCAAAATAATTTTATTCATATAGTTTTATCTTAATAATTTTTATTTAATGTTGAGCATCAAGATATAAGGCAGCCGCACCTAACACCGCTATATCAATAATTTCTGTGCATTCAATTTTTAACTTTTTGAGTGCTTGTTTGTATTCAAAATCGTTTATTGATTTCCACATAGTCTCTTGAAAAAATTCAAATGATTTACTGAGTGATCCTCCTAAAATGATAATTTGCGGATCTATAGAATACATAATCAGTTTGATAGCTTCTCCTAAGTTGCTTCCGAATTCGGAAAAGATTTTTAAAGCCATTGCATCTCCTTTTTTAGCCAACTCGAATAATGTCACACCATCCGTTGAATAATGCTGAATAAAATATTGACCGCTGCAGTAATATTCGTAGTTATGTTCTCTAAAAGAAATAGTCCCGAATTCACCGGCACCACAATTCGTACCTGAATAAAGTTTTTTGTTTAATATTAGTCCGGCACCTAAGCCTGTACCGATAATTAATCCGACTGCGTTGTCATATTCTTTTGCTTTGCCAAAATATCTTTCTCCAGCCGCGAAACAATTTGCATCATTATTTACATAAGTTGGTAGATTATATCTCTTCTCCAAATAATCTTTTAAATAAACTTCCTGCCAGGAAGGAATATTTTGAACACCATAAACAATTCCTCTTTCCGTGTCAACCACACTTGGAACACCTACTCCAATTCCTGTAACATCAGGTTGGATCACTTTATCAATAGTTTCACAAATTTCATTTAAAATAATTTCTTCAGAGCCGTTAGAAGTAATTTTTTTTGAAGCAATGTTTTCAATTGAATTATTATTAATTCTTCCTGACCTTACATTTGTACCGCCAAGATCTATTCCAATTATCGACATGATTTTAACTTTCTGAATTTATGCTGTAACGTTTTCTTTTTTAGAAGATAAAGTTTCATTTGTGATGATCGGTTTAGCCCACATACCAATGCTTAAAATATATCCCAATGTAATATAGACAACAAACATCCCAACCCTCAGGCCAAAATGATCGCCAAGCCAGCCAATGATAACCGGAACAACCGCACCGCCAATGATTGCTGTACATAAAATACCAGAGAAAGAACCGTGATGACTATCGAGTGAATTGAGCGCCAAAGAAAAAATAATCGACCACATTACAGACAACGAAAATCCAGCCATTGGGAAAGATATAAGAGCTAAATTAATTCCAACAAAATTTGTTGATCCAAACAAAGCAGCACTTAACCAAAATAATGCTGATATAGAAAACCAGACAAGTATTTTTCTGCTGTCAAATATTTTTAATAGCACTAATCCTAATACACAGCCCAAAGTCAACATACCCCAAAAATATGAAACGATATTAGAACCGACATTCAACGGGTCATAACCATGATACACATAAAGAAATTGAGAAATCCAATTTGCAATTCCCTGCTCGGTTCCAACATAAGCAAAAATTCCGATGAAAAATAAAATCACTGTTTTCATCTTGAATAACTTCTTATGTGTATCCCATGCACCTGAAAGTTCATCTTCTTTTCTTTCAACATTAGGAAATTTTGCTGTGTAAATAACAACAACCATTACTAAAATTAATAAAGCAAAAAGCCAGTATAACGATATCCATGGAAGATGCCCGGGAACCATTGAAGATAAAGTAGAAATCAAAAAGTTCTTCGGTTTAGTTTTGTCAGATATATTAGTAACCAGGTAGGAGTAAATAAACGGACTAAGAAAAGATGCTCCACCAAATACTAATTGTGCAAGCACCGAATTAAATGCAAAATGTTCTTCGCCGCCTGAAACTCTTAATAAAGGATTAATAGCTACCTGGAGTATCGCCATTCCTATTCCAAGAAGAAACAATGAACCAAGCGCAATTGCATAGGACGGGAACAATGCGAAGCAAAAAGCTCCAACAAGTTCAATTCCAAATGCCCAGAGCATAACAACTTTTTCATGGTATTTTTCTACAAGCATCCCGGCAGGTATTGACATTACGCCATAAGCTATGAAAAAGGAAAAAGGAAGAAATGAAACCATAGTCAAACTGAGATTAAAGCTTTTAATAATATCAGGAATAAGCGGGCCGAGAATATTGGTGATTAACGAGATTACAAAAAATACAACAAAGATTAATACCACCATGAAATAGTTTCTTTTCATTTTATCTCCGGAATTTTTCTTTTATAAAAATATAAATTTTCAAACTTCGAACACTATTTTTCAAAATCTTTTGTCAGCACTTCCCAGTCATCTGTTCTAAATGGGGAAGCGGGAAGTCCGGCATTATTATACAAATTGCAAACCGGATTTGATGCCCAGGCATAACGCACTGAAACCGGATTACTAATATCAGTATTCCAAACTAAGACAGAATTTCCTATAATCTTAGCATGCGCCCATTGAAACTTGTGATCACTTCCTGCTATTGCAAAGCCCTTTAATATATCACTATCCTTTATTTTTAATCCATCAGCAAAATCAAAATCGATTATTATTTTATCCCCCTTGACTTGGTAAGATTTGTAGATTGGGCCGCTATATTCGTCACGATAACTATAAATTTTATTTAATGCAATTAATGATAATCGTCTGCCAACTTCTCTTTTATTTTTAGGATGAATATCTGCTGAATCTCCAAGATCAATCGCAGTAGCCATTCCAGTGTTTTCTACTTTCAAAGTCATCAATTGCGACTCGCGTAATTCGGCCCAGGTATCTTCCACCGGTTCAGGGTTTATACTCATATAGTTAGCAAGCTGGACAAAGAAAAAAGGAAAATTTCCTTGTTCCCATCTTGAACGCCAATCTTCTATCATTAACGGAAAAAGAGTTCTGTACTCCAAAGCATTACGCGTATTATTTTCACCCTGATACCAAATTGTTCCTCTAATGGCGTAAGGAATTAATGGTGCAATCATGGCGTTAAAAAGTACCGTGGGACAATTAGGATCATCAAAAGAAACCGGCTTGATTGGGAATTTATTCAAAGCAAGACTTCGTTTATAAAGCCATTCTCCGGCAAGTGATATTGAATCACCTGAATTTATAGAAATGCTGTATTGATTTTCTTCTCCCCACATTCCTCCGGGGCCGCCGGTATCAATACATCTAACGGCAATAACATTTTTCCCAGGTTTAACACTAAGCGCAGGAACTATATATGTTCTTGGTTTATTCCATCTCTCACCGCTTCCAAGCTCAACTCCGTTAAACCAGGTAACGTCTATATCATCGATTGGCCCAAAATTTAAAATTAAATCTCTTCCGCCCCAACCGGAAGGAATATCAATTTCCTTTCTATACCATACAGCACCATCAAAATTTACAAGTTCCTTTTGATCCCACAAAGATGGAACACTTATTTTGTTCCAACCGGAATCATCGAATTCAAAATCTTTCCAGGTCACACCTTCTTTTGGAAAACCGGGATCAGTATGCATTGAACTGCTTTTCCATTCATATCTTTCTTCGTCATATTCTCTTACAATAGAAGTATCGCCTTCATTGAATTTTTTAATATCTGACAGTAATCCTTCAAACTGCTTTATTTTTATTAAAGAAGCAGCGCTCGTCCATGCTTCAATATCAGTTCCGCCGAAAGAAGAATTGATAAGTCCGATTGGAATTTTAATTTTCTCGCTAACATACTTGCCGAAAAAATATGCTATTGCTGAAAATTTTTTAACAGTTGTAGAATCACATATTTTCCAGCCGATTCCTTTGAAATCATATTGAGGTACCGGGGCAGTCGCCTGATCAACAGTAAATATCCGTAAATTATATTTACCTGCATTTGCAATTTCATTTTTATTAGCAAAGTTTTTTCCAATTTCACTCATCATCATTTGCATGTTTGATTGGCCGGAACAAAGCCAAACTTCACCGATTAATACATTTTTAAAAGTAATTTTATTTTTACCCATTACAACTAATTCATACGGCCCGCCGGCTTTAAATGATGGTAAATAAACTTTCCAATTGCCATCTTGATCTGCTGTTGTGGATACTTTTTTCCCGTCAAGTTCAACTCTTACAATTTCATTCGGCGCAGATGTACCCCAGATTGGAATGCTTGTATCTCTTTGCAGAACCATATTGTCTGAGAAGATTCCGGGAAGTTTTATTTTCATAGAATTTTTTGAAGCAAAAATATTATAAGAAATAAAAAATATAGTTATCAATAGTAGAATTATTTTGTGCAGCATTTGCTTTCCCTAAAACATGTAATATTTTTTAGCGATATCCAAAATCAAATTATCATTCAATAATTTTTATTCCCTCTTTAATAATCAATAATTCTTTCATCACATCAAAAAGATTTCCATTCCATTCAGGCGTACCAAAAGCATCATGCAGCTTTTTATATAAAGAATAAATTCGGGAATATACTTTATGATTTGCTTCAATTGGTTCATACCCGTTTTTAATTCCAATCATTGATTCTCTTGCTTCATCAACCGAATCATATCCACCGGATTTTTTGCCTGCTGCAATTGCGCCGAATATAGCGGCTCCTAAAGCCGGTGTTTGATCACTGCGCGAAACCTTCATCGGCCTTCCGGTAATATCAGCGTAGATTTGCATTAGTAAAGAATTTTTAGAAGCCAATCCGCCGCAGTTAACTACTTCTTTAACCGGAACTCCGTATTCTTCAATTCTATTAATAATAGTCAATGCCCCGAAAGCTGTTGCTTCAATTAATGATCTATAAATTTCATGAGGTTTGGTGTGAAGAGTTTGTCCAAGCAGCAAGCCTGTTAACCGTGTATCAACTAAAATAGTTCTATTACCGTTATTCCAATCAAGTGCAAGCAGTCCTGATTCACCGGGTTTCAATTTTGATGCTTCTTTTTCTAAAGATTCAAATTTTTCATCAACAGTATTACCATATTTTTCAGGCACAAGATTATTAACAAACCATAAAAATATATCGCCAACTCCCGACTGCCCCGCTTCAATTCCGTAATATCCATCCATTACGGAACCATCAACAATACCGCAAACGCCTTTAATATCATTTAATGGTTTGTCGCTTGGCCATACCATTACATCGCAGGTGCTTGTCCCGATAATTTTTACAAGAGTACCAACTTGCACACCTGCACCAACGGCGCCCATGTGTGCATCGAAAGAGCCTACAGAGATTGCAACATTCTCATTAAGTCCTAATTTCTCAGACCATTTTTTTGAAATATATCCAGCTAAATGTCCTGCAGAATAAGCTTTTTTAAATAATCTATCTTTCAATTTTCCTAATCCCGGAGAAAGCATTTCTAAAAATTCCTCATCAGGCAATCCATCCCAATCTTTATTAAACATTGCTTTATGTCCTGCAGCGCAAACACTTCTTTTAATATTTTCAGGTTTCAAATCACCAATTAACAAAACCGTAATCCAATCACAAATTTCTACAAAACTATAGGCGGCATTAAAAACCTTCTCGTCAATATTTTTACAATGCAATATTTTACTCCAGAACCATTCCGAAGAATAAGTACCTCCTATCTTACTTGTATATTGAGGCCTTACTTTAGATGCAAGCTTCGTGATTTGCTCGGCTTCTAGGTAGCTGGTGTGGTCTTTCCAAAGCCAAACCATTGCATTAGGATTGTCTTTAAAATCTTCAAGAAAACATAAAGGTGTTCCGTCAGAATTAACGGGCAATGGAGAACTTCCGGTTGTATCAACTCCAATTCCAATTATATCCAACGGATTAAATTTAGAATCAATATCTTTGGCATTTTTAATAGCTTCTTTTATTGTTGATTCAATACCTAAGATATAATCTGCCGGATTTTGGCGCGCTAAATGCGGATTTGTAGCGTTAACAATAATTCCATATTCTCCTGATGGATAAGGAAAAATTGAGCTTGCTAATTCAGTTCCATTTGATACTTCAACAATTAAAGCTCTGCAGGAGTTTGTCCCGAAGTCTAATCCAAGAACATATTTATTCATTTTTTCTAATTCCATTTCAAATTAAAAAGTTAAAATTGATTTGATGACTAAAACTAAAATTACCAAATTTTTAGTTTTTCTTCTAAGCAAGTTAGCTATTATTAATAAAATAATATTGATTGACCTAGAAGATTTTTTGGTGGCAAAAGTACCTTGAAAATTTAATTATTAAAAATATTTTAATCGAATTGTATGGGCAGCTTTTAAATGATAAGATTACAAATGAAAAAGTTTATGGCTTCAATAAGCCTTCCGCTTTGTAAGAGGAAGGTTGGATGGAGTTCCTTTTATAAAATAATATCTATGTATCTTGCTTTAATCAATGACAATTATCATTCTTTGAGATAGTTTTTATATCTTATTAGACTAATCATTTCACTGTTCATTTAATTAACCCTATCCGCATAGCGGCAGGCTAAATCTTTCCCTTGAAAATGGAAAGACTTTATTAATAATGATATCTTTTAATTTGTCCGAAGGATCCTTGGGATAATCTTATCAAAATAAATTAGTGGTTTAAAATGTTACAGCAAATAATTAGTAATTGAAAATTTATTGTTAAAAATATCCCACCTTTTTTCATGTGAACCTATTGGTTTGTATTTTTTATTTAGTTTTAATTTCAATTCCCAACAGTACATCCCATCCGGCGATTGAATAACTTCGGCTTATAACATCATATTTGAAGTAACCGGATTTAACATACGCTTCAACAGATTCATTTATTTCATAAGCAAGTTTTGCATAAATGTTGTTTTCAATATTTAAAGGATTGTAATATAGATTTGAGTAATCGAATTGTGTCTCAATCAATTTGAATTTACGCCAGTAATAATCAACCAGTAAAAATGCAGATATTTTTTCTGATATAAATGTACCTGCTAAAACTCGCAACCATTGTTCATAAGAAGGATTGCCGGTTAGGTAAGAGTTGTGAAACAAAAAACGGTAGTCTACATTTACTATAAATTCTTTTAAGTAGCTAAAGCTGATTTGCGGGCCAAATCGCCAGCCTGAATTAGCTTTAAGATTTTGAATTGTATCTTTAAGTGAAAAATTACTTTTTACTTTAAATCTCTCAATATAAAATCCGTAACCAACATTAAAATATAAACCGTAATCAGGAAACAGCTTTAAATCTAATAAAAATAAATCAAGATTTTGATTTACATCCTTGCTTGCATCCTGGAATGCATATCCGAATGAAGTGTTGATTGAATAACCATCTATGAAAAATAAATTTAAATTTCCATTCAATAGAAAAATATCGTAGTTTAATTTTAAATCACTTTGCTGAAAAATATTTTTTTGGCGTGCAATATCCACTCCCCAATTTAAATTATTTTCTTTCTGTAAATAATTTCCTTCAGCTTTTATCTTTAAAACAAATAATCCATCATTGCTTCCGTAAGATTCCGGGCTTAGGCGCAGCTTTATGGATGCATTTCTTTTCTCTTCAGAGTATTTATATTTTAATTGCCCATCAAGACGAAATAGAATATTCTTTTGCTTTATAGAATCTTGCTGTGTTGAATTATAAAAACCCGATTCTAAATTTATTTCCGGCAGCTGCCGGAATTGAGAGTAGCTGATTTGATATGGAATTATTAAAATAATGAATAATAGACAAGCATGATTTTTATTAAAGGTCATTTAGAAGAATCAATTTTATTTACTATCACTAATTTATATTCTTGCAGCCTATTTTTCACCTCTTTCAATAAATTATTATACTCTTCTATATTTAACCCATCCTTTTTTAATTCTTCCGTATAATTAAAAACATTTTTAAAATCGTTTTTGCCGTAAATATTTAACTGATTCATTATTAATGTATATGAATTTGCCACAGAAGCTATATTAGTTTTATCGTATGGCCCGCTTAACCCCGAGGTTATGTCTCCATTGCTTGAATGTTCTGGTGAATATTTTTGAACCTGAATGTTATTATTAAATTCTGTTTCTTCTAAAAATTTCTGACTCTTTTTTTGAAGCCTTACAATTTGATTAAAATCGTTCGACAAACTTTTAACTTTATTTAAAACACTATCGACTTCCGTTAAAGCATTTTTAAGATAATCATTATAAATTGATTTTTCTTTTACATCTTTCAGTTTGCTCAAATCAATCTGCACTATCTTTTCGGGATTAAAAGAAAGCAGCGGAACTTGAGGTGCAACCAGCATCCTTTTTTGAACATAAATTAATTTTTCTTCTTCAATTTTATCTGTTGAGGGACTTATTGAATTTAAAGAATCTAAAATCGCAGAATATGCTTTATCTAAGTTTATTTTTTATTTGCTCATATTCTTTCTCATCATCTTCACTTTTCTTTTGAAACCGGTCTATCTTATTTGATACTGTAACTGTGTTTGCCATTAACTCAACAATTTTATCTTTGTCGGGAATTGATTTGTTTTTTTCCTCGTCAATTCTTTTTCCTCTTTCATCAATTATCTTTTTTAGTGAATCGAGTGAGCTTTTATTTTCATTTATGACATTTGTAAGATTCTCAAATTTATTTTCAAGCTCAGTTAAGCTTTGAGCATTTGCTTCAGCTATAAAAAATAAAATAGTAAAACCGGCTAATAATACTTTTCCAATCGTTTTCATTTTAATAATCCAAACTTATCTAATTTATAATACAACACACTCGTGCTTATTCCAAGAATCTTCGCAGCACGGTTTTTAACTCCATCTGCTTTTTTCATTGCCTGCACAATTAAATTCTTTTCAAAAGAAAAGACAGCTTCTTCAAGCGGAAGAGTTATCGTACACATTGTTTGTTTTTAAACTTGAACTAATATGTACCGGCGATTAGTTCATGGTCAATTGTATTTCCATGAGATATTACAACTAATCTCTCAATCAAATTTTCAAGTTCACGAATATTTCCAGGCCATGGATAATCAATTAATAGTTTTATTCCTTCGTTGGTAATTTTTTTTTGTGTCTGGTGATTTTTCTTTGCCATTTTTTCCAAAAAATAATTTACCAAGGGCACAACATCTTCTTTTCTTTCTCTCAAAGAAGGCAGCTTAATAGGGATAACACTTAGACGATAAAATAAATCTTCTCTAAATTTTCCTTCCAGTAAAAGCTTTTCAAGATTTTTATTTGTTGCAGAAATTATTCTAACATCGGAATGCAACGTGCTTTCACCGCCGACTCGTTCAAACTCTCCTTCCTGTAAAACTCTTAACAGCTTCACCTGCATTGCTTGAGAAATGTCTCCAATTTCATCAAGCAGCAAAGTTCCTTTATCGGCTAATTCAAAGCGTCCTTTCTTCTGTTTGATTGCGCCAGTAAACGAACCTTTTTCATGCCCGAATAATTCACTCTCCAAAAGATTATCATTTAAAGCACCGCAGTTAATTTTTATAAAAGCATTTTCACAACGGGTACTTCTTTTGTGAATTGCCCGTGCCACAAGTTCTTTACCTGTTCCGCTTTCACCTTGAATCAAAATTGAACTTTCCGAACCCGCAACCTGCTCAATAATTGAAAAAACATTTTTAATCTCTTTTGAGTTTCCGATTATCTCTTCATAGCCTGTAAATAATTCTTCATTCAACAGCTTTGTTTGTTCAATCAGGTTTTGAATTTTCTTTTCATTTAAAATTTTCTCCCAGATTTTTTTAACTTTTAATCTAAGCTCACCTGGAGAAAATGGTTTTGTTAAAAAATCAACGGCACCAAGCTGCATAGCTTTAACAGCATCATCAATAGTCCCATAAGCTGAAATCATAATTACTTCTGTTTCCGGATTTATATCTTTAATCTGATTCAAAACTTCGATACCATTCAACGGTTCCATCTTTAAATCTATTATAGCAAGTGAGGCTTGTTCAGATTTAAAATCTTTTAAAGCATCAACTCCATTTTCAAAAGCGACAACAGAATATCCTTCGCTTTTTAAGCTGTCTACAATGCCCAGCCGCATAGTATCATTATCTTCTACAACAATAATTTTTTCAGATTTCATTTACAGCTTCTTTTATAATTGAAAATGTTGTCATTTGAGATGAATTATTTTCCACAATTAAATCAGCGAAATTTTCTTTACATAATTTTTTACTAATTGCTAATCCAAGGCCTGTACCGTTTTTCTTTGTAGTGAAAAACGGAGTGAAAATTGAATTTATATTTTCTTTTGAAATTCCTTCGCCGCTATCTGAAACTTTTATCATCCAGTTTTTACCTTCCTTCTTTGCTTGAAAATGAATCGTCCCATCTTTTTTAACCGAAGCAATACTGTTTGAAATTAAATTTATAATTATCTGTGTAAGATGGTCTTTATCAAACCAAAAAGTATAAAATTGAAAATCTTTTTCCAATTCGATGTTTTGTTCTTTCAATTGGCCGCAAAAGTTTTTCTCAATTTCATCAACAAACAATTTTAAATCAATCCATTCAGGATTTGCAGGAACCGGCTTGCTGTAATTTAAAAATGAAGTAATAAGATTTTTTAGTCTGTGTACTTCATGTAAAATTCTATCAAAGTAATCATCATTTTTTTCATTTGCCGGTAAATTTTCTTTGGCAAGATTTGTAAGCAATTCAATTCCGCCTAAAGGATTTCTAATTTCATGTGCAATTTGTGCAAGCATATTTTCTTTTTGGTCCTGGTTTTCCGACAAATCATTTTTCATTTTTCCCATTGCTTGGGCAAGATATTTTATTTCACCTTTCAAATTATTCGGCTCTTGAACTTTAAAATTTCCTTTCCCGATTTCTTCACTGAATCTTACCAGCCTGTAAAGCGGATTTGTTATTGCTCTGGCCATTAACCATCCAACTAAAATAGTAATCAAAGTTCCGGCAATCCCGATATACCAGAATATAGCAGAAAATCTTTCGACCTTTTCAAATCTTGCCGCACTTTCTCGAACAGCAAGAAAATGATTTTCATTCAGCCGGTAAAATCCCCATAAATACCAATTGCCGTCATCGCCTTTAAATGGAAGTGATGCAGTACTTTGATTTACTGCTAAGTCATTAATTTCTTTTTGATTTAAAATTAATCTTGATTCGGGTTTACCAAGAATTTTATTGGAGTCTGAATTAATCTCAACGTTATATTCATTATTGAAAATAAAAATTTCAGAATGAAGCTTCTTATCTAAATTTTGATTGAAGATTTTATAAAAATATTTTTTAGTTGCCTCTGTTGGTACGCCTAAACTCAAGAGATTTAAATATTCATTATCAATCTGTTGGGAAATCATTCTTGTTACAATATTAACCTGCTCACCCAATTGGTTTAAATATAAATCTTTAATAAAAACATACCCGGCTCTTGAAAGCGCAATTACAAGCAGAACTAGTTACAACACTAAAAATTGTAATTATGCGGATTTTGTAATAAGCCTTCTGCCGTAATTTAGAACCCTTTTCCATTTGAATTAAAATTTTTCTTCATTAAAAATAGATTTACATTAAACCATTTACAACCAATTAAACCAAAATTGAATAATAGCCGTCAATAAATTTTGACGGCTATTTTTTCATCCCCTTTTCTCCTTATAGAACGATTAAAATCTTAATGTTCCTCCTATTGCCTTTTTTGAATTGGATTAATTATCACATCAATGGGGCCAAGCAAGGCATCTTGAGTTGTATTAAATAAAACAGAAATTAATTTTTGATTTTCCATTAAGACAATATTTGAGTCAGTTAAACCAAAATGATAACCAATTTCTCGCTCAATATAGATTTTATGAATGCCGTTTTCATATCTGTAATTACCTTCTCGAATTATAGCATAATCAGGATTTATTATACTACTTTTTTCCTGAGAAGTTAAACTGCTAAATGCGATATATTTATAATCAACCGCATTATTATCATAACAGCCGCTAAAAAATAAAAGAAATAAAAATATAACAATTGATTTTTTCATTTTATAATTAAATAAATGTTGTTGAATATTTAATAAGTATTCTTCTTACGCTGTGTATATTTTGCAATCTTCTTAGTTGCTACTAAAGTTGCTGCGTATTCATCGGGATTTAAGTCTTTATTAAAAATCGGATGTGGCTCTAAACCTTTAAACTCAATAGAATATGCCTGGTAGTTTCCAATTCTTTTTGTTCCACTTAATGCTTGATATAAACTTAATGTATCTGTTTTCTCTAGGATAATCAAGCCTGCTGAATCTTAAAATAACTTGTGCTTCTCCAGACCAAAAACATCTCACTCCTTCCGGACAGCGTGAATCCATAGGAACTGATTCAAAACTGATTTGTAAGTTTTCATTTTCAACTTCAACAGTACTTCCAATTTTAATATTAAAATCTTGATTCAATGGAACAGTATCGGAAGCACTTTTATTTAAAGTTGAAACTACCTGGCTATTGTTTTGAAAACAGTTAAATTCCATAAACCCAAGCAGCAAAAGGATTAAAATTATTTTATGCATTTTATTGCCTCGCAATTAAATTTATTTTAAATAAAAATTTCATTTATATTTTTTATAATTATAGGTTGAATATGAAATATCGCCGTCGGCAATTACTTCAATAATGGAATCATTAACTACAACTGGTTTTGGCCTAATCGACACCAGACTTGGATATTTATATCGAGAATCGTATTGAACTTCCAATAAAAATCTTGATGTATCAGTAGAAGATATTTCATCAAATAATCCATTTATTGTTCTATACCAATTCCATTCATCTTTGGGAATTTCAGACTTGTTTGCCGGATCAATTGCTTCAACTATCACATCATCTTTAACATAAATTTTTACTTCTCTCCCTCCTCCAAGACAAAAACATTTTCTTACTTGTTCAATTGCAGTAATCATATTGATTAACATTATTCACTGGATTATTAATACTGCTGCACCCAACAATTAATAAAATTAAAAGCAGTGAAAATATTTGAAGACCATTTTTATTTATCATCTCTATTATTTTTTATTTTATAACTATTCCTTATCCAGTATTATCCCCACATCCCCCTCCTGTGCATAAAACTCTCCAGTAACTTTAATATTAACTTTTTGAAAATTACCTTGCCCTAATGAAATATAAGTTTCGGCAGAAAAATCACATCGTCCCTTAATTCCTTTAATTGTTGAGGAATTTATTTCAAGAATTCCATCTACTGAGTGGAAACTTCCTTCAACTTCTGAATCTTCATATTCTACATAAATTTTATTTTGCGTGCTATCATTAGGATTTAAGGTATATTTTCCAATACCAGGCCTTGAACCGCTAAACTGAACAAACTTATACTTTTCGCCAGGCTTTTCTATATTTCGAAGAACTAAGAAAAAAATAGTTTTACCGCCTAAGCCAGGAACGTCTTCAAAAACCGCTTCGCCATCAAATGATTTATTTAAATAACCTTCTACTTTTATTTTACTCGTTCCTTTATCCAGCAAATCCTCTTTATTACATCCCCCCATAAAAATAATAAGAATAACAATACTGTTGTTATGTAAACATAAACTTTCATAATTATTATAAGATTGCTTTCCAATAAATTTTTTGTTTTTTCATGAAATCCATAATCCATAAATATTTTTTATCTTCCATCCACCTTCTTCTTTCATCAAAAAGAATAAAATACCATTGGCTGCTTCCGGGCTATATATTTCTCCCATTGAAACTACTGCCTGCGATAAAGATTTATCATAACCAATGTTAGAAAGCCACACATCAACAGAATTTTTTAGCTCACTATTTATTTCACTGCTCAAACCAACGGATTTAATATTTGGTATGTTTTTTAATTTAATTTTCACATCCTTTTTTAATATATAATCCGCAAGAGTTTCTTCAGACAAAGCAGAAATTCTTTCATATATATTTCTAATTTGGAAAGTATCTAAATATTCACCTCTTGTTGTGTCTCTTAATATTATGAAGTAGTTTGTTTCAGAAAATTGATACTGAAGTATCTTTTCATAAATTATATAATCATCTACGTTGCCATATTCAGTTGATTGAAGTATTTCTTCTTTACAAGAAATTAATATAGATAAAAGTGGTAACAGTAATAAAATTATTACTTTATAATTTTTTTTGTTGATCATTTTAATTTATTGCTGCTTTTAAGTGCTTCATATATTCTCCAATCCTCCCGCAAATCTTTATCATTTTTATTTCCGATATATGATGGATATGCTCTATCTATTACAAAATTATTTGTAATAAAACTTGTGTCTATCATGGTACTTCTTGACCAAACCATGATAACAGGATTATTACAACCCATAGAGGAAGCAGCGTCTGTAAATAAACCCCAATAAATTCTTTGGTTTAATGAAATAACAACAAAGAATCTACCAAACAACGGCTCTTTTAATTTAATTTTATCTTTTGCTTCATCTGAAAACGTAATTTTATGTTTTACCCATTCATAGGATCCAATAACTTTTGTTGAAAGAATTGGTTCATCTTCTAATACTAATTTATCCAGTGAAATATTTGTGGGGGAATTGTTTTCGATATTCTTTATCAGAAATATTGAAAAATTATTTCCAATATTTGTATCTGTAGGATTGGAATTACAACCAAAGGTTAAAAGAAATATTGCAATTATTGACATAAATATTTTCATAAAAATTCTCAATATTTAATCACATGATACATAACTAAGACAATCATCATGCCGATAGAAAATTATTGCGTTCTAAATAATCAAATTCAGAAATGAATAAATAAGTTTGTATTTAATTTAGTTTTGCAAGAAATTTAAGAGGAGATTAACTTTTGGAGAATTAGAATAACAAAATTAATTAATTTGCGTTATCAAATTTCTGATAGTCTATCAAATATCTGAATGATAATTGACATGAATGAAATTTATTTGATAAACAAAACTTTACAAACCGCTGCCCCAATTATTTTGTTTATTACTTAAATCAATTTGCACGGTTTTATATAAAACATTTTTGGTATCTGTTTTAGGCAATGAACCAAATGAAAGAACTTGAGTTGGGCAATTAACCACACAAGCAGAACATCTCACACATTCAACATCATTCATTGGAATTCCTTTATTTGCAAAATTCATTACGTCAATTCCCATGTGGCAAACTTTCGTGCAGATGTTGCATGAAATACATTTTTTCTTTTCTGCAAAAATTCTGTATTTGGAAAATCTTGAGTAGATGTGCATCAATGCTGCAAGCGGACACCCGAATCTGCACCAAACTCTACCGCTTAAAAAGAAATAAACTCCAACTCCCAATACTCCGGCAAAGATTACATCAATTCCAATGAAATAAAAATTATGGAAAAAGCTTGCTGTGTAAGAAATTTTTTCATTTATAATTGGAATATTAAAATCATATAAAACGCTTAACAGCTTTAATCCCGTAATGATGAATGCAGCCAGCAAAATCCATTGCCCGGCAAATTCATATTTTTTTGCTTTAGCTCCATGTGGTGCAAGAGTTCTATATTCATCGCCTAAAGTTTCTGCCAAAGCTCCGCAAGGCAAAGCCAGCCGCAGTAAGCCCCTTTTCCCCATTTGTAAACTATGAATGGAATGAATACAAATGTTTGAATTAAGCTAAACACCAGCCAGAAAGTTGTAATGCTGCTATTATAAACATTGAAGAAAAATAACGGCCATGCTAAAATGAATCCATAAGAACGCCAGTAAGTTTCATTGGGAAAAATCTGAGTCATTATAAATCCATCTTTCGCACCTAATGCACCAATTTTTCCTAAGAAATGGAAGCAGAATTTCAGGCATTATAAAAAGTGGAATGGCTTGAATTAAAATTAAAGTCCAGGTTTGAAATTTTATATACTTAGTTGGTTTAAGCTTTATTCTTCTTAATCCAAAAATTAAAATTGTAAGTGAATAAAAACCTGTATACCAAAAGCCTTCGTGTTTGCCAAACAGTTCGTAATTAAAATATTTTTCTCCGAAAAATGCCACCGCAAAAAATATTGCAACTAAAATAAAGTAAGCGTACTTAAAAGTATTCCAGTTAAATGAAAATATTTTATAGTTTGATTTTATGAAATTATAAAGAAGATAAATTCCAAGAAATAATGCACCTAAAAAAGAAATGTAAGCAACAAAGGCTGATATGAATTCGTTAATATTCCAGATTGAAGCCTTGCTTGAAAAAATTGTTTTGATTATTTCAACAGGCAATGTCATCAGCTTGCCCCAGGCAATTGGATTTATGAATTGATAAATCAAATCACCGAATGATTGAACTTTTAT
The DNA here is from genome assembly GCA_963777615.1 of uncultured Bacteroidota bacterium. Taxonomy (GTDB): domain Bacteria; phylum Bacteroidota; class Ignavibacteria; order Ignavibacteriales; family Ignavibacteriaceae; genus CAVSWT01. Next base: position 22,431 of record CAVZSD010000049.1, on the reverse strand, counting down.
ATCTAAAAAATGTTGATAAAGATTTACACTGTTTTTTCCAAAGTAAATTACTCCTGCCACAAGAATCAAAAGCAGAAATTGTAGCTTTGAATTCAATGACAACTCGCCTTCCATTTTAATTCCGCTTCGCTTAAAAAACTGAAGCGGCAAGTTCTTTTCCTATCATGGAAAATACCATTGAGTTCTCAATCTCTATTTCTTTTTTGTTCTTATCGATTAGAATTACTTTGTCATCTTTGATTTCTTTTACTTGCGTTTCAAGAAGAAGTTTTATTTTACCTTCATCAGTTAACTTATTAAGCTTTTCGACATTACCTTCTTTGGGACGGGAGAATGAAGGATTCCGGTATGAGATATAAACTTCATCGGCATATTCAGCAGTAGCAATTGCAGTTTCCAAAGCTGAATCACCTCCACCGACAACTAAAACTTTTTGTCCTTTAGCATCTGCCGGATCAAACAATCTATTAAAAACTTTGGGAAGATTTTCTCCCGGCACTTTCAGCATTCTTGAGTTGCCGGATTTTCCAATAGCAAGTAATATTCTGAGTGCTTTGTAATTTCCTTTCTTTGTAATCAGCTCAAAATAATTTCCCTTCTTTTCAATTTTATCAACCATAATATTTTCTTCAATTGGAAGAGAAACGTTTAATATTTGGTTATGTAAATCATCAAGAAGTAATTCCTTTGTGCCGTCACTGATTTTTAAATCAGATACTTGAGTAAATTCTTTCGGTTCTGCAAAGATCGGTTTACCTTTTGGGAAATTAATTATGGTGTTGAACTTTTGAGCTGATTCAAGAATTTTATAATTCAATTTATTCTTTGAAGCCTCAATTCCGGCAGCTATTCCTGCAGGCCCGGCGCCGATAATAATTAAATCAAAAACATCTTTATCTTGATTTGATGATTTTAACTTTTGAAATTCAGAATCATTTTTAAATTGATCAATAATTTTTTTGCCGCTCTCAGCAGCTAATCTAAGCAAGGGTATTCCGGTAAGGTCGCCAATTATAAAAATTCCTTTTACAGATGTTTCTCCTTTTGAATCTATCTGCGGATATTTTTCGACATCACCTTTAGGAGCATCTCTTTGAAGCCAGTTAAAATATTTTGAAATTAAATTCATGATGATAACTTTTCTTTTTAGTCCTAATTTTGAAAGAAATTATTTAACCTAACTTATTCTTGAAAGATCATAAAACTATCACGATGAAAAAACAAAATTATTCTTTCTTTTTATTCAGTTCTTTTTCTATTTTCAAAATAGTTTCTTTATCACTGAATACAGCTATCCTTCCTGAAGTAATTGGGTCTCTTAAAATTGGTACTGATACAACATTATCATTAATAATGATTGCAATTTTTTTACCAACCAAACCCTCCGTAATTTTTTCAAGACTTTTTGCGGAAGAGCTGTCAAGCTTAATTGAAAGAGTATAATCTATTCCGTATGAAGTCGTATCAATATTTACCTTTATTGAATCAAAATTAGCATCAGTCAAAATAGGATTGTTATCAATATAAAGTGTGTAATCAGAATAATAAATTTTACTGAAGTTAATTGTGTCCGAGCAAGATTCATTTTCAGTTACAGCAAACAAACCGGTTTTCAATTTATTATTCTGGGGAAATAAATTTGAAAGACTAATTAACACAAAACAAAAAATAAATATTGCTTTCATGATTGGCCTGTTAAATAAAAGTGTCTAATTTGAAAATAGAAAAAGTGAATGACTGCAAATAAGTTAAGATAAATTATTGAAATAAAATAATTATCTTTATAGCCAAACTTCACTATTAAAACATTTGTCTAAAAATAATTCCGGGATTACTTCATGAATGCAAAAATTAAATTCTCAGTTTTCTTGTTATCACTTGGATTTTTATTATCCAATAATTCTATTTTCCCTCAAAGCGCAAACGAAAAAAATCTTGTTGATTATATAAAACCTGTAATTGGTACACAAGGAGAAGGAAATGTTTATCCGGGCCCAGTTGCTCCGCATGGAATGGTACAGCTTGGGCCGGATACAGATATGAAAAGCTGGGAAACTGCTTCGGGATATGAATACAGCGACAGTGTTGTAATTGGCTTTAGTATGCAGCATTTAAGCGGAACCGGGATTCCTGATCTTGGTGATTTTTTATTTATGCCTTCAACCGGCAAACCAGAATTTGTTCCAGGGACAGTTAAAAAGATTAAAAGCGACGGTAGCGAATATTATGTTCAAGAACCTGATTCGGGTTACTGTACTCCATTTAATCATAAAGATGAAATTATAAAAGCGGGATATTATTCTGTAAAGCTGCCCGAACATAATGTTCTTGTTGAATTAGCTGCAACAGAACGCGCGGGTATTTTAAAATTTACTTTTCCTAAAAGCGACAGCGCAAACATTATGATGGATTTAAATCATGTACTTCAATGGAAAGTTGTCTGGTCAAATGTCAGGGCTGAAAGTAATACGTTGGTAACCGGGTATCATCTGGTTAACGGCTGGGCAAAGGAAAGATATTTATTTTTTGCTGCAAGATACTCACGTCCGTACGATGATTTCACAATTATGAAAGACGGACAAAAAATTTATTACAACACAAGAAGATTCAGGAGCAAATACGAAACTGCCGGGACTAATATTCAATACATCACAAGGTATGCTACAAAAGCAAATGAAGTGATAATGGTTAAAGTTGGAATATCATCAGTGAGCACAGAGAATGCTTTAAAAATCTTGATGCTGAAATCCCGGATTGGAATTTTGATAAAGTTGTAAATGAAACTAGAGCCAAATGGAATAAAGAAATGCAGAAGATGACCATCGAAGGAACTAAAGCGGAGAAAGAAACTTTTTATACTTCACTTTATCACTGCCTGCTTACACCGACTATTTATGAAGATGTTGACGGAAGCTACCGCGGGCTTGACCAGAATATTCACAAAGCAAAAGACTTTCATAATTATGCTATCTTCTCTCTCTGGGATACATACAGAGCAGAGCATCCTTTGTTTACTTTGATTCAACCAAAGCGTGACGCAGATATGATTAATTCAATGCTTGCACATTATGATCAGAGTGCTGATCATCTTTTACCAGTCTGGTCATTAAATAACAATGAAACATGGTGCATGATTGGTTATCATTCTGTAGCTGTAATTGCAGATGCTATTTTAAAAGGCGTTAAAGGCTTTGACTATGAAAGAGCTTATAGCGCAATTAAAACCACAGCAATGAATCCTGATTTCGATTCAGTAGAAGAATATGCTAAAATTGGTTATGTGCCTTTCGATCATGAAAATGAATCTGTTTCAAAAACTCTTGAATATGCTTATGATGATTATGCAATTGCACAGGTTGCGAAGAAGCTTGGAAAGAAAGGTGAATACAATTACTTCATTAACAGGGCAATGTCATATAAAAATATTTTTGATCCATCTACAAAATTAATGAGGGGAAAAGATTCAAAAGGAAATTGGCGTACTCCATTTCATCCGCATGAATATATTGAAGATATGAATAAACGCGATATCACGGAAGGCACTAACTGGCAATACTCCTGGTATGTTCCGCAGGATGTGGAAGGATTAAGATAAATTTAATGGGAGACAAAAAATATTTTGCCGAAAAGCTTGATACTTTATTTATGGAAAACAAAGCAGAAGACATATCAGCAGGCAATGAGGATATTTTAGGAAGAATTGGAGAATACTGGCATGGAAACGAACCTTCACATCATATTACTTTTCTTTATGACTATGCCGGACAGCCATGGAAAACTCAAAAGCTGGTAAGACAAATAATGACTACTTTCTATGGCAACAAGCCAAATTCACTTTCCGGTAATGATGACTGCGGACAAATGTCGGCCTGGTATTTATTTAACACCATTGGCTTTTACCCAGTTTGCCCTTCAAGCAATATTTATGTTATTGGAACTCCATGTGCAGAGAAAGTTACCATGAAACTTGGCAACGGAAATACTTTTAAAATGTCTGCCAAAAATTATTCTCCGGAAAACAAATACATCGAGACAGTAAAATTAAACGGTAAAGTTTGGAATAAAACATATATTCCTTATGAAGAAGTTGCAAACGGCGGAACACTTGAATTTGTTTTAAGCGATAAACCAAATTATAACTGGGGAACAAAAGATGATTCTGCTCCACCTTCGGCGATTACTGGTGAGCAATGATTTTTTAAAACAGATAAAATTTCCGTTAATGCTTGTAGGGGTTTAACGCGTTAAACCCCTACTGATAATATCTTTATCTATTTATTCCAATCCATACACATTTAACTTATTCGGAAATTCAACTGAGTATTTTAAAGGGATAACTTTCTTTTCTCCCGGTTTAAGCTTTACTGTCCATTCAAGCTTTTTATCATTACCAAGTTCATCTTTGTCTTTTTTAGGTTCAAGCAATTCAACTTTTATATCTTCATTCATTGGAATAGGAAGCTGGTCATAAACTATAATAGACTCTTCTGTCCTTCTATTATTTGTAATTTGAATTTCATAATCATAAGTAATTTGCCTGCTTCCTCCCAGCAGCCCTTTTGATTCATTGAATTTATTAATCAAAACTTTTTTAATTTGAATTCTATCATCAACACCAAGTGCTAAAGAAAGTGTATCTGTTGGAACAATTGTATTTAGGTATGTTTTGTTTATGAATTCATTATCAACAAAAATACTTATATCGCCTTCAAGCAAGGGATAATCATTTTTATTGATAATTTTTCCTTTAAATATACGCTCGGAGAAATTTTTGGAATAGAAGTGTATGCAAACTCAACCGGTAAAGATTTAATTGAAATTGTTACTTTATGCTGACTATTATCGCTTGGGACAGAGCTCTTTGTTGGTATTTCAAATGAAGTTGAAAGTTCATTTGCATGCACATTTGTATATTTAATTTCAGGTGCTACTACGCCTGGTAAGGTTCCAATATCTTCAGAACTTACGATTCGCATTGCTGATGTACTACTTTTTTCAATAAGCGGCTTTGCACTTGTTACTACTACTTCATTAGTTTGAAGTGCTGCTTCATCAAGAGGGATAGTTATATTTGCCACACTTTTTTCAGCTATATTTAATTGTATCCTTCGCGCTTGATATCCAACTAAATTTACAGTCAATGAATGCTGCCCTTTTGAAATATTATTAAAGAGAAATTTACCATTGTTATCCGTTGTTGAGCCTAAACTTGTTCCATCTACAACAATATTTGCATTTATCAAGGCCTCACCCGTTGCTTTATCAATAACATAACCTGTTACATTCCCAGTACCGGAAGGCAATCCCCAATTTTGATCATAATTAATTTGCAAATCGCCTGTACTCCCGCCTCTTACTTCAGGTTCAGTTTGTTTCACTGGAATCGGCCTTGTATTAACAAACCATCTATCTAATTCAGGCAATGATTTAACCGACATTGGTTCTGCTGTTGATAAAGTCATTGAAATATCTTCCCAATCTTCACCCGTTGATTGATGAACCATTCCAAAATAATCAAGCTCACAGCTTTTTGAATCCATTGTTATTCTGGCATCATATAATGGATACCAGCCTGCGCTTTGCACAAGATAGGATGGATCAAGCTTTACATTACCTTTTGCTTCGGTTTCAAGAGTAACTATAACTTCTTTATAGTTTTTAGATTTTTTCCCTTTGCTTTCATTTATATCGGTGTTTATTGCATTTATCTGCTGCTGATAAAAGGCTTTCTTTCTGGTCTGTTCTCTTAAGCCTTTATAAATTTCTTCCAAATTTTGATCGACAAATTTTAGAATATCACTCCATTCTTTTGTGGAGTTCACCTGCAGAAGCATTTTCTCATTCATATATTTTGAAGATTGAGCTTTTAATGATTCAATAAAATCCTTTTTGCTGTCAAGAACATTCATTTCATCTGTTGCTATTTTTATTAATTGATTTAATGAATCAACCTTTCTTTCTAATGCTTTGATATCTTCCTGCTGAACTTCAGTTGTAAATCTTTGTTCTACTTTTACATCAAGAATTTTTACTACTCCATTTCCTTCCGCAGAAACACGGACAGATTCATTTTGTAAGTCAACCGGAAGATTTGAAAATACGATTTCACTTTTACCTTTGGGCAAATTGATTTCACCTTCACGGGTTATCAATGCCCTGTTCTTGAATATAGTTGCTTCAATTACTTTTGAATCAACTTTAATATCATCTTTACAAAAAATACTTGAAGTAAGAATGATGGCGAAAAGAAATATTTAATTTTTTCACAATACCCCGCTGGTTTAATTTTTATTTAAATTTGAATAGTCTATGGTACAATTTGAAAGGAACCCCGTTTTATTTTTGTTTAATTGATTTTTAATTTACTTTTTTAGTTATCAATTATCAATCAGGTAAATAGTTATTCAACAAATATCTATCCATCTTCAGCTATAAAAAAATCAACATATTTATGATAAAATAAATTTTTAATCTGTGTTACAAACATTAAATTAATATTATATCGATTATTCGCTTTTTAATTACTTGATAAAATCAAAAACATGGTATATCTTCAAGCTATTCATATTTGTGCTTAATTTAAAAGTTGGAAATATTCTTTTAATACAAAACATGTTTTGCCCTCATAAAGAATATTTCAAACTTTCCAATAGTTCTCTTTAACAGAGGCATGAGTCTCCAATAAATAAATTTTTATCGAATATAGAATTGGTGGGTTTGATTATCGCACTTAGTGAAGATTCAAATTCATCCCCTATAAAATATTAGTTATTAATAACTCCAAATTATTTTCTATGATTTGTGAAATAAGATGTATTTGTAGTAAACAGATACTTTCGCCTATATAATCATATTTCATATTAACTAAACATTAAAAGTTAGAGATTGGCAATACAAGTTTAATCCACTGCTTAACGAATATTAATTTCTGTACAAACGGTAATTCTTAATTCGACATGATAATTAAAGTAAAAATATTTTTGTTTTTATTACTTGTCTTATGTATGGTTCTTTGCATAATTCTGCCTGCGCAAACACTAAGCGCTAATTATAATAAAGAAATCGGAAGGCTGCTAATAAAAAATTATGGCCCTAAAGATTTTAAATCCTCCCCACAAAATTTAGTTATATTGCAAGATTTTCGAGGTATCGTTTATGTAGGTAACAACTCGGGTATGGTGCTTGAATTTGATGGTGTTAACTGGAAACATATAAAAATAAGTGATCAACAAGTGGTTTGGGCATTAGCAGAGGATAAAAACGGAAGAATTTATGTTGGGACGACAAGCGACCTTGGTTTATTAAAGCCTGACACAAATGGTAATCTTCACTTCCAATCTCTTCTTAAATATCTAAAAGATAAAAATAGAATCTTTTCCGGGATTCATTCAATTTATCCTACACATGATGGAATTTATTTTTGCAGCAGAGAGTATTTGTTTAGATGGAAAGATAATTATATAAAATCCTGGAGATCTAAAACAGGATTTGATGGCTTCTTCTGTGTTTACGATAGCCTGTATGTTTTAGAAAAACATAAAGGCTTAATGGTACTGAAAAGTGATTCTTTGGAATTTATATCAGGAGGTAAAATATTTTTAGATAAACCTGTTAAGGCAATGTTTCCTGCTTCCATCAAGCATGGAAGAAGAAGTTCTATTTTAGTAGGGATCGATAGTGCAGGTTTGTTCCTTTATGATTGGCAAACATTGAAACCGCTCAAGGGGAAAGCAAGTGAATTCATAAAATATAATGGAATTCGTTGCGGAACAATTTTAAATGACAGTATTTTTGCAGCCGGCTTACAAAAAGGAGGTGCAATAATATTTAATAATAAAGGAGAAGTAATCCAATATTTAAATAAAAGTTCCGGCCTCCATAATAATATCATATATTCAATTTCCCCGGATCATCAAGGGGGTATGTGGATGACAGAATTGCAGGGAATTGACCATTTAGTAAATATCTATCCCATGTTTTCAGTCTTTGATGAACAAAGAGGACTTAATGGAGTAACTGCTTTTAATTCTCCCCCTGTTAGATTCAGAAATATATTATATGTGGTTACTTCAGAAGGTGTTCAATATCTTGATGAACGGCAAAACCGGTTTTTTGAAGTGTCAGGGTTAAGCGGAGATTTCTGGAAACTATTTAGCGACGATAAGTTTCTGTATGCAATAAGAGGATCAATTAGAAAAATTGATGGTGCTAATTCAAGTTTTATAAAAAAGCTTAGTGATGGTGTTTCTTGTATACGTCGTTCAAAGATTGATTCTAACAAGTATTATATTGCTAATTTTAACGGAGGAATTAAGGTATTAAGAAAAACTAAAAATGATTGGATTGAAAGCCGGAAGCTAAAAGGATGGAATGGAAGTGCCGGTTTAATTGCTGAAGATAAAAATGGAGACATATGGTTAGGTAAAGGAAATGAAGGAATAACACGAATGCATGTTTCTCCTGAGAATGAAATTTCAAAAATTGAAATTTATGGAAAAGAACAAGGGTTACCTTTAGGGAACAATTACCCATTCTTCACCTCACGAGGTATGTTATTTACAACCAATAGCAGTATTTACAGATTTGATAGTGATAACCGGAAATTTTTCATTGATACAACTTTTAATAATCTGCTGCCAGGCAATTCATACACGATTAATTATCTGACAGATGACAAAAAAGGCAATGTATGGACAATCATATCCAAAGATATAACTTATTATTTGAACATTTTCCGGCTGCAGCCCAATGGAACTTATATACTCGATAATGATCATTTTCTGGGAATTCCCTCAAACGGTATCTGGTCAGTATACGCAGAAGATAATGGCATAACATGGTTCGGAGGTGAGGAAGGATTATTTCGTTACAATGATAATTTACCGAAAGTTAAACAAATTAATTTCCCTGCAATAATTCGAAGCGTTTTAATCCATGGAGATTCAGTTATTTATGGGGGTTCTTTAACTGAGAACAAAAAAATAAATGACATTGAATTGTCTCATACGAACAATACTCTAAGTTTTGGATTCTCAGCATTATTTTATGACCATCCTGAACAAAATACTTTCCAGGTCTTTCTGGAAGGATTTGATAAAGAGTGGACCAACTGGACATCTATCACTCAAAAAGAATACAGTCATTTACCAGCTGGAGAATATGTGTTCCATGTAAGGGCAAAAAATATTTATGGATATGAAAGCAGTGAAGATACTTTCGCATTTACGCTTCTGCCGCCGCCTTATTTATCATGGTGGGCTTATTGTATTTACGGATTCATTTTTTTCAGCTTCCTAATTTTAACTATTAACCAATATAAGAATTGGCATACAAGCAAGCTCAAAGAACGAACTAAAGAACTTGAAACTATTGTAAAAATCCGTACTACGGAATTAGCTGAGAAAAATACGGAGCTACAGGAATTAAGTAAAATAAAATCACGTTTCTTCGCCAACATATCACATGAATTCCGTACTCCCTTAACATTAATTGTGGGACAGATTGAAAACCTTTTGCCTGATTTAAAAAAGGAGCACAATATAAAAAGAGCTAATATGGCTCTTCGAAATTCTAAACAGCTGCAGTTATTAATAAATCAACTTTTGGATCTTTCCAAGTTCGATGCTCGTGAGATGAAGCTTAAAGCATTAGAACAAAATATTGTCCCTTTGCTAAGATACTTAACTGGTTCGTTTGAATCTTTTGCCGAAAGAAAGAATATTGTTCTGAAATTTGAATCCTCAATAGATAATATCCCCGTATATTTTGACCAGGATAAGATTGAGAAAATAATGCACAACCTTTTATCAAACGCACTCAAATTTTCATCGGCAGGGGGCAAAGTTTTAGTAAGCGTTAACATTCAATCTAAAGGCCGTGAAATTAATTTGCAGGAAGATTCCGAAAATATAATTGAAGGAGATGTAAAAATAGTTGTGCAGGATTCCGGGATTGGGATTCCTAAAAATCGCCTGATGCACATTTTTGATCGCTTCTTCCAGGTTGATAATTCTACTACGCGTGAATATGAAGGAACCGGTATAGGCCTGGCACTAACTAAGGAGCTGGTGCAAATCCATGGCGGGGGAATTTCTGTAGAAAGTAAAGAAGGATTCGGAACAACATTTATTATCCTGATTCCACTTGGGAAAAAACATCTGGAACCGGATCAAATTACTGAAATTAAAACTGGCCCTTTGGATTTACCGGAACTGGATTTAGAAAAGATATCTGAACTTTCAAATAACGAAGAATTAATAAATAAAGAGAGTGAATCAATTTCAAATCAAAAATCTAAACTTATTTTGATTGTAGAAGATAACCCTGATATGCGGACTTATATTAATGAAACCTTAGCTGAATACTATAATATTAAACAAGCTTCAAATGGTGAAGAAGGATTGGAAACAGCAATCGAAGAAATCCCTGATTTAATTATAACCGATGTAATGATGCCTAAAATGGATGGTTATGAGTTAACAAGGAAGTTAAGAACAAACCAGGTTACAAATCACATTCCTATTATAATGCTTACTGCAAAAGCAGCCGAAAGTGATAAGCTTGAAGGATTAGAAACCGGTGTTGACGCATTTCTTATCAAACCGTTCAGCACAAAAGAATTGCAAATTAGAGTGAGAAAGTTGATCGAGTTAAGAGAACAATTACAAAAGCAAATTGGAGCTAAAGCTGTATTAACTCCTTCTGATATTGCTGTTTCTTCTTTAGACCAGCAGTTTTTAAAACGCATGCATGATATAATTGAAAGAAACATGGGAGACGAGAATTTCGGAGTAGATATTCTATCCGAAAAAATAGGAATAAGCAAACGGCAGCTTCAAAGAAAACTTAAAGCGCTGATTGATTGTACTCCAACTAAATGTATCCGGATTATCAGGCTTGGGCGTGCAAAGCAGCTATTGGAGCAAAATGCCGGGAATGTTACGGATGTAGCTTTTAATGTTGGGTACAATGATGTTACTGCATTTTCAAGGGCTTTTAAAGAAGAGTTTAATATTTTGCCATCGGCTATTATCTCACTAAAGAAATAATAATTTCATTTAATCACTACCTAAACCATCACTTCCCCAAAAATCAGTGAGGATACAATTTATAAAATTAAATACGATTTTATATTCAAATAAGTAAACTAAATGCTTTATTCTTGTTGAACACTTATGGCGTTCTGTTTTTTAACTAAATTTTGTTTTACAAATATTAAACTCCTAATGGAGTTCTAAAAAAATCCCGTCGGGATTTAATATTTGTAATAGATAATAAAATTGACAAGCCTTGGAACCTCGTAGAAGTTCAACAAACTTTCTGCAGTATTTTTTATAAATGAATTTGATTTAACAATATAGAGGAATTGTTTTTTTCACTTTCTAAAATAATCCTTCCTTTTTAAGAAATTTTCAACCATGTCGCATTAAAAAGGTTAAATGTCGTATCCAGCCGAATAACATTTTTTGTTGCATAATTAAAGTCGCTTTATGCAGAGCAGCATTTATTTCTACCTGTTATTTTAATCCTGAAAATCCAAAAACAATTAATCTTATATAATATGAACTGCTTGGTAGGAGAAAATCCAGAAAAGTTACAGAAGGGAATAAAATGTTTAATAAAAACAAATCCTTCATACTTAAAAAGAATGAAAGCCAGCCTGTTATTCCTAATGAATTCCATCTCGAACAGAATATTCCGAATCCTTTTAGTATTCAAACAAATATTTCCTTTTCCATTCCCAGGCAGTGCACAGTTAAGCTGGTGGTTTATTGCCGCCTGGAAGAAGCGGTATCAGTTTTATTTAATGGACAGATTACTCCCGGGAAATATGAAATTACCTGGGATGGAACAGATTCAAGTGGCGTACGCCTGAAAAGCGGCGGATATGTTTATTTCCTGGAAACCGAGGGCTTTGTTGCTTCCAGAAGAATGACAATAAAAGATAAATAATTTTTATTGGAAAATATGTAACAGAACACTGCTAAGAAAAAACTAAAGCATTAACAAATTTATTTAACCGGCTTTATCCACGTTTTGCTATCTAATAATAGAAATAGATTGAAATAATTTTAATTAAGAAATAAACAAAGGAAACAAAAAAATGAAAACATCGGGCAAAAAAAACAAACCTGCACGTAATGTAAAAGATGTTCTGCTCAAATTATTCCTAGGTGTGTCAATTGTTTTTTCCGTTCTTGTAGTCAGCAACTGTGATTTATTAACCAATTTTCTTGATGATCTTCATGGTAATGGTGGTCCGCCGCCTCCGGATTTTGGCGGGAGCGAGAGTGGAAGTTTGGTTACTTCTCTTTTAAAGCCGTTGCAGAAGATGCTGCCGGTCAATATGGCGTAAGCAGTACTGTCGGATGGGCATTTAGTGCAATAGGCTTAAGCGAATCCAGTGGTCCTGATTATACTGCACAGCTTGATAAAATTGACCAGGATCTCCAGATGATTTCCAGCCAGCTTTCAGCTATTCAATCAGAGCTTAGTAATATATATAACGAATTAAAAGTTATTAATTGTTCTACTTGGGCGACGGATGTATTAGATGCTAGAACCTCAATTAATAATCGGATGTATGAATATACCACTATGATAAGGACAGTTATGGATACCTCAAATTCGGCGGATGACGTAACTATCTCTGATATTAGAACATGGGTAAACAATGTGCTTGGTGATAGTGCAACTTTAAATACAAATGATGTTACTATTGAGACAGCAATAACCAATTTAGCGAATGACATGCTTGCTGGGCCAACCGGAGGTGCTATTCCTGCATGCACCCAAGCAATTCAGTTGCCGGCTGATAATTCCTTTGGTACAGACACCGTTTATTATAACAATGTTAATTTATTGGTCAACTATTTCTATACATACCAGGTTCAAGCCCTTTTCCTTTATAGTGAAGCACAACATTTCCGTGCATGGCAAAAGGCAGGCGCTCCTAACTCGGATGTTTATTCTGCAGATTCCGTCTCCGATGTTTGCTCAAAAGCTACATTAATCTGCAATACTGTAGCTACTTTTACTAATATCTTGTATAATAATTTAGTTGATCAGTTTACTTCAGCTGGAGCACCATATTCAGATGAAAATTTGGTAATGATGTATAACAGCAGTCAGTCTTATCTGTGGCCTCTTTCTCTCGAAGATTTTACAGTAGCTTCTGGTGATAATTGTGCCGATCCTTTAACTGAAGACAATCCCTGCGGAATAACAGCAGGTTATTATGATTCACCCAGCCCGAGTTCAGTTGTTTACAAGGGGTATTCCGGCTGGTCAAATGCTGCTTCCGCTCAATTGACACAGTTGCTTTCAGGATGGACAAGTGGTATTTCCGGAGAATACCTGGGAAGCAAATTAGGTTTTAAGAATATGGCACGAAAGATCGTGATCAGTTCAGATTACGTGGGAATAAACTTAAATGAAACCGGCTCAACACAATATGTGGTACCTTTTTTCGATACTGGCCTGAAATATAGTGATTTAGGCGGCGGCCCTGCAATTACAACAAATCAATTTCAGAACGATCTTTTAACTAAGAGCAGGTCAGTAGGCGGACTTTGTTCCGGATTGAGTACATACTATGATAACGTTGATTATAATTCAAAATTACCCTCAACCGCTAATCCTTTTTATAATGCCGTAGGCCATGCAAGGCATTGCGGCAGTAAATATACTACACCTTTCTCCTTTTCAGTAATACCTGGCTGGCTGGCTAAGCAGGATAATAAAACTAATCATGAACCTGCTGCAATTCAGTACCGCTGGCCAATATTATCAATCGACAAACTCACTTGTACTCAAGGCCGCTCAGGTAAAAATATCGGAGGTATGCCTAGTATGTGTGGCGATGACTTAACTGCATTTATTGAATATTTCGTTCCAAGGCCTGTAACATGCGATAACAATGATGCCTTCCCTTGCAATATTTCTTCTTCAACAGTGGCAAAAGCTAAGAGTGTGTTTGGTGATAATCTTATATCAAAAAGAAAAGCTATATAAACAAAAGAGGTAAGATTATGAAATTAATCAAAGAAAGAAGGAAATTGAAAGATACATTACTAAAAATATTCCTGGCTGTGTCTATTATCTTTTCTGTTTTTGTTGTCAGCAACTGTGATTTCTTAACCAATTTTCTTGATGATCTTCATGGCAATGGTGGCCCCCCGCCCCCGGATTTCGGCGGGCCTGATGCAAAACAAAGCTATGCAACGACTCTTTTTAAGCTGGTTGGTGAAACAGCACTCAAAGATGCTGAAGGCGAGGGTATAGGCTGGGCAATTAGCGCCATAGGTTTAAGTGAAAGCAGCCCGGATTATACTGAACAACTCGACAAAATTGACCAGGATCTGCAAGTGATTATTTCACAGCTAAACGGGCTTGATAATGAGCTAATCAACATTGAGTCAGAATTAAAGGTTATAAACTGTTCTACTTGGCAAACTACACTTAAAGATGAAAGAAGCGCGGTTGACAACCTTATTTATGATTATCAAACTTACGTTGCTGCTGCTGAAAACGGGAAACCGGTAATGGATAAAATTGCAGACTGGGTAGACCGGGTTCTTGCAATTGGTGATCACACGGATCTAGAGTCTATGGGAGTAATACTTGCCGCCTTTTCAAGCCAATTGGTAGGGCCTTCTAACACAGGCCTCATTCCGGCATGTGTGCAGTCTGTCCCATCCCCTGCTGAATTTTCCTTTGGAACAGATACTGTTTACTATAAAATAGTTAATAGTCTTATCGACTATTACTATGTATATCAGGTTCGTGCACTTTTCCTTTATAGTGAAGCTTGGCATTACCAGGCATGGTTGGCTGCCGGTTCACCTAACTCAGATTTTCTATCTGCAGATTCTGTTTCCAATGTTTGTTCAGATATTAATATTGAAGTTAATTGCGATTTGGTCGCGGGCCGTACAAACAATTTGTACAATGCTTTAATAGACCAATTCACTGCCGGCGGAGAAGCATACTCCGATGTAAATTTAGTGCAGGAGTACAGCGCCAGCGGAAGCTCTTTGTGGCCGCTTTCACTTGAAGATTTTACTACGTCTGCAGGGGATAATTGTGCAGATCCTTTAAATTCTGCAAATCCCTGTGGTACAACAGTAGGCTGGTTTAATATTGATACCAATCCTAAAAAAATGAGTTCGGTGACATATAAAGGTTATAAGGGCTGGGTCCAGGCGAATTCTGATAATTTGACAGCGTTGCTGACTGACTGGAAGAGTGGAACTGCCGGTAAATACCTTCAAAACAATCTTGGTTTTAAGAATATGAATAATAAGATCATACTAAGTCCAAATGTGGTGGAAATAAGCTTAAATGAGACCGGAACAACTCAATATGTCGTCCCATTTTTCGATACTAATTGGAGTTATGATTTTTTACCAGGGGCCCCGGCCGTATCAACGTCTCAATTCGAAAGTCTTTTAACTAAATCTAGGCATCAAGGTAATTTGTGCAACGTACTTAAGGGTATTTACTATATTTCGGTTGATTATACTACAAATTCGAATGTACCTTCTAACAGGAATGGTTATTACAATGCTACTGCCCATAACAGACACTGCGGGAGCGATTACAATGATACCACACCTTTCTCCTTTTCAGTTCTACCAGGCTATGTAGCACAGCAGAATGGTGTCAATTGGGAACCTTCCGGACTTCAATTCCGCTGGCCGGTTTTGAATATTAATAACCAGCCATGTACTGAAAACCGTTCAAATAGAAATGCCGGCGGCGTGTGGACTAAGTGCGGCGATGATTTTACTGCATTCCTGGATTTCAATGTACCAAGGCCTGCAACATGTGATAGTTCCGCATCCGGAATTACTTGTAAGATGACTTCATCAACAATTACAAACGCAAAAAGTGTGTTTGGAAATAATTTTAAATCAAAAAGTAGTTTATAAAAATTAAGGAGGTTTAAAGTGAAATTAATAAAGAGAAATCGATCGGCAGATAAACAATGGAGATTAAAAGATACCCTGTTAAAATTATTCCTAGTTGTATCTATCGTATTTTCCATTCTTGTTGTAAGTAACTGCGACTTTTTAACCAATTTTCTTGATGATCTTGACAATGGCGGTGATGGCGTCGGCCCTGGCAATACTAGTGCCGGCGGCAGTGCCATTACTGAATTATTTAAAGGTGCTGCACAAGGAGCAGGAGGTAAAATAGGGAACACTGCCGCCGGCTGGGCTTTGGGAGCCATGGGGCTTAGTGATGACAGCCCCGATTATTCTGCTCAGCTAGATAAAATTGATGAAAGTTTACAGCAAATTATTTCCCAGCTAAATGCCGTACAGAATCAGCTTTCGGATATTAATAATCAGCTTCTTGTACTGGATTGCAGTGCTCAGCAGACTGCCCTTACTACTCAAACCGGGAGAATTGATTTTCTGACTTCATTGTACAGGAGCTATGTTGCTACTGCTGCTAACGGCGGAAGGGTTTCCAACACTACCCTATCAAATTGGGCTGATCAAGTTTTAGCTGACGGCCAATATACCAGTCAAACTCCAATGGGTGAAATTTTAACTACTGTTGCAAATCAATTAATACAGCCCTCATCAGGCGCTATAACTGCATGCGTCAAAGCAATTCAAACACCAGGCAATGATACTTTTAGTGATGTTGATTACTATAATAAAGTAAGCCAGTTTACAAATTATTATTATTATTACCAGGCCGAAGGACTTTTTCTTCTTAATGAAGCACTGCACTATAAAGCCTGGCAAGCTGCTGCCGCTGATGATGATGATAATTACCCCGCCGATTCCGTAGGTGAAGTATGCAGCAATGATAATGCTTCTCTATACTGTAACAAAGCAGGTACTTTCACTAACAATGTTTATAATGCACTTACGGATCAGTTTACTAATGCAGGAGCTCCTTATACAGATGATCATTTTGTTATCCAGTATAGTGAAACAACTCCCAGGTTATGGGTTAAATCTTTAGAAGAGTTCACTCTTGCACACGGAGACGACTGCAATTCTCCTTTTAATTCTATTGATAACAAATGCGGCGTAACTGTGGGACGTTATAATGAAGGAAACAGCAATATAACAAACGAAATTTACAGGGGATATACAAAATGGCAATTTTCAAATGCTTCTGAACTAAATACGCTTCTTTCAGGGTGGACTAATGGTACAGCAGGCAATTACTTACAAAATGTACTCGGCTTCAAGAATATGAATAACAAGATAATTTTAAGCACGAATACAACTACATTCAGCTTATCTAATTCAGGTAATAATCAAACGGCAGTTATATTTTTCGATACTAATGTAGGTAAAGGAAGTTTAGATAATAAATTATTTGATAACAGAAAAGCTTTTGATTTAATAACTCCTTTCCAAAAAAGGGTTGCTTCAGGCTCTTGTTATCCGTTTTCTTCAACTTTCTATACTTATATCGGTAGTTCAGCGGGAACCGGCAGTAGCTGGTACAATGCTAATGGATCAGTAGAGTGGTGCGGAGGCAATGCACTTTATGGAGGAGTTCAATGGTCTAATAGTCCAGGCTGGTTTGAAACAAACGGTGGAGATAAATCAAAACAATTTCATCTTCCTTTCAGTTATGCTCAAAATTTTAGCTGTACAGAAAACCGTTCTAAGAAAAATGCCGGCAACGTTTGGACAACTTGCGGTAGTGATTTTACTTATTGGTTTAATACTATTGTCCCCCGGCCGGAGACATGTGATTTGAGTGTAGGTGTTATTTGTCAACTCGATTATCAATCATTATCAAAAGCAAAAAAGTTGTATGAGTCTAATAAAGGCAGATCACTATAACTTATTTATTAAACAATTAAGAAGAAGAATAATGGAACAAATAAAAGATTTACAGGAAAAGCAAGAAATACGAAAAAAGTATTTAGTTATTGCATTATTAGTAACTCTTATAGGCGGTGCCCTTTCTCTTTATGCAACTAACTTAACAATTCAACTTGCCAAGCATCAAGTAGTAAATGGCGGTATCTGTAATTTTAATGAATGGATTTCATGTGATGCCGTACTCTCTACAAAATATGCAACCATGTTTGGAATCCCTGTAGCCTGGTTCGGATTTTTATTTTACTTATGGGCAGTTCTAACTTTAACAACATCATTGCTAAGAAAGAACAAAGAAAGAACTGCAGCCTCCGCATCTTTTGTTTTAATTGGTGCATCAGCATCAGTGTTGTTTTCTATTTACAAAGCCGCACAATTAATAATACTTAAAGTACTATGCCCGGTTTGCGTCGGAATGTACTTGGTTAACATATCTTTAGTCTTGCTATTAATGCCTTCTCTGGGAATCTCCTACAAAAAAATCGGAAGTTTTCTTCTTTCCTACATAAAAAGTGTTTTAGGATTAATCTCTGATCTAACATTCTCTCCCAAACCCATTATATACAGCATCACTTTTTTATGGATGTTCAGTATTGGTTTTGTTGGAATAAAACAATATGAAAAAAGTATTCCCGAATTAAAGGAAGCAGAGAAACCATTTGTTATGGCAGATGCGCTTGAAGAACATTTTAAACAACCAAAAGTAAAAATTCCGGTTGACCCAAAAGCACCGGTTAAAGGCGACACTAACTCAGGAGTCACCCTTGTTGAGTTTGCCGATTTTGAATGCCCCGCGTGCAAAGAATTATATGACAGCATGAAAACTATATGGCCGGAAATTGGAAAAGAAGCCAAACTTTATTTTATGAATTACCCTCTGGATCAATCGATAAATCATTATATGAAACGTAAGCTTCATGAACATTCCGGACTGGCTGCATGTGCCGGTATTTGTGCACAAGAAGAAGGGGACTTTTGGAGCTATTATGATTCACTATTTAAAGATCAAAAAGAAATTAACCGTGATTTTTTGCTCGGCCTTGCTGCAAAACATGGATGGGATAAGACTAAATTCAGCGAACGTATGGATTCAAAAGATGTTATACAAAGAGTAAAGAATAACATTGAAGCAGGAGCTGCAGTTGACATTCAAGGAACTCCCTACTTGTACATCAACGGCAGGCAGGTAAAATATTGGTATAGGCCTGACTTTATTAAAGCCGTTGTTAAAGAAGAACTGAAAAAAGAAAAGAAAGAATATGCACTTCAATGAAATAATTAGTGCTTTTGTACTTCTTTGGGCTGTAATTGATCCAATTGGTTCAGTACCAGTATTTATTGCTGCAACTCAAAGACATCCTGAAAGAGATAAAAAAAAAATTGCAGTGCAGGCTGTTCTCATAGCAGCTTGCATACTTCTTTTTTTTCTGATTGCGGGCCAGTTTTTATTGGAAGAGATGGGCATTCCGCTGTCGGCATTCCAGGTTGCCGGAGGTATTGTGTTATTTCTTTTTTCGCTTTCAATGATTTTCGGAGAAAGCAAACCTGAAAATGAGATAGAGATTATAAAAAGCGGCAGGGATACGGCAATATTTCCTGTCGCCATCCCATCTATTGCTGGCCCTGGAGCTATACTTGCAATTGTTTTGCTCACTGATAATCATCGCTTTGACATTTTTTACCAAATATATATGGCGTTAATCATGATGTTTGTTTTAGTGTTTACACTTATAATGCTGATGATTGCTTCATACATACACAGACTAATTGGAGATTCCGGAGCAAGTGTAGTTAGCAGGGTTATGGGATTGATACTTGGAGCTGTGGCGATTAACCAGGTGTTGTTAGGAATTAAATTATTTTTTGGTTTATAGTTTTATAAGGAGAAACATTTGAAATATTTTTTAAGACTTTCTTTTATGATTTTTTTATTTTTTTCCGGTTTGAGTGTTGGTGAAACAATAACATTTGATGGTACTCCCAATACTCTAATAGGAACAAATGATTATATATCACAGGGAGTGGACTCAATAATAAATGGTTATTATTATAAAGAAGGAAGCGAACCTGTTATGCAGGAGAATGATCCGGACCTGCCTATTAAAATTGATTTTGTAAATCTTCAATCACAGGTCTCAATTGATGTACTTAGCCATTCCGGAATAATCCTATTCGAAGCATTTAATGAAAATGACCAAAAGCTTTCAACTGTATATATACGTTCTAATGGTACTAATTATACAATTATCCAAAATAACATAAAGTATATTACGTTAACTAGAACCGGACAATCAGGTTTCGATTCATATGATAATTTAACATTCCTACCCGATCTGCCGGCTGGAATACCTCCTATAATAACATTTGATGGTACTCCCAATTCCCTAATAGGAACAAATGATTACATTTCACAGGGAGTAGACTCTATAAAAAATGGCTATTATTATATTGAAGGAAGTGAACCTGTTATGCAGGAGAATGATCCGGACCTGCCTATTAAAATTGATTTTGTAAGTCTTCAATCACAGGTCTTAATTGATGTACTTAGCCACTCCGGAACAATCCTATTCGAAGCATTTGCTGAAAATGATCAACAGCTTGCAACTGTATATATACGTTCTAATGGTACTAACTATACAATTACCCAAAATGACATAAAATATATTACATTAACTAGAACCGGACACTCAGGTTTCGATTCATATGATAATTTAACATTCCAAACAGGAGAAATGCCAGTTGAATTAACTACTTTTAATGCTTTCTTAAAAAACAACATAATCAATTTACATTGGGAAACAGCAACAGAAATAAACAACTACGGATTTGAAATTCAAAGAGCATTCAGCAGTCAGAAGTCAGAATCCAGCAGGTGGGAAAAAATTGGTTTTGTACCGGGTTCAGGGAGCAGTAATTCACCTAAAGAATATTCTTTTGTTGATACTAATCCTTTTAACGGCAAAGTAGAATACAGGCTAAAACAAATAGATAACGATGGTGCTTTTAAATATTCATCTGTTGCTACTGTAAAATCCTTACCTTCTAAATTTGAATTGTATCAAAATTTCCCGAATCCTTTTAATCCATCAACGACGATAAAATATTCAGTCCCAGCCTCTCCCACAAGGTGGCAGGCCAACCTCCCAAAAGGTGAGGCCTTAGTACAACTTAAGGTGTACGACATTTTAGGAAATGAAGTTGAAATTCTTGTAAACAAAATGCAGCAGCCCGGTAATTATGATGTAGAATTTACAACAAATTTAAGGACGAATAATTATTCTCCCCTTCCAAGCGGAGTGTATTTTTATCAATTGAAAGTTGATGAATTTACTAGTACGAAGAAGATGATTTTGGTGAAATAAAAAATGATTTCTTTTCGAATTCAAATTTATAAGCTGGGCTGTATCTTTTTTATAATAACGCCAAAAGAATAATTTAGATTAGGTTAGTTCATATACATTCAGTTTTACTATTGAAGTTTATTTTAAATAACCATTAAAGGGAAATATTTAGTAACACGTAATTGAGGATATCATGAAAAAGTATATTGTGTTCTTTGCAGCATTAAGAAATTTAAATTTATTTGCTCAGAATGCTTCATCATATTTCCCATCAAATACCTGGAACACATGGAATTATGAAGAAATTCCTCTCGATTCTGTCAACAATGAAATAAGCTCGTTAACATATTTTAAGACAAACTCACTTGCTGCCGTTAAAGATTACAATGGTAAAACAGCTAATATTATTGTGTCAAAAGTCGGACTCAACGTGGGCCTTCCATTTAGTCCAACAATAGATACAACATTTATTTCTTTCGATGGCAGCGATGCTTACTCGTTTACAAACTTTTAAATATAGATTCATTAATTAAATATATTACTTTCTACTCCCAGTTCTAATATTAGTTTATCTAGAGCGTTAAGCAGTCTAAACAATGGCGGGTGGTTTTCGTATTATCATTTTATGCAAGTTCAATACCTGGCTTACAATATTCTTTCAATGGATACTACATTTGATATTGACAGCAGCGCAATTTCAATAAGATTTGAAGTAAAAGGAACTCGTTTGGCAGATCAAATTATCCAAACAAAAGCCGGAGAATTTAATTGCAAAAAATTTAATATTCAGAATATAATTAGTTATTTGATTACTCCGAAAATTGCTATTCCATTAATTACTGCAAATGATACAGTTTGGATTGCACAGAATCAATGGATAGTCCAGGAGATTGTACCTACAACGAAAATAGATCTCAGTCTATTAGGATTTGATACTCAATATTTTCCGGGAAATAAACAAGTGCTTATACAAGGGATTCCTACAGGCATAAATGAAAGCTCCATAATTGTAAATGATTTTAAATTATTTCAAAACTATCCCAACCCGTTTAACCCATCTACTAAAATTAAGTATTCAGTTCCGTCAAGCACTGATGTAAAATTGTCGGTTTACAATTTACTTGGCAATGAAATCATAACCTTAGTTAATAAGAAACAAAATGCAGGCAATTATGAAATTGAATTTAATCCTTCATCAATTCAAAATGGTTTAAGTTCAGGAGTGTATT
>CAVZSD010000048.1:0-18908 GCA_963777615.1 uncultured Bacteroidota bacterium | reverse complement strand
TTAACGAAGCTTCAGCCTGTTTTTTATCTGTAATATCCCTTGCTATTCCTAATATGCCTATAGTATCTTCAGCAATTTTATACAGGGATGGATTAACCTCAACCATTATATATCCGTCCGATTTGCAAAGTATTCTTACTTCAACGGGATCACTTTCCACGCCAGACAAAATTTCCTGGATCTTTTTTTGCACCATCTCCAAATCATCAGGATGAACCAATTTATGGAAAGGCCTGTTTAGCCATTCTGTATTTTCCCATCCTGTTAATTTCCCGAATGCCTGTGAAAAATGGGATATGGCTGCAATAGGAAAAGAGTGGTAAGAATTATGAGAGAAAACGATATAAAAGCAAAGACTAAAAGGAAATATAAACTAACAACAAATTCGGAGCATAACTATCCGGTAGCCGAAAATCTGTTGGGAAGAAACTTTAGTTTTACGAAAAAAAACAGAGCTTGGGTATCAGATATAACATACATTCGTACAAAGGAAGGATGGTTATATTTAAGCTGCATAATGGATCTTTACTCCAGAATGATTGTAGGCTGGTCATTGGATAAAACAATCAAAGCCTCATTGGTAACATCAGCATTAAAACAAGCTGTAAGAAAACGTGGTGAAAACCCCGGAATAATATTTCATTCCGATAGAGGCAGTCAATATGCCAGTTACGAAGTAAGGAACTCCTTAAATGGCTATAAAATGATACAAAGCATGAGTAGAAAAGGTAACTGTTATGATAATGCCGTGATGGAGAGTTTCTTTCACACGTTAAAGTCGGAGTTCGTAAGCTTTGAACAATTTCATACCAGGCAAGAAGCTAAAATGAAAATATTTGAGTACATAGAAATATTTTATAACAGACAAAGAAGTCATTCAACTATTGGATATGTTTCTCCGGTTGAGTTCGAACAGAAGAATAATATTAAACTAGTTGCTTAATTGTTTGTACGTTTTTGTGGGTAAAGATCAAGAAGAACTGCTTATCATGATTGGGATATTCACATGATTGAATGGAATAGTAAAATTTCACAGTTTGAATTTATTCAATAATTATTCAAAGTGTTAAGAAATATTATTTAGCCTACATATAAAGCGCACTTCCAAAATCCCTTCTGTGCTTTAATGTTATTTCGTGATCTTCTCCTAAATATTTAAATATTGCAATACAAGCTTTTCTTGCACCGTCATTATCATAGTTTCTGTCTTTTCTTATTATGTCAATAAACTTTTCAAGAGCATGAATCAAAATTTTGATTTCTTAAATCAATAACGGCTGATAAATAATTATTTTTAACTTCTGAATCAGTGAATGTATTTTCGTCTCGACTCAATAATTCTAGCAATTGTATTCATCGCTTCAACCAATTCATGATTTTCAATGCTCCTGTCCGAATTTTGAATTAGTTTTAGATGCCTCTTTAACATCATCAAAAAGTAAAATCTTTAGCTAACAATATTTTAACATCATTGTTATTAACATCTCCATGATAAACTTCTTCAAGTATAACTTTTGCGTCTTCAATGCTGCCGTTCTTTAAAAGTAATTTTGCTTTTTCAATTTGATCTGCAAATTTACTGGGAATTGATTTCCTCAGCCAATCTTTTATCTGCGGTTCAGGTAAAGCCCCGGTAAATTCATTAATAACTTCACCTTTTCTAAAAAGCTTTACATTTGGAATTCCTCGCACACCATAAGCACCAGCTATCTCTGCATTTTTATCAGTATCAACTTTAGCAAGCTGCCAGCTTTCTTTATTTTCTTCAGCTAACTTTTCAAGTATGGGACTTATCATTTTGCATGGCCCGCACCATTCAGCCCAGAAATCTACAAGCACTGGCATTTCAAAACTTTTTTCAATTACATCTGTTTGAAATTCTTTTATTTCGTAATTCATTTTAATCTCTATTTTTTTTAACAATAGGATGCAAAACTAATTCGTGCGTTTCAATAAATAGATATAAACCCAATTTCTTTAAGAAATTGGGTTTATTTATGTTGCTATATTTAATCTTGTTTACTTTCAATAAAATCGTCTGTGTTGTATCCATTATCCTTTAAAATATTATTTATTTCATTTATCGTATCTTCATCAAGTTTTTTTGTCCGGCTTAAAATCCAGCCATATTTTCTATTTGGTGTTCCAACAACCGCCCATTTATAATTTTCATCAAGGCCGATAATCCAGTAGTCGCCCCAGAAAGGACGTATACCGAGAAAGCTAACAAAACTTACTTCCAATTTCGCATTTGTTTTTTTGTCCACAACTTTGGCTACTCCTTCAGCATCATCAACTTCACCTTCTTCATCAATACATGAATTAACAACTTTAATATCACCATCTTCATCAATTGTATATTTCGCTGTAGTTCCTTTTACACATTGCTTTTGAAATTTATTAGGAATCCGTGCAATCTCGTACCACAAACCAGAATATTTTTTTAAATCAACATGATCAACTGTTTTTACCGCAGCTGTTTGGGAGAATAAGTTTGTTGTAAAAGCAAAATATATTGCGATCGGTATTATAAATTTAATTTTCATTCTAGTCTTTTCTATGCTTATGAAGATTAATATTAAAATTACATAATCTAATTCATCGATTGAAATTGCTAAAGATATATTTAAAGTTCATTGATTCTTGTTTGCGATAATTAAAAAAGTTAACTTTTAATTAACTGATCAATATAATTAAATATTAAAAAATAGCAGCAAAAAATGAGTCTTTCAAAAAAAATAATCAATACTTTTCAAGAATCTAAACCGTTAAAACTAATTACAATAATTGCAGCTTTTTTAATTTGCTTTCAAGGCTGCTCACAAAATAAAAACAAAGAAAATAATAAAATTGTGATTGGTGTTCAAAATGATGTTCAGACAATTAACCCAATGTATGCATTTAATGTGATGGAAGGGAATTTGATTGATCTACTTTTTTAAAACCTGCCGAAGAAATATGGAATGATTCTTTAGGAAGAATAGATTTTGCCCCGATGCTTGCTAAAAAATGGGAATGGAGTAACGACTCTTCGTCTATTACCTTATACTTAAAAGATGATTCCCGCTGGTCGGATGGCAAACCTATTACTGTTGACGATGTGATTTTTTCATTAGAAACCTATTCTGATCCAAAAGCAGATACAAGATTTTCAGGGCAGTTTGGAAATTTCAACACAATTGATGGAGAGAAAATAGACTCAGCAAAAACATTTAAAATTATTTCTCCGCGAATTCTAACTATTTATTTTAAGAAAGAGGCACTGCCTTCTTTACTTGACATAAATTTAGAAGTTCTTCCAAAACATATTTGGGAAAAGTATTCTGCAAAAGAAATGGAAACCGCTAAAGAAAATTTTGAGCCGGTTACAAGTGGTGCTTTTAAATTGAAAAAGTGGCAAAAAGAATCTTCAATAATTTTAGATGCGGACAGTTCTTCCTTTTTATTTAACCCTGATAATGTTCAAGAAATAATTTTTAAAATAATTCCTGACTATACTTCAAGAATTACGCAGCTTAAAACCGGCGAAATTGATCTTATGGATAATGTAAAAAGTGAAGATGTTTCCGGCTTGCAATCAAATAATAATTTAAAAATAATTTCTTTAAGAGGGCGGGATTATGATTATGTAGGCTGGAATAATAATGAGCCGGGTAAATCGAGAAAACCTAATAAATTTTTCTCATCACCTGAAGTTCGTAGAGCATTAACTTATGCTATTAACCGGGAAGAAATTCTTCATACTTTTCTGGAAGGTTATGGTGAGATTTGTAAAACTCCCGTCTCTCCAATGTTTAAAAGTTATTTTGACAAAAGCATAAATGCTTATAAATACGATCCCGATAAAGCAAAAGGATTACTTGCAAAGAATGGATGGGTTGATAAAAATAAAGACGGCGTACTAGAAAAAAATAATGTGAAATTCGATTTTGATTTATATATAAATTCAGGCAACCCCCGCCGGGAATATGCAGCAACAATAATTAAAAACAATTTAAAAGCAGTGGGGATTAATGTTCATATTCAAAAATATGAAATGGGAACATTTGTTAACGGATTAATGAATAGGAAATTTAATGCCTGGATTGCAGGATGGACAATTCCGGTACCAATCGAATTAAATCCTTATTGGAATTCCGACAAGGAAAAAGGATATCTTAATTTCCCATCTTATCATAATACATAAAGTAGATTCATTACTTAATAAACTAAAAGAGAGAATCCCAGAAATCGAAAAAATTAAGTATTATAAAAAACTTCAGATTATTTTTCATAATGATGAGCCTGTTACTTTTTTATATTGGTTTGATAATATTCTTGCTTGCAACAAAAAATTAGATAAGGTTAAATTTTCAATACTCGGTTTGGTTAAAAATGCATGGGAGTGGAAAATAGAATAATAAAATATATATTTTTAATCTGCAGCAGGTAAAGTAAAATAGAAGGTTGACCCGGAACCCTTTTGGCTGAGCACATTAATTTTCCCGCCTTGTTTTTCAACTAAATTCTTTGCAAAGAATTAAACCTAAACCAGTGCCAGTCTCCTCTGCAGTTCCTTTTGTTGAGTAGTTGTTGTCTATTCTAAATAATTTTTGAATATCTTCCATCTGGTATTCCTACACCGTTATCTGTTACTTTAACAGTAACCCAATTATTTTTTCTTTCTGCAGAAACTATAATTGTTCCATTTAGATTTGTAAATTTTATTGCATTAGCAATTAAATTCCTTAGAACTGTTTCTGTCATTTTAACATCAGCAGTAATATTCATATCCTGAGGAACATCAATTTTAAGTTCTATATTTTTATTTTTTAAGCTTTGTTCATAAAGTGCTTTGCTTTCGTTCGACTAATTGTAACAGATTGATATTTCTCCGGGTTAATGGAAATTTTTCCTAGCTGCACTCTTGACCATTCCAGAAGATTTTCCATCAAACCAAAGGCTTGCTTAGAAGTATTTAAGGCTTCATTAATTAATTCTTCACCTCCTTCTTTTATCAAATTATCTTCAACAATTAATTCCAATAGATTCATTTGTGCTCCTAATGGATTTCGCAAATCGTGTGAAATAATTGAAAAAAATTTGTCTTTTGATTTATTCACTTCAATAAGCTCTTCATTAACTTTTTTTATCTTATCTTCCATATTCCTTTTGCGAGTTAATATTTGTACATGAGCCTATAAATCCCATAAAAATATTTTCCTGGTTCATTCGAGGAGTTCCATTAATGATCATCCATTCAAAATTTCCATTTTTATTTTTAAATCGGAATTCATTTGTAAAAGCAATTTTCTTGTCCGAATTGCTTGTTTATATATTTCAATCATTTTTTCAAGATCATCAGGATAAACATTTTTTAACCAATTCATCCCCAATTGCAAACCTATATCTGTTCCTGTATAGTTCAACCATGTTTTATTTACAAAGCTAAAAAGGCCGTCCACATCAGCCATCCATATCATAACCGGAGCTGAATTAGCCATGTTTTCAAATCTTGCTTCATTATCTTTTGCGAATTCTTCCTTCATTTTAGAAGAAGTAAAATCCACCAATGCTAGCAGATAGTATTTTGTGTTAAGGGCATTTGAGGTTTCAAAATTAATTATTAATAACGCGTGGAAATAATTATTTTCATCTTCTTTTAATCCTCAACTCAACTCATTTGATTGTTAAAATCATTTAACTTTTTAAAAGCATCATAATATTTTGCACTGTCATCCGGATGAATAAAATCTTCAAATCTTTTTCCTATTATTTCTTTTGTTTCGCAGCCAAGTAATTCCGAACATTGGGCATTTAGATTTAATACAATTGAATCCCGGTCAAGTATTAAATGAGCCAAGGGGAAATTATCGAATTGAAAAGATGTTTTATTGCCCTTGCCTTTATCAAAAAGAAAGTGATTTAAATTACTTGGGTTTTCCATTAATTCATGCTCACTAATTGGAGATTTAGTAAAATATTAATAATTCAATAATTGTAAGATTATAAATACTGTAAATCAAACTTATTTTAAATCAAATTTGACAAGCTCATATTAAAAAAATTGAATATGAAATGCTCTTTTTTTGTTTTATTTTCAAAATAAGCTCCTCCATTTATCATCTAAAAATATGAAATTTCTTTGCAAGACAAGTTTTACAATTAACCATAGTTTAGTCCTAAAATACATAAATAATTCTACAATTTTCTTTGTTTACTCCTTGCACCTCTTGGAACAAGGTATTGAATTAATGCAGTAATTCTTGCTAGTGTTAAAAGGAAAAAATTACCGCTAATGTATTTGTTAAAAAATCCTCAGGTACAATTTACTTATCGAACTTTGGTATTCTGATTGTATAATGACGATAATTGAATAGTAGAATCCCTTAGGGGAGAATAATAAATTACTTACTTAAGGGATAGAAAATGGAAATTCAAAATACAATAAATAATAGTAGAGGGAAAAATAAAATGATCAAATATTTCTTATCAATCATTGTTACTATCATTGCTGGTTATTGGTTGTAATCAGGAATCTAATATACTTTCGCCGCAAGATTCTGTTAGTAATAATCAAGTGGTTAATGAGCCTAATTGGATTTCATTGCCAGCTAGTCATCATTAAAGAAAGATGT
The DNA here is from genome assembly GCA_963777615.1 of uncultured Bacteroidota bacterium. GTDB lineage: Bacteria > Bacteroidota > Ignavibacteria > Ignavibacteriales > Ignavibacteriaceae > CAVSWT01. The sequence goes on along the minus strand of CAVZSD010000048.1, from coordinate 12,291 downwards.
TTCTGTTGGTAAAATGCTTTATGGTAATGACGAATCTTTGTTAGAAATCAACACTGGTTATGCTGGAGGCCCATTTGGATGGATATCAATAACTGCTAATGCAAGATTTCAACGCTATTCTTTCCAGGGAAGTAGATATACAACAATGTCTATAAATGATCAAAACGGAACTGCAACATTTTCACCTTCAGGCAGCTTTTCAAAACCGGTTATTTATAATCTAACTATAATGGGTGTTGATTTAAGCAATGTAGATCCATCAAAAGTTACATTTGTTTATATGGCTGAAGACGGTAAGTATTATAAGGCTTCCTATGATTATATCTATGTTGAAAAGCAATCCGGTAAAATGCAAATAGTTAATGCACGACTTCCTCATTTTTCAAGATATGGTTTTGTTAATTAATTCTGTAAAAGAAATTAAAAAATGAAAAAGCCACAATAAAATATTTGATTCTGAATTGGACAAAACTTTTAAGCTCATATTTTGAGCTTGAAAGTTTTGACAAACGAAGCTTTAATTTAACTCAAGAAAAAGATGAAGAGGGCATTTCTGAAAAGATAAATGATTTTTATAAAGAACAATTGCATATAAATATTGACAATAGCTCTGATAGAATTAAAATCGATAGAATTATAACATTTTCAGAAAAGAATATTGGAGTTCAATTATTTCCTGAAATTACTACTAGAGCTTGGTAAAATTTGTGAATCAAATGGTAAATTGGATCTGGCATCTGAAATTTATAGAAAAGCCGATAAATATACATTTAAGCAATGGTCAAAAAGCAGAAGTGCTGTTTGGGTTTGCAATTATTATATTGCAAACGAGCAAATTGGTCCAAATGTATAACATCACTTAGTGAAGCTGCATTGGAATACAAAACTTGCTGGTAAAATTTTAGGGGTAGCTAAATGTGAAAATCTTCTTGGGACTATTTTCGCAGATTTCGGAGATTTTGAAAATGCAAAAAAACATTTTTTGAACAGCTTTCTTTTCTAACTAGCGATAATCTGATCCGGAATTGGTAGCAAAACTTGAAACCAACCTTGGCTTAATTGAAAATATAAATGGGAATCGTGCTAATGAGCTTTAACACATTTAATGAGTGCAAATAAAATATTCATTCCGCATTAAAAAACACTAAAGGCATGGCAGAGGCGAAGCTAAATATTGGGATAATCTATCTCGAATCCACAGACTATGTTTCTGCAATTGAAGAATTTGACGAGGGTATAAAATTCGCTAAGCAAGGAAATTATTTGCCAACATTGTGTTTAATTTATCATGCAAAATCTCAAGCCTTGTTTGCCATTGATTCTGTAGCAGAAGCTCTTGAGTTTGCAGATAAAGCCTTAGAGATTAGCCATTCGATTGATGATAAACTAACCATAGCTGATATTTATAAAACTAAAGGAATTATAGAAAAAAAACTTCAAAAATATAACTCCTCCGAAGTTTTACTTAAAAACAAGCTTAAGAATAAATACTTCACTAAAAAATGAAATAAATATTGCCGAAACTTCATTTGAGTTAGGACAACTTTATAATGAAATAAATAATCGTGAATCAAAAAATTTTTATCTAAATAATTCATTCAACTATTATAAAGAGATAAATGCCTCAATTAAAGTCAATCAAATTGAAAAAATGTTAGATAACCGGGCAGCTTAAGACAAAATATTATATGACAAATAATAATCGACAATATTATTAATCGATCTTAAAAATCTATTAAAAAATATTTATCTTCTGAAACAGCGGAAAGATTTTTTAAAAAGCTTGAAGATGATTCAACTCTATAATTGAAGATTCAATAGATATTTCTGATTTAGAAAAATCACACTTGAATATAAACTTCCGGAAAGCACTAATTACCGGTTATTGATTGATATGATTATAACAGAACAGTGAAAAAATTCTATCAAAAGAACTATACTATAAATTAATTCTTGATTTATCTCAGCTTATGTTATTTGCAGGAGAAAATTCATTTGCACTGGAAATTTCAGAAAATATATATTTCAATTTAAATTCTAATGATGAGTTCCCTGTTATAACGCAGAATCAGCATTGATGATTTCTAAAATATATTGGGCTCAAGCACTTTGGGATGAATCAAATTATTTCATTTCTGAAGCCATGCAAATGTTTTTATTGTTTCCAGTAATCAAGGATTGGCAAAATGCGAAAATATGCTTGGAACGTTATACGGTGAAAAAGGAAAATTTGAAAAAGCAAAAATACATTTTGAAAATGCCCTGGTTTTCTTAAGAGATGAAGAAGATCTTCATACTTCTGCAATGATTTCAACTAACCTAGGAATTATTAGTACTGTGCAGGGAGACTTTGAAAAAGCAATTTGGAATTACAAAAATGCAATTAAAAAGATTCAAGAAGTAAAAGATAGCCGCCGTTTATCAAGAACATATCATAATGTAGGAATGCTGTTAACAAATGGAAAACTATGACGCAGCCTTAGAAGAGTTTAATAAATGCATAACTCTCTCCCTTGCAAATAACTATCTTTCAAATTGTGCAATTGCTTATATTGGCAAAGCATTTATATATACACAATTAAATAATTCTTCTCTTGCCGATGCTTATGCAAATAAAGCCATGGAGATAGCTTGCAAAATAAATGATACTATATCAATTGCAGATATTTATAAAATTAAAGGAATGATACAGAATAACATGGATAATTTTGAGCTTTCAGAAGAGCTATTTGAAAATAGCATTAGGTTAAATAAAGATATTGAAAGTGAATCAAATGAAGCTGAAAGTTCCAGGGAGATGGAAAAACTCTTAAAAAAAAATAATTAATCCAAAGCACTCATCTAATTTTGTTTCCCCAATTATATTAACTTGCCTATTCTTAAGTTTAACTACTGATTTATTTATTCAAATATTAAACAGACATGATAATCATTTCCTAAAAAAAGTAAATATAGTTTGATTAAACAGTACTGGATGTTCTTGCAATGCATTGTGGTGGGAATTAGGAAATATGCACAACTCGGCACCTGAAATGGATTGAAATATTTTTATCGTGTGTTCAGGTTTAATTACATCATGATCGCCTGCCATAATTAATACCGGGCACTGAATGTGACGAAAGCTGTCATACGAAATATTCGGTTCGTAAAGCATCATCTTATTAAGTGCAATTTCTATTTTTGAAGCGGTAGTATCATGTTCAACAAAATTTTTCATATCTAGAATATCAATATATTTAAATGCTGTTGAGTCCGGTACAGTATTGGCCCCCGATACAGCCAGTTTTTTAACTTTGTCAGGATATTTTAAAGCCATAATTATTCCATTTATTCCGCCGTCACTCCAGCCAAGAACATAAGCTGAATCAATATGAAGTTGATTTAACAAAGCATTAAAATCTGAGGCCATCAAATCATAAGAAATAGAGTCCGGTGATCCGCTGGATTTCCCTTGCAGCCTGCTGTCGATTGCAATTACACGATAATACTTTTCAAAAAAAGGAATTTGTTTACTGAAGGCTTCTATCGAACCGCCGTTTCCGTGAAGCATAATTAACGGTTTGCCGCTTCCATAAGTTTCGTAATAAAGATTTATTCCATTCACGTTAGCATAATGGCCGGCTTTAAAATTGTTTCCATATTCAACTTTGTTACTCTGCGGGTTTGTACTAGAAGCACTAATTAAAAATATCAAAACCATAACTTCAGGTATATTTATTCTGGATATGAACTTATTGAATCTTAAGTGCAAATGAATTTTAGATTTTAACTCCTTACTTATCTTCATGCTTCTGCCTTTTCAAGATGTAAATAAATTTTCAATCTAAGGAAAACTAAAAATATTATTTAGCTCATCATATACTTTGACATAATTTAACCTTGTGTCATCTAAAGATTATTTAATTTTCATTGCCGCTTGCCATTCATTTTATGATTCAAACTTTAAGTTGCAAAGATAAAAGAGTTAGACTTTAATTCTCTTTCAAGAAATCAATTGTGATAAATATCAAATATTTATTTTTTTTTGTCACTCTAAGCAGTTTGATGACACTAGTCAATAAAATTCCATAACCAATTCGATATTCGGCATTGATACGGTCCATTCTGTTATCAATTGGATATCAATTTTAAAATAGAGAATTGCTTAATCATTAGAATAAATGTGTTATAAGTTAAAATAATATTTCAATAACTATATTAAGGAGCTAAGTATGAAACGTAAATTTCTTTGTTCTGTTTTATTCCTTGTAATTACTTTATATCCTATTTATGGAAGTAATTCCGGAAATAAACTTATTAAAACTTTCAATTCATTTTCAACATCAAAAGCAGCTCATGTTAGTACTTCAGAAACAGTAATGCTTATCGATAATGCCGAATATGGACAAATATTGATTGATGGTGACGGTATGACTTTATACTATTTCACAAAAGATAAAGATACAAGCAATTCTGATTGTAATGGGCAGTGCGTTGCGAATTGGCCAATTTTTTATGCCGATACATTAACCATTGGAACGGGACTGGAATCAGAAGATTTTGATAAAATAATGCGCTCGGATGGTAAACCACAACTTACTTATAAAGGCTGGCCCTTATATTATTTCATTGGGGATAATGCCGCCGGGGATGTCAATGGAGAAAATGTTGGCGGAGTTTGGTTTGTAGCTAAACCAAACTATACAATTATGCTGTTGAACAATCAGCTTGTTGGAAATGATGGTGTTGAATATAATAGTCAGCTATCAGCCTGGCCAGGAAGATGTTCAATATTTTGTTGACCAATATGGACGCACTCTTTATACTTTTACTCACGACACTTATAACAAAAATAATTATACAAATTCAGACTTCAGTAACAATGGTTTCTGGCCTATTTTTGAAGATAGTCTTCAGTCAGTTCCTTCTAATTTAGATTCAAACATGTTTGAAATGATAGATGTATTTGGGCAAAAACAATTAACTTATAAAGGCTGGCCGCTATATTATTTTGGGCCTGACAGCATGATACGCGGAAATACACGTGGCGTTAGTGTTCCTTCCCCGGGTGTTTGGCCTGTTGCTCAAGCTTCTGTTTCAGCTGCACCCGAAAAAGTAATGCTTGCTGATAGTAAATATGGCAGCATTCTAACAGATGGAGCTGGAAATACTTTATACTTTTTTACTAAAGATAAAGACACCGCCACTTCTGATTGTAATGGTGGATGTGTTACTGCCTGGCCAATTTTTTATTCTGATAGTTTAATAATTGGAACAGGGCTTGAAGCGGAAGACTTTGGAACTATTATGCGTGACGATACTCTTCCGCAAACTACTTATAAAGGATGGCCTTTATATTATTATTTTGGTGATAACACTCCCGGCGATGTAAACGGAGAAAATGTTGGTGGTGTTTGGTTTGTTGCAAAACCAAACTATACTATAATGTTAATGAATAATCAGCTGGTTGGAAATGACGGTGTAGAATATAACAGCCAATATCAGCCTGGGCAGGAAAATGTTCAATATTTTGTTGACGAATATGGCAACACACTTTATATTTTTACACCTGATACTTATAACAAAAACAACTACACTAAATCGGATTTTAGTAACAACGGGTTTTGGCCGATTTTTGAAGACAGCTTAAAAGCAGTCCCTTCAATTTTAGATACAAATAATTTTGAAATGATAGATGTATTTGGGCATACACAATTAACTTATAAAGGCTGGCCATTATATTATTTTGGCCCTGATAGTATGAAACGCGGCATAACAAAAGGAGTAAGTGTTCCATCGCCTGGGGTATGGCCTGTTGCTCAGGCTAATTTAGATAGTGCAACTATAACAGGAGTTGAAGAAGATAAAGCAATTTCGGGGTTACCTCTTACATATTCGCTTTCTCAGAATTATCCTAATCCATTTAACCCTTCCACAAGTATTAAATTCTCGATTATAAATTCTGAAAAAGTTACTCTAACAATTTACAATAGCTTAGGGCAAATAGTGGCAGAGCTATTAGATAAAGTTCTACCGGTTGGTAATTATAATTTTACATGGAATGCCAGTAATATTCCAAGCGGCGTTTACTTTTATTCCGTAACTACCGATCATTTCCGCTCTACTAAAAAAATGATATTACTTAAATAAGAATCTCCTCACTAACAAATTAAAATAACCGTTTCATCCCGACATTTGGGGTGAGACGGTTATTTTTTTAGTTCAAATTCAGTATCGTTTTTCATATATATGTCTGTCACTTATTCAATTCAATAAGCACTATTTAACATATAGTAATAAATCACTAATAAGGAAATAAAATCGAAACTGCCTTACTATTTTATAATAAATCATATTTCAAATAACTTCAATGAAAGGAAGGCAGAAATGCGTTCGTCAAAAATAGAAATGATTAAATTAATTTTTTTGTTCTTAACTTTATTTGCTTTGATATCAGTAACAGGATGCAATAAAAACCAGGACTATTCAACTACGCCAAGCAACAATGGTGGAACCCCGGGAACAAATGAAATATTTATGCAGGGCATGGCATTTTCGCCAGGAGATATGAATATTGCGGTTGGAACTACAATCACTTGGACTAACAAGGACAGTTTTGCACATACCGTAACCAGCGGGACTCCAGGCTCTCCTTCCGGTTTGTTTGATTCAGGAAATGTTGGGGCAAATGGCCAATTTTCATTTACGTTTACTGCAGCTGGAGCTTTTAAGTATTTCTGTAAAATCCATACTATGATGACAGGAACAATAACTGTTCAATAATTATTTTTTTTATTACGAATTTAGGACAGACATTCCTGTCTGTCCATTCACTTATCTTTTAATTTAATTCAAATATAATTTTAATATACTGTCTTCCTTTATTAAATCATTTATATCAGAATAGGGGATAAAAATTTCAATCTGCCCGATAGCATAAGCAGCAATTTCATAAGCATTATATATAAATAACAAGCCATTATCTTTAATTAGAAAATTATCATTCAATTCAAATTTATCATTATCAAACCAATAGCCGACTTTAGTTAAACTTTCACCTTGTTTTAAGTGTTGTTTTTCTCTAAAAATTTTTTCGCCAATTCTATTTAATTCAATTTCAAAGCTTGGCTTAAGTAAATCATCAAGCTCCATTGCTTTTCCTGTCTTCATACTAAAATTAATAAAGCTTGTGGTTGAATTGGGATGGGCTCCTCCCATATAGTAATATTCAATATTAGTTAAACTAAATACCAAACTATTCACATCACTTACAGAAATATTTCTTTCTATTGACCAGCTTTGATGCATGTCGGGAAATTGATTTTTGAATTCCTTAAAACTTTCGAGAAAATCAATAGCCATAGAATCAAAATTTGAAAAAGTCTTATCCTCACCATAAGGTGCAAGTAACGCACTCATAATTGCTTGATTAATTTTATCCATTGCTTCTTTGTTGGAAGCATCTGTTATTTGCGGATATTCAAATTTTATTTCAGCACAAGGTGTTTTTATGGAATCACAATTGCCTGACTTTTTATCAAACTTAAACAACTTGTACGAAGGAGTTTTAGCTGCCGGCTGTTTTTCACTTTCTTTACTGCATGAAATAAATTGAATACCTAAAAAAATTGCTAATAAAAAATTCAAAATATTTTTCACATTAAGCTCTTATTTATTAAAGTTATTTTAAATCACAGCGTTATCTGAAACACTACATTTTTAAGCCATTTTATTTAAATACAAGTCGTGAAAATTTAATTGTTGAAACATAAGGCAAATATTTTATTAATGATATTTATAAATGAAAATATGAAATACTACTCTCCATAAAGTAATCCCACCAGGCTAAGTGAAGCGATAGATGCGGAGAATATTTCTTATTCTCCGCATTTTAATTTAACTACGAAATCTTATTGACTAAAAAGAAATGAAATTTTAATATTGCATTTCAATTCCAAGAAGTTAAAACATTATACATGGAGGAAAAATTGGTTAAATCATCATCAGGAAATAATTTTCCGGAATGTACGATTTCATTCCTAAAAAAACTCTCAAAAAATAATAACCGGGAATGGTTTGAAGCTCACAGAGAAGAATACGGTAAAAATTTTTTCGAGCCGGCTCAGGAGTTTGTTGTTAACATGGGGGCAAAATTATTTGAACTTTCCCCATTTATAACTGCCATACCCAAAATTGATAAATCAATTTTCAGGATTCACCGCGATGTTAGATTTTCAAAAGATAAATCTCCGTATAAAACAAATCTTGGAGTTTATTTTTGGGAAGGCTCAAAGAAAATGGACAGCCCGGGATTTTATTTTCACATTGATCCGAAAGAATTTTTTATTGGAGCTGGCATATATATGTTTCCCCCGGATATGCTGAAAAGATATAGGCATCTGGTTGCAAACACTAAAGCCGGAGATGAGTTAAGTAAAATTTTGAAACAATATTTTAAAGAATAAAAAATATTCACTCGGCGGAAAGCAGTACAAAAAAATTCCCAAAGGATTTAACCCGGATTCAAAGAATGCTGAGCTTCTATTGCATGAATCGGTTTATACATTTTATAAAAGTAATAATCTTGATGAATTAAAAAATAAAAATCTAATTAATTTTGTTTATAAAGTTTTTAAGGATATGTCCCCTCTGCATTTTTGGATGGTAAAATATTTATCTGTAAAATCAATCTAAATAAATTTTTTAATCTAAAAGCATAAACCCGGTTTTTGGGAGAAACCGGGTTTATTAAATTATCTAAAAACTATACTTAAAATTGCCTTCCAAAGCAATGGAGGGTTTCAAAACATTTTTCCCTGATAAACCGATTATACCTTGTTTAATCCCATATTCATTTCTGTATGAACCGGAAATAGAAATATTTAATGGAAAATCTTTAAATCTAAATGCAGCCTCAGGGGAAATCGAAAGATAATTAGCCGCAGATTTATCATCAGTATAATCTCCAAAAGTTTGTTTTGTCTTACTCCAATAAGTTAATTGAGCCCCAGCATATCCCCAGCCGCAATCTCCCCAACACCATTTATAATCGCCTCCGCCATAAATTGCTAATTGATTTCCTTCGTCATAATTAACATCTGAGTAAATAGGCATTTCGGTAAAATAGTCATATGATGTTATTTGTTTTTGGGTTCCGGCAAAAGTATCCCAATATTTCATTCCTACATAAACTTTCGAGTGATGGCATAATCTGTACATAAAATCCAAAGATACACCCAATGCATTTTGCTTATCTGTTGCATTACTTTCATCTTTAGTTCCATCAATTTGATATTTTAGTCCTAAGATAGTGCTTAGCCGAATTCCTCCTAATCTTCTCGTTCCTATATCAGCTCCTGGAGTAAAAGTGAAACCATTATCAGAATATCCTACTCCATACATATTCATATCCCCTGGTTTCCATTTTTCTTTTATAAATGAAAATTCTCCCCCGGCACCCCACCCCATTTCGAATTCCCTATATTTATTCTTCCCACCGCTATACCTTCCATAAATTATTTCGTTTAGTCTACTATAAATATCCCTCCTAATATTGTCCTTTTTATTGCCGTCAAAATCATAACCACTCGTGCTTCTCAAATAATTAACATCAAATCCAACCTTAATAGGACCATAGTAAATTCTTAGACTATCTTTATTTTTCCAGTTGTGATCCCTTCCGAATAAGCTAAACGAAAAAAACTCCTTTTTTTTCCAAGCATTGTCACCAGCCAAAGTATTTGGGAGAACTGAAAAAATGAGAAGCGCTCCAAACAAGTAAACAGATATTTTCATTGAACCCTCCGAAAAAAATATTGTTGAAAAATTTGGGAATTTATAATGTCCAACAGCACAAGAAGGTAGAATGCAGCAGGGATAGTTTTAAGATACGGAATTAAACTAAAATATAAAAAGAAATAATTTTGAATTTCTAAATTTTAGTTTGATATGGTTTTCACTTCCATTCATAAAAAGATATGAGTTTATATCCATTGTCACCCTCTTCACTTTATCCAAAGATTTTCCTTCCCTGCGGAATCTTGGAATTCATTAGGGTCATTATTATAGAACTGAAAAAATTACCGCTAAAAATTGACTAATTACCATTTATTAATTAGTTAATTTAAAATTTTATAATTATGTTTGACTCCCCGGTATTAAGCCGGACTTTATATTATATTATTTTTAGAGGTTCTTTAGTGAGTACTAAATTATTTGTAGGTTCTCTTCCATGGTCAATAGATGATCAAGGATTACAAGATGCTTTTGAAGAGCATGGCACAGTTGTTTCAGCAAAAGTTATAAAAGATCGTGAAACCGGCAGGTCCAGAGGTTTTGGTTTTGTTGAAATGGAGAATTCTACACAAGCACAAAATGCTATTAAAGCATTGAATGATTCGGAATTAAACGGAAGAAATATCGTAGTTAATGAAGCTAAAGCCACGCAGCTAAGTTGATGTTTTAATTTTCTTATTTTGAATTGTACAAAGGCGTTTTTTTAAGACGCCTTTTTTGTTTTAAATACCAACGGTAATAATTAAATTAGAATTAACTTTTAACTAATATGATTTATAAATATTTTCAAGTCGATCTCTATATTCTTTAATATTTTGTCTTCGTTCACTTTTAATATCCTCATAAGAAGAATCGTATTTCCAAAACAATGATTTTCTATATAAACACTCCAAAATAATTTACGCAAAGAACTTTTGTATTTTTATCATTTATCATAATTTTTAAAAGTTCATTCTTCACTAATGGAGGAATAATTTATGTATTGCTCACTCTATCATGAAAAACTTGAGCTTCCTTTTTTAAATCCTTGTATAAATTTTCTGTTAAATTATTTTGTGAATATATTAAATCAGAATAATCTAAAAGATATTCCAAATATTTTATTAAAGAACTTACATTTGAAATATCTTTTACCATAAATTAAAATTTTATTAAAACTCAAGTTTATTATAATAATTAATTTTCTAAATTACGATTATTTCATTCTCAGTAATATTTATAGAATATATATGTGCGGAAGATTTGAAGGGTATTTCCCTGAAGCTAAAATGGCAAATCCATTTGAAAATATTTTTGATAATTTGGTTATCGAAAATGAAGAGGACGAAGAATTAAAAATATTTGATATTCGTCCTACAAATAAAATTAAATGCATTTATAAAGATGGCGGAAACAATAAAATGACAAATGCTGCCTGGGGAATTCAGTTTTCACCTAAATCACATTTGATTATTAATTCACGGATTGAAACTATAAAAGAAAAGCCTTTTTGGTTTAGATCTTTTGATAAAAACCGTGCTTTAGTTCCGATGTCTGCATTTTACGAATGGGTACATATTGATGGTAAAAAGAGGCAGCAAAGAATTTATATTGAAGGCGTTGATGTATTTTATGTGCCTTCAATTTATTATAAAAAAAACAACGAAATTTATGTTTCCTTTATCACGGTACCTTCTAACCATTTTATGAAGAAACTGCATCCCCGGATGCCTGTTATATTAACCGAAGCTAAAGCAATTAATTATCTAACAGATGAAGCAGAAGCTAATTTAGCTAAGTGTAAATCGTTATCTGATGATATTATGATGAACATGGAACCATTTAAGATAAAATAATTTTTCCAATTTATTTTTATTATGTAAAACAACATCACAAATTTCTCTGAGATTCTCTTTGTTTTCTCGGTGGAACTCTGTGTGATTTCTTTTTACACGGAGAGTCTCACAGAGGTTCGCAGAGTTTTTGACCTTGTACACAAAATCATAATTTATTTTAAACCAGGCTATCGCCATCTTTTTTAACTAGGTATCTTTTAATTTTTTGAGTAGTTGTTTTTTCGAATTCACTTTCACGAATGTAAAACTTCTTTATCTGTTTATAGTTCACCAATTCTTTGTTTACTTCTTTTATAACACCCGAAATTATTTTGTTAATTAATTCAGGTGTTATCTCTACACTATTCATTTCGGAATAATCTATAAAGGCTTCTACATCAGTAACAATCTGTACGGCAATAGTCTCGTCGTGCTTTTTATCTTCTTCACCGTAAACCAGCGATTCTAAAATGAATGGACTTCTGTTTAAGATATCTTCAATTTCTTCCGGAAAAACATTTTTACCGTTGTTTGCTATTATAACATTTTTCTTCCTTCCGCTGATATGAAGGAAACCATCTACATCAATAAATCCAATGTCGCCGGTTTTAAACCAACCATCTTCAAAACTATCTTTGGTAAGCGATTCGTTTTTATAATATCCCAGCATAACATTATTGCCTTTTGCATAAACTTCACCAGC
>CAVZSD010000047.1:0-144542 GCA_963777615.1 uncultured Bacteroidota bacterium | reverse complement strand
GCAGCAATGTATTTAACTTCATTTGGTATAGGAACTATTTTGAACCACGTTCTTTTCGCAAGTATTGGGAATTGTTGCCTTAAAATTTGCCGAGAGAAGCCATAACCTTTATAGAAATTTATCAATCAGCTTTAGCAGCATTGCAATTGCAGTTGGAATTTTTTGGCTTCTATATTCGATTAATAATGATAATCCGGAATACGAATGAATGTAGATAAAAAATATAATGTACCGACAGATAGAAGTTACGATTCACATAATCATATGTGGGTATTGTATAATGAAGAAAATAAAATTGCCACTATCGGTATTGATGAATTCGGACTTGATTCATTTGGCGAACTTGCCTATGTAAGTTTTAACAAATCACTTGATTCAATAAATAAAAATGAAACAATCGGTTCGCTGGAAGCTGCAAAAATGGTTGGAAATATTTTTGCTCCTGTTTCCGGTAAAATTGTTGAAGTAAATATTGAAGCTTCAAAAAATCCTTCCTTAATAAACAATGATCCTTATGATAAAGGCTGGCTTATTAAAGTTGAATGTACAAACTGGCAGAATGAAAAAGATTCTTTCATTTATGGTAACAAAATATCTTCATGGATAGATTCAGAAATGGAAAAATTAGAAAGCTAAATTTTGATGGATTGGCGTTTACTTATTGATGATTCTGTTTCTGGTTCATACGGCCTCGCTGCGGATGAGACTCTTGCCAAAAGAGTTGGAGAAAAAACTTCACTACCAACATTAAGGCTCTATACTTACAAATCTTATTCTGCTTTGGTGGGGAGATTTCAGAATATTGAAAATGAAATCGACATACCTTTCTGCAAAAAGCATAATATAAATATTAATAGAAGGCCTACAGGTGGCGGTGCTATTATTATGGGTGAAGATCAACTTGGAATTGCATTAATCGTCCCGGGAAGAACTGAAGATAATTACGGTAAAGTAAAAGAATTGATGCAAAAATTCTCCCAAGGAATAATCAATGGTGTAAATAAATTAGGAATTGCTTCTGCTTTCAAAGGGAAAAATGACATTGAAATAAACGGTAAAAAATTAGCCGGACTTGGTTTGTACAGAGATGCTTCGGGCGGATTATTATTCCACGCTTCTGTTTTGTTGGATATGGATATTCCTTTGATGTTAAAAATTCTAAAAACGCATTTTGAAAAAATATCTGATAAAGAAATAAAAAAAGTTGAAGATAGAATAACAACTGTAATAAGCGAAACTAAAATTTCATATTCAATGGATGAGTTAAAAGAAAGTATTACTAAAGGTTATTCTAACTATTTTTAATATTGATTTTAAAGAACAGAAACTTACCATTGATGAGTTAAATCAAATTAAAAATCTTCAAGAAAAAAAATATAAATCTAATGAATGGATTTACCAGACTAATGATGTTCCCGATTTTGAAGGCCAAGCAAATTTAAAAACAAGCTACGGTTTAATTGATGTAAAAGTGAAGATGGCAGGAAATACAATCAAAAATATTTTTATTTCCGGTGATTTTTTTGCTTCTGAAAATGCTGTCGCAGACCTTGAATCAAATTTAAGATGGCATTCAAGCAATGATAAGCTTTTGTTGGAGACAATTTCAAATGTTTATTCACGCTGCAACGGGGAATTATCTTCCCTTCCAAAATTAGAATTAGAAAAAACAATTTTTAATGCAATCAATAATGCAAAGAATAATGTAAAGCTTGCCCCGCAGGCAGACACTTACGGCTGTTTTGTGAATCCGGGAGAAATAAATGGTTGATTTAGGAAATGGAAACCTAACCATTGAAAATAAAAGTATTCTTTCCAATGAAGAAAATTTATTCAGTAATAAAATAAAATTTTATACCCCTGGTTTTAAAAGCTATTCAACTTCAGAATATCAAAACCAGCAAAGAAATAAATTTATTTCAATTAGCACAACCGGAACTAATTGTGCTTTGAATTGTGAGCATTGCAAAACAAATTCATTGAAAGGAATGATTGACCTTCCCAACTACAAAGATGGATTGTTCAATTTGTGCAGGCAGCTTGCAGATGATGGAACAAAAGGAATTCTTCTTTCCGGTGGAAGTGATAAACGCGGAAGAGTACCGCTGCTAAAATATATTCCGGATTTAATAAGAGTAAAACAGGAATTAAAGTTATCTGTAAGTGTTCATCCGGGCTTACCCGATGAAGAAACCTGCGCAGAGCTTGCAAAAGTTAATCTGGATAGTGTAATGCTTGATATAATCGGCGACGAAAAAACTGTAAAAGAAATTTATCACTTAAATAAAAAACCTTCAGATTATGAAGACGTTTTAGAAAGACTTGAGAAGTATAACCTTCCTGCAATTCCACATATACTTCTTGGACATTATTTCGGAGAAATGTCAGGCGAATATGAAGCATTGGAAATGGTTAAACGCCATCAACTGAAAATGCTTGTATTATTAGTTATGATGCCTATTCCCGGAACAAAAATATCTGTGGATAAACTTCCTTCTTTTGAAGAGATAAATGAGTTTTTTATTAAAGCAAGAAATGACTTGCCGAATATTCCAATAATTCTCGGCTGTGCCAGGCCAATGGGTGACTTCAAACAGAAAATTGATAGAGCTGCTATTGATGCAGGATTAAATGGGATTGCATTTCCTGCAGAAGGAATTGTTCAATATGTAAATGAAAAAAATTTTGACTTCGAATTTATTGATAGCTGCTGCGGAGTTATAGTATGAAAAGTTTAATTCAAAATTTTTGTGTACCTGTAATTAAAAAACTTGTCAACGGAGATGATGATGCCTAAAATAAATGTACCACAAAAGCTTCAAGCTGAAATGTTTGAAATAAGCCCTGACCACGCACGCATAAGTATGGCTGCTGCAATGCAGCTTGGATTAAAGCCCGGGAAATTTTTAAGAGACAGCGACTGCGGCTGTATTAACCTTCTTCAAAATTATCCTGAAGGCTGTTATGCAAATTGCAGTTATTGCGGTCTTGCCCGCGAACGTCCCGGTTCACCCGAAGATAATACTTTTATAAGAGTAGGCTGGCCATTGTTTTCCATGGATACCCTTGCTGAAAAAATAGGCGAACTTGAAAATAAAAAAGAAGTTGGACGCGTTTGTATTTCGCAGGTTCAGGATGCAAGGTCAAATGATGATTTACTGGCAATGACAAAAAAGATTCACGCCAAAGCTCCTAATGTTCCTATTTCAGGATTAGTTAATGCAACAACTCTTACTGAAGAATTGATGTACAAATTAAAAGAAGAAGGAGTTGATATTCTTGGTTTTGGATTAGATGCTGCTAATGAAGAAATATTTTATAATACACGCGGCAGAGGTGCTAAAGGCCCTCACGAATGGAATCAGCACTGGGAAGTGATTAGAAAAGCAAGACAAATTTTTGGTTCGATGAATGTAAACTGCCATGTTATAGTAGGACTGGGTGAGACCGATTACGACCTTGTAAACTTATTCTTTAAATTAAAATCCGAAAGTATTGCCGCTTATCTTTTTTCATTCAACGCCGAACCAAATTCTGCCATGCAGTTGGTTGAAAGACAACCTATTAAAAGGCATAGAAGAATTCAGCTCGTTAAATTCTTAATTGAAAATAATTTAATTGCTAAATCTCATATTCATTTTGATGAAAACAAAAATATTGACTGCCTTTATGTAGATGAAAAACTTTTAAATGATGTTGTTGAATTAGGTATTCCCTTTATGACGGATGGATGCCCTGACAGGCATGGTTCAATGGCTTGCAATCGCCCTTACGGTTCTTATCGTCCAGGGGAAGAATTCAGAGATTATCCTTTTTTACCTGACTCTATTGATATAATTGAGATTAAGAATCAATTGCAGTTATCTGAAATTATTAATCAAAAAGTTGAAGCTTATTAATGAAGACAAGGCCTATCCGTTTAATTAATCTTGGTAAAATAGAATGGTGGAAAACACAAGCTTACTATCATTCTGTAGCTGAATTAATGAAAGAAGATTCTCCGGATACAATTATTTTATGTTCGACTTCAACTCCATATTTATGCCTGGGTTATCATCAAAAATTTGAGGATATATTTGATTCAAGTAAATGCGACGAATTAAATCTGCCTGTCATCCGCAGAAGCATCGGCGGCGGGGCAACTTATTTAGATTCTAACCAGCTTTTCTATCAGTTTATTTTTCACAATTCCAGAGCTCCAAAATCTTTTAATCAAATATTTTCACATTTTCTTACGCTTCCAGCAAGTCTTTTAAAAGATTTCAAAATCAATCCCGAACTTGTTCTGCCAAATGAAATTGAAGTCGAAGGGAAAAGAATCGCTGGAACAGGTGGCGGTTTAATAAATGATGCTGTTGTAATCGTTGGAAATTATTTATTTGACTTCAACTTTGAAACAATGACCTCTGTCTGGAATTGTCCTAACGAAGATTTTAGAACTCTTGCATTAGAAGCGCTAAGAGAAAATTTAATTACAATTAAACAGATTGACGTCAGCTTAACTCAAATTAAAATTAAAAATTTATTTATAAAAGAAGCACGCACCTATTTCGACCGCCCTGTAATTGAAGGCGACTTGTGTAAAAAAGAAAAATCTCTCGCTGAAAGCTTGAAAGAAAAGATGATAGACAGCGAATACCTTAAGCAAACAGACATACATGAGTCAAATAATTTTTCAAAGCACCCGCTAAAGATTTCTGCAAACTCTTTTATTTATTATGAAGAGTTTGATTTTAATAAGATGCTTGTAAAAGCTTCGTATTATGTTCATCAAAATAAAATTAGAAAATCAATTTTAAGAAATATTGAAAATGAAAGATGTATTGATATTGAAAATCAGATTATAAATCAGACTTACCAGGATAGAATGGAAATATTAAACGCAAATCATGAGAAAAAATTATGCTGAATAAATTAAGTGAATATTTGCAAGACCCATTCTTAAAAGAATTGTACTCTTCAATTAGAAAAGCAGGCAGCATTCGTTCTATTTCAGTTGATTTAACTAATCGATGCAACTTGCGCTGCAAAGGATGTTATTTCTTTTCAGAAAAAATGAATTTATTTGATTCGCCAACCGATGAAAATGAATTTGATTTGTTCATTCAAAAGGAAAAAGAAAGAGGGACAAATTTTATCACAATTGTTGGCGGCGAACCTGCACTTGAACTTAAAAGATTAAAAAAGCTTTATGATAATTTTAATTTAAGCGTAGCGACTAACGGCCTTATTAAAATTCCTAATGAAGGATTTGAAAATTTACCAATTGGAGTTGCTGTTTGGGGAAACAATTCTACTGATACATTACTTCGCGGGAATGGTAAAATAAATACTTTCGAGATTGCTCTTAATAATTATAAAAATGATGAGAGAGCATTTTTCTATTATACAACAACTGCAGGGAATGCAAATCAAATTGAAGAAGTAGTAACAAGATGTGTGCAAAATGGTAATCGGGTTCTTTTTAATTTTTATAGCGATAAAGAAAACTTAGGTGATACTTTCGATCATAAAAATGGTTTTGAAGAAGTTCACCGGGAAATAGTTAGAATGATTGAAATGTTTCCGGACATGATTTTAATGTCGACTTACGTAAGCGAAATTGTTTCTTCCGGGAAATTGTACGATGAAAAATGGGGCTATAATGTTTGTACAAATTTCAGCACAAACAATCCCATCAATACCGGAAGAATGAAAAGTACAAAACCGTATTCACCACATTTCCTCGCTTACAACGCTGATTTAAAAACTACACGGCAATGCTGTACTTCAAATTATAATAATTGTTCATCATGCTTTGATGTGTGGCAGCATTTCTCATGGATAATTTTGAACATGAGAAAACATTTAAATACTAAAGATGAATTTGTTAATTGGCTGACAACGACGTACTTGTTTTACTTAATCAATCATCTTGTTGATTTTAAAACTGACACAAAACATTTGAAAGATATTCAGCTTCTGCTATTGGAAAACCATGAAAATAAAATTGAAGCCGAAGAAATATTGAAATAAAGTAGAGACGCTTCGGTGAAGCGTCTTAATTAAATATGAAGCATAAAAGAAATTCAATAAATAACTTAATTATTAAAATTAAAGACACTCCACCGGAGTGTCTCTACAACAAAAATTCAAATATTCTTTTAACTAACAACTAACTTAAACAACATAATGGGGCAGTAACATGTTCAAAATACTTCGATCTACTATTCTAATCACCATAACAATTCTATTTTTTTTAACAACAAGTTATGCGACAGACGGTTACTTCAGGCATGGTTACGGAATCAAGTACTCCGCATTAGCCGGTTCTGGTGTAGCAGTTTCATTAAGTTCACTGGGTGCAATTTCAAATCCGGCCGGCATTGTTTATCTAAATGGCAATAGCAGATATGATATAAACGTTGCTATGTTTAGCCCTGACAGACAATATACGGTTAATGGAGCACCTTCAGGTTACCCGGGAACTTTTGGTTTAGCTCCCGGCACAATTTCAAGTGATTCCAAAACCTTCTTCTTCCCTACTCTTGGGGCTGCCTGGAAAATTAATAAAGATATGGTTCTCGGACTAGCCGCATACGGCAACGGCGGGATGAATACAAATTATCCAACTGCTACTTTCGGGCGACCCAACTTCTCCCGGTACAGGTGTAAACATTGAACAAATGTTTGTAGCAGCTACTTACGCAATTAAATTATCTAATGACCACGCAATTGGTGTAAGTGCAATTTTCGGATGGCAAAGATTTGCTGCTCAAGGTTTACTTTCATTTGCCGGTTTCTCAAGCGACCCAACCGCCCTTACCGGAAATGTTCATAGTGTTGCTTCCGGGTTTGGCGGTAAAATTGGATACCAGGGACATTTTGGAAAAATGGTAAGATTCGGTGCAAGCTATCAAACTAAAATCTACATGAGTGAATTTAAAGAATACCAAGGCCTATTTGCTGGTGCCGGTGACTTTGATGTTCCTTCTACATGGACTGCAGGTGTAGCAGTTTTGCCGAATGAACAATGGACTTTATTATTAGACTTTCAACAAATTTTATACAGCGGGGTTAAATCTGTTGGTAACAAAATGGATTTAACAACTAATTCGCCTGTGACTTCTACAGGAACTCCAAATCCTAACTTCCAGGCTCTTGGAACAGATGGCGGATGGGGTTTTGGATGGAAAGATGTTAGCGTTGTAAAATTTGGCGTAATGGCTAAAGCTGGAAACGGCTGGATAATTATGGGTGGATATTCATACAACACTCAACCTATTGAAGGCAGCCAAATAATGTTTAACATTTTAGCTCCTGCTGTTGTACAGAGTCATATTACTCTGGGCTTCTCTAAAGAGTTAAATAAATCAAACGAACTCAATTTTGGATTGATGTATGCACCGGCAGGAAAAGTTTCGGGTGCAAATCCATTAGAAGCACCTGGGGCACAAACCATTGAATTACAAATGAGTCAATTCCAGGTTGAAGTTGGTTATGCATTTAGTGCATTTTAATTTATAATAATTAAAATTTAAGGAGCGGAATAATTATTTCGCTCTTTTTAATTTTATTGTTGTGTTGAGATGTATTTGAACCGCTTATGTTTTATTAGCTCGGTTTCTTAAAGAAATTGGGTTTACGGTTTTTAATTATAATGAAAATCCTTCAAGCCTTTTTCTTTAATTGCATATTCAATCAAATTTTCCAAATTGCCTTCAACTCTAACTATAGTTAAATCTTCATTGTCAATATTAATAACGTAGACTTGATTAATTTCATCATCTTCATATTTTACATAAACACCGGTCAACTCATTTCCATCAACATGTTTTACATACGCATTCCAATCTTCATCACGCATCTTTTTATCCAAATCTTTTAATAAGGAAAACTTAAATTCTCATCTGTATAATGACTTCTTTTTATATACTCCAATTTGAGCACCGGAAATATTTTTAAGAATCATTTTTGCATCTTCATCATCGTCATCAATGCTTACTACAAGCCTTGCGAAAGACATTCCAACAGAGCCTACAGAAAATTCCACATCTTTTTTAAATCCGCCGTCAACCGAATTCATCACCATTGATTTTACTTTTACGAAATCTCCGTCAACACCAAAACAGCCTGTAAATGTTAACGCGGTTAAACCAATAACAAGCGGAATTATAAAATGTTTCGTTTTCATTTTTAGCTCCCTTTATTTTTATTGATATCCCCAAGTGAAGGGATATCAAACTTTTTTCCGAGCCTTCCGATACTTTCAAGATTTATCTTTCCAACAATATTAACAAATGTAACTTCGCCATCATCCTGGTAGGTAGTTACTGCCAGTCCTTCAATAGTATCATCGGAAGAGTTTGATTTAATAAATACATTTGTGTATTCGTCACCGCTTTTAACATGTACAATTCTGTCCCAATTTTTTGCAGTAAGTTTTTTATTAATGCTTTCAATTTTACTGATTATTTCATCCTTATTAGCACCATTATTTTTGAATGAATTTACTTTAACTAATTTAAGTCCGTTTAATAAATCATAAAGTGCAGAGTCTTGATCTTTAGTTGCGTTTGCCACAAGCTTCAATAAATTTTTCTCGACAAGGACTTCGGTTACATCATTATCATTGTAGAATTTTGATAGGTCTCCGAAATCAACATAGCCCGGATCATTTGAATAATCGCCTTTTTCTTGAGCCACTAAATTGATTGAAAAAATCACGATTATTATTGGTAATATTTTAAAGAACTTTTTCATTTTTCTTATCCTCCCTTAAAGAGATTATTTAATTGTTGAAATACCTTCCTGCACTGGTCTTGCAACCTGTTGTTTTATAATATCGTTTTCTACTCTGCCGGCTGTTCTTTCAAAAATTCTATTAACAAAAACAATTGACTGCTTAACTTGTTTTTCTGCCAGAGCCACATGCTTATTTGAAATTTGTTCATGATTTTTCTGATTTAATAAGAGCAATGAAACTACTGACGAAATTATAATTAAATATTATAGCTGCTGTGAATACCGGTTTATGTAAAAGTTGATTTATAAAATTTAAAGAACAGAGAACATAATGCATTATCTTTAATAACACCGGTATTATTTTTAACTTTTTCAATTATTTCATCAGGGCATTTATCAATTTCAATTTGCTCAACAGCTTTAGCGGTTTGTTTATATTCATTTAATATATTTTTAATTCTTGTATGCTTTATCGCTAATAAATGATATTTTTATTTTTTCAATTAACCCGGCATCGCCATATGCAACGGCAATAATTCTATTCAATAAATCATTCATTAATTTCAATTTGCATATTCATTTCTAACTTGCTTTAGTTCATTTTGAAGCTTTATTCTTGCCCGTCGTAAATAAACTTTCACACTGTTTATAGGAATATCTAAAGCTTCACTAATTTCTTTATATTTCATTCCGTGTAATTGGTACATGATAAAAACACTTTTTAATTTATCCGGCAAACACTCGATTGCATTTTTTATTTTTTGATTTAAATCTTCATTGCTTGCCATTTCATCGGGCTCATCAGCTTTATCAATTGTTGAATAAGTCTCCTCAAAATAATCATCAATTTCAATTTCCTTATTACCAAATGAATTTCTTCGTCTTAAATAATCAAGGCAAAGATTATGGGTCATTTTCATTATATAAGACTTTGCCGAATTAATATTAAAGTTGTCAATGTTCTTCCACAATCTTACCAGAACTTCCTGCGTTACATCATCTGCGTCCATGCCGTTTCTAAGCATATACATTGAATAGCTGTATATTCTATTCTTAAATTGCTTTAACAGCAGATTGTATTTAAGATTGCTAAGCATCTTTACATAGAGACGAAAGTGATTTTAAAATTGTTACAACTTTTAAGGCGAAGGAAATAATTTATCCCCAAAAGTTTATCGAATAATATGATATGATTATGAAAGTTATACTTTGATTTATTTGAGTGGAAGCATTTTAAAATGAGTGGTTTGTTATTAACTTCAAAATTAAATTTATTTTCATGAATCTAATGGTTATTTAGACTTATTCATCAAATTCACATAAATTTGAAAAAAGGTTTTCTCATCATAACCATTTAAGGAAGTATTTTGAAAGAATTTTTAGAAGAAGAATTTTCAATCCGCACTAACGATGCCGACTTTAATAACAGATTAAAAGTAAATTCTATTTTTGTTTTTCTGCAAGACATCGCTGCGGCACATGCGGATAAGCTTCAACTTGGATATAATAATTTATTAGAAAAGAATCTTGGCTGGGTCTTGTCTTGGGTCAGAGTTGAAATTGAAAAGTATCCCAAATATGCAGAAACAATAAAAATTAAAACCTGGCCTAAATGTAAATACAAACTTTATTATATGAGAGATTTTTTAATTTATGATGATAAAGAAAATGTGATAATTAAAGCTACAACTGCCTGGCTTCCAATAAATATTAAAACCAAAAGAATAGCTGACCTTCAAAGCATGGGAGTAAAATTACCTGATGAAACCAGAAGAAAATGCACTAACAGCTTTTCCTGAAAAAATAATTTCAAGTGAGGGAAATAAAATCGTTGACAGCAAAGTATTTAAATACAGTGACCTTGATTTAAATCAGCATGTTAACAATACAAAGTATGTTGAAATGATTTTAGATTGTTTCTTAAAAGATTTTCATTCCTCTCACGTAATAAAAAATATTACTGTGTCTTTTCAAGCAGAAAGTTTTTTTGGAGATGAAGTTGAAGTTTCAATTTCAAATCAATCTTCAACTGAATTGATTTATATTGTGGAGGCAAAGAATAAAGTTAGCGGGAAAACTGTTTTTCAATCGATAATTGAATGGATAAAAAATGATTAATTCCCTGCAAATTTGGGGAGATTTGTTGACATGATCATCTTAGAGTAATCTGCGGAAATATTTGTAATTCTGTTCTCATTAGCATATTTTAACGACTACAATTTTAGTCATATGACTAAAATATGATTCACTTATTTATGATAATAAATAATATACTCAATTATATTTTTACCAGCACCGCCAATATATCGGTGCTCCGAATTTTGAATGAAAGAGTAGCTGGTATTTCGGGAAGAGAAACAGCACGTCTTGCCGGTATAAACTTGCGTTCTGCTCAAATTGCACTTACTAATCTTGAAAACCTAAAAGTTGTAAAACGCCAGGTAGGAGGACGCGAGCATTTATTTACACTAAATAGAGACCACTTTTTAACAAATGAAATTATATCCAATCTTTTTTCTGCAGAACAAAAATTTAAAACTTCACTTTATAAAAATATTTCTGTTAAGCTTAAAGATATAACTGATAGTGTTATCCTTTTCGGCAGCGTAGCACGAAAAGAGGAAAATATCGAAAGTGATCTCGATATTTGTATAGTTTATTCCAAAAAGAAGAACGTAATTGAAAAAATTAACAACAAACTAAGAGATGACATTTCTGATAAATACGGAGTAACGTTAGCTCCATTTTATATTACTAAAAAAGAATTTAAAGAAAGAGCTAAGAAAAATAAAGCCCCAATAAATAAAATTCTAAAGGAAGGGAAAGTGCTTTCAGGCCTATCAATAAATACATTGAAAAATGGTTAAAAAGATATCTTCCAAAAAGTACGACAATAAAAAATATCTGGATTTTTTGAAAGTAGCAGAAAATTTCAAAGGCGCATCTGACTTAGCAATTGATTTTGAATATTTTAATGCTGCTGGCGTACTTATTATTCATTCTTCAATTGCTTATGCAGATGCAATAACAATAAAGTTATCATCTCAAAAGATAAGCGGTGATAGTCACTATGATATTATCGCTTTATTAAAGAACGTAATACCGCCCAACCAGATGAACAATTCAGCTTTAGAGCATTTCAAGAAATTGATTGATCATAAAAATATAGTGTCATATTCAGGGAGATGTTTATAGCAAATCCGATATGGATAAGCTCAATAAGCACTTTATTCGCTTTGTAAACTGGGCTAATATAATTCTGAACGAATGATCCTATCTTGATGGTTTAGTGTTGTTTTTCAAACATATAAAAGTTTTAATTTCAAGAAAACTAAAACCTCAACAGCTATAATTCATCCAAGACAAACAGCACCGAAATTTCTAATTGATAAAACTTTCACTGAACTTCTGTCAAAAGCATTTGAAATAAAATTTGTGTATTCATCAACTAATCCTTCAGGCAAAAAAACTTGAATCGTTCCTGCAAAACCGCCGCCATGAACCCGGCTTGCTCCAACTCCATGCTCTCTAATAAACAAATCACTTAACGCTAAAGCTAATGAAACACCCTGCTCGTTATAATTATGAGTTGAATAGATATTTTGTAAATATTTAAATGATGAATTTCCGGATTCATCAACGATAGATAAAAAATCATTAAAATTATTTTTACCAATGCCTCAACCAAGTTTATCTACCCGTTTATTCTCTTCAAGAAAATGAATTGCTCTTAAAATCGCTCTATCGCCTATTTTTTTTCTAAGTGGTTTTAAATTTGAAATTAATTGTTCAAGATTAATTTCACTTAAAATATTCTTTGCCGAAAAACTTTGCTGCTTCTTTCATTTCTTTGGGAACCGAAGCATAATCTTCTGTTAAATCAGCATGGCTAGCTTCTGTATCAACTACAATTAGTTTATATCCGGTATTTTGAAAATCAAAATCAATTTTTTTAATCAATGGATTCTTAGGATCATAAAAATCGATAGTAATTATTCCACCGGTTGCACAGGCAACTTGATCCATCAGTCCACATGGCTTCCCGAAAAAATTATTTTCAGCATATTGCCCGATGATTGCAATTTCTGTTTGAGTAACCTCGCAATTATTATAAAAATGTTTAAAAATATTTCCTAACAAAACTTCGATAGATGCAGATGAACTTAATCCTGATCCAACCATTACATCGCTTTGTATTACTGCATTAAACCCGCCAATTTTATAACCATGATTTACAAACCCTGCTGCAACTCCTCGAATAAGTGCCTCAGTTGACTCTTTTTCTTCATTTACAGGCTCAAGATTATTTAGATTAATTGAAAAGCGTTTATCATAACCAACAGAAAAAAGATTAACAACATTTTCATTATTTTTCGAAGCAACTGCAATTGAATCAAGATTGATGCTGGCGGCAACAACTTTCCCGTGATTATGATCCGTATGATTGCCGCAAATTTCTGTCCTGCCGGGTGCACTAAAAAATTTATAATCTTGACTTGAAAATTTTTGTTTAAACAACTGAAGAAGTTTATTATACCTTTCTAATTGTTTTTCATTATCAGTTCCGTATAATTTTTTCAAAGATGATTTCAAATCAAAATTCATTTATATCACTCCAAATTTTTCTTTTCGTTATCTGAATTGGAATCCGTCATTCCAATATTCAATTTCAATACTTCATTTTTAAAATTATTTACTTTTACTTATTACCACTTCCTTTTACAAGCATATAAATCGTATAATTATATTTTCCAGGATAAACTCTGTAAGCCGGCATTAATGGAACAGGCGTACCCCCAAGCCCGGCAATTTTAGTATCGATATTTAAGGTTAAATATTTTCCGGTTTGAAGCTGAAAAGGATAAACTGCCCGGTCTAAATTGGTATAAGGAGTTACTGAGAAATTCATTTCATCTTCAGTATAAAAATTGATTGAACTGCCGTCTGTATTTTCCATTTGCAACTCTTTAACATCACTCCTATTTCCATAATCTTGAGGAACAACATAAGGGACAAAAAATGAATCTACAGGCAATTCATACCAGCCAATTTTTGCGCCGGTTTTTCTATCAGGATAATTTTCGAATGGCCCTCGCCCAAGCCATTTAACTTTTTCAAATGATTTTGCAAGATTAAATTTCATTCCGACTCTCGGCAGCCAATCTATATGATATGAACCTAAGAACTCAACTTGCTGATTTATTTTTACTAAACCATTATCTAAAAAAGTATAATTGAAATTATTTATAACCAGGTCATTATTTCCTGGTGCTCTAAAGAATTGTTTTAACTCAACCTCAAGCTGATTAGTTGATTTTGAATAGTCAAAAGTGCTTGAATCTAATTCCAACCTATTCAAGCCCTGATTAAACCAATCTTCTGCTTCGGCTTTTCCCCAGGTTACAAGCTCATTGGAAATTGGAGCCCGCCAAACATTCAAATTAGGGCCTATGGATTTAATATCTGAATCTTTGCCTGAAGTTAAAGTTAATTCACCGTTATTTTTATTAATGCTATAAGTAAAGTTCCCTACTTTAACTAAGAGGTCTTTATCATTCTCAAACAAATTTGTTTTTTCATTTGTATCAGTTAAAAAGCTTTCTGGTTGTTTACCGGGAATTTCAAATTGTTCAAAAGCAATTTCATATCCGGCTTTCGCCCATGAATGCGCATTCTTTTAAATCCGCATCTATCTCCAAAATTTTTTCATTGCTATCCATATTCAAATTAACAGGAATGCTTACCAAAACATCTTTTAATGGTTGGCAATTTACATCTACAGTTCCGCTGCTTATTAGCTTACCATGTTCGTAAAGATACCAATTAAAATTAAATTCATTTAAGTCGGTAAAGTTATAATAATTTTTAATTTTCACTTTAGCGTTTTTAGTATCCGCCAATTCAAAACGTATTGGTGATTGACTTTTCTTTACTTGATATAACTCTGGCTGGGGAACACGGTTACTGAATATCAAACCATTACAATCGAAAGAGCTTGAGCCATAAAAATCGGCAGTAACTTTTTTGCTTGAATCTTCTCGGAATCGATCACTTTGTGAAAAATCCAAATTAAGAATTAAATCTTTTTCATTTAAGTCCTTGTAAATTTTCACTTCATCAATAGCACAATTTGAAATCCAGCCGAGATGCTGTTCCGCATCTTCTTCCATGTTTCTTCCAATATTAATCGGATAATGAGAATAATTTAAATGCCAGTGATATTTTTTTGTTCCTTTAAATTTCCATCAATGAATAATTTTAATTCATCTCCATTAAAAGTAGCTTTTACATTATGCCATTTGGTTGTCCAATCATTTGGAACACCAACCGTAACACAATTTTTATAATTGTTAATATAAAAACTTAATGAGTCCGCTGACGGCTGTCTAATTCCAAATTGACTCGCTCTCGAAATAATTGTATTGGGAGGATACCATTTATCAGCTTTGATTGCGAAATCAATTTCCAGTGAATTATATAACGAATCAAAAATCGGATCATTATATACTTCTATCCAATCATCTAATCCGCTAAGCTTTAGTGCCTTGCCGGAAACGCCGTCAATTATTTCAGGCCTTCCCATTATAACAGTTTGGATATTATATTTTGATTTATCTTTTACTAAAGTCAATTGTTCATTTAAACCTTGATCAACCCAATCCCAGATATATCCGCCTTGAAGCTTCGGCAAAGAATAAATCATATTCCAGAATTCGTCAAAATGTCCGACACTGTTTCCCATCGCATGTTCATATTCTCCCATTACAACCGGTTTGGTAGAAGTTAATCCAATATGCATCAAAGTTGAAGGAGTTGGATAACGCGGGCCAATTATATCAACATACGGAGCTTCACCATCAGGCACATTTGATTGATGCATTACAAATCTTGTTGGATCATTTGCCCTGGCATAATCGTTCATCATATAATGAGGCTTGCCCAAACCGCATTCATTTCCGGTACTCCAAATTATAACCGAAGCATGATTTTTATCCCGCTGCATCATTCCAATAAATCTATCCATATATGATTTGAAATAATTTTCTCTTGACGAAAAATTACTTTCCGTATAATGGCATTCAGCATTAACTTCATCCATAAGAAGAATTCCATATTCGTCACATAAGTCATACCATATTGGCGTGTTCGGATAATGACATGTTCGAACGGAATTAATATTGTTTTGCTTCATCAGTAAAATATCTTTTAGCATCATATCTTTCGTTATTGCACGTCCGAAATCAGGATGATGCTCATGTCTGTTTACACCTCTTATCACAAGTGGTTTTCCATTCAAGCAGGCCAAGCCGTTTAGCATTTTCAATTCGCGGAAGCCAATTTTTTTCTTATCAACTTCTACGACTTTTCCTTGAGAATTTATTAATTCCATCACCAAAGTATAAAGGTATGGTTTTTCATCTGACCACTGATGAGGGTTGTTAATCAACTTTGAAATTGAAAGAGTGTCTTTATTTAATGTCTCAAATGATTCACTTGAAATTTGCTTTTCATCCTTATCAAGTAAAGTATATTTTACTTTGTAATTTTCATCTGTAGACTTGTTGAGTTTTACATTTATCTTAAGGGTTGCATTTTTATATTCATTATCAAAATCTGTTTGAACAAAAAGATCTTTAAAAGATGTTAAAGGTTTTGAGTATAAATAAACATCTCTGAAAATTCCTGAGAACCGCCACATGTCCTGATCTTCAAGATAAGAACCACTGCTCCATCTTGTAACCAAAACAGTAATTTGATTATTCTCCTCGCTTAAATATTTTGAAACATCATATTCTGCCGGAGTCATAGATCCTTCATCATATCCAACAAATTTTCCATTTACCCAAACAAAGGCACAGGACTTTACTCCATCAAAGTGAAGGATCGTTTTTCTATTCATCCAATCTTTTGGAATATCAAAAGTTCTTCTGTAACAGCCAGTTGGATTTATGTCTTTGGGAACATTCGGAGGATCGTAAGGATAAAATTCCATCGGAATATTTCTGTACATCAAATGATCGTAACCTTCCATCTGCCAATCACCAGGAACTTTTATTTCATTCCATGGTTTATCACCAAAGTCTTTCTTATAAAATCCTTTTGGAAAATTGTAAGGGGTATTTTCAAAAGAAAATTTCCAATTTCCATCTAAAGATTTGTAATAGGATGATTCTGTATAATATTCATTTACGGCAGAATCAAAATCTTTAAATGGAACTAATAGATTTGTTTTGTCTAATTGATTAACAGCGATAACCTCAGGGTCTTGAATATAATCATCAATATTAATTCCATTGTATTGTGCAAACGTTTGCAAAAAATAAAAAATAAAAATTAGCGCTGAAAGTTTAATGCTTAGTAATTTCATAATTATTTATAATGTTTTATTGAAATGATTTTTAAAGTTCGACTTTAAAAATAATAATTATTCAATTGAAATCTCATCGGCAAACAGCCAGGCTTTTTCTCCGGCTCCTTTATGCCATGCGGGACAAACTCCAATATTTTTTGCTTTGATATGAATATATCTTGCTGAAATATTTTTATGATTAAAATCAAATGAATGTAAAAATGCATTCTTATCTTTTTCAGAAATTTTATTTTTTATTTCGCATAATTTCTTAAAGTTTTTCCTGTCATCTGAAATTGAATATTCAACAGATGCAGGCAAGAATATAAATGAGTTCACATCGCTTAAAAATGAAGTTGAAATTTTATTTATATTTTTTTTATTGCCTAAATCAATAACTGCATCCACATCATTTCCGTTATACCCTTGCCATTTTCCGTCATTAAAATTGTCACTGCCATAAACTCCATCTACCAAGGCATACTTTCCACCACCGGGATATTTTGAATCATAATTTGTGTTTAGTTTGATATTGTATTTTGCTTTATGAAAAACTGCTGATGTTAGCAGGCTTTCATTTCCATCTTCAGAAATTGCAATTGCATTTACTGTTACTGTTTTATTTATGGAAATACTATCAATGTATTTTTTTGAATTTATACCTGGCAGACTTCCATCAAGCGTATAATAAATTACCGAGTTTATATCATCACTTGATATTTTAAAAAAAGTGCTGTCTCCAAATGAATATCCATTTGGTTCAAATTTTATTTCCGGCGGAGCCATATACAATCCAAATGATGAAAGTGTTGGATTTGTCCGGCATTGGTCAATTAAAATTTTAACTTTGTTTGTTGTAATTGTATTAAATCTTAGAAGCCTTTTATAACCAATAGTTGTAGCCTCAACAAATTTATTCCATTCATTTCCATTCCAATACTCTAAATGAAATTTTTCTATTCTTTGTCCAGCTAAAATATTTTCCTGAAGCATTGCGCGATTGAAAGTTTTTTCATTCCCAAGATTAACTTCTATTGAAGCAATACTAAAAGTATCTTTAGTAGTCCAGTATGTTTTTAAATCATCATCAAGAATATATTTTGCTTCGTTGCCCTTCTTCTCGATTGATGAAATTGCAGAAGCATTTTTTACTAAATTATTTTTAAAAGTTTCATCAAGAATATACCTCATCCCTTGAAGGCTTTTAATATCATAATTAGTAATCAAACCATTTTTATCAGGCGGAACGTTAAGAAGCAGTACATCATTTAATCCAACAGAATTATAATAAATATCAACCAGCTTGTAAGGAGATTTTACTTGCTCATCATCGCTTTTATGATAAAACCACCCTGGTCGAATTGAAACGTCAACTTCAGCAGGATACCATATTAATGAAGAAGCTTTTTCAATTTTTTCTCTGCTTCCTAAATCTTCATTAGTTAAGTCTTTTGGAATAAAAGCACTTTCCAATGATTGCTGCTGTGAGTTAGCAGCAATCTTTTCTTGATTAGTATTTGAACCGGGAACAACACTCCATTCAGTTTGTCTTCCATAACCGGATTCAGTTCCAACCCAGCGGACATCAGGCCCCATAATAGATATAACTGCATCCGGCTGAAGCTTTCTTATTAATTTGTAATATGCATGCCAGTCATAAATTTGTTTTTTCCCATTTGGGCCTTCTCCATTTGCACCGTCAAACCAAACTTCGGATATTTTTCCATAGTTAGTTAACAGTTCTGTCAACAGATTTTCAAAATATGTATTGTAAGCTGGAGTGCCGTATGTTTTTTCATGCATATCCCAGGGCGATAAGTAAACTCCGAATTTTAATCCTGCTTTACGACATGCCTCCGATAAATCTTTAACAATGTCTCCTTTCCCATCTTCAAAAGGAGTGTCTGAAATATTATAGTTGTTATATTTTGTCGGCCATAAACAAAAACCATCATGATGTTTTGTAGTTAAAATTACTTGCTTCATTCCTGCATCTTTAAAAACTTTTACCCACTGCTTCACATTAATTTCTTTTGGATTGAATTTAGATATGTCCATCGTTCTCTTCCCCCATTCAACATTATCAAAAGTATTTATGCCGAAATGAACGAAAGCAGTGAATTCCATTTTTTGCCATTCATATTGCCGTTTTGAAGGAGTTACGTTAGCAGCTTTTCGAATTATCTCTTGAGGTGTGTCTTCGGGGTTAATTAAAACATAATTTTTTGTTGTGCATTACTGATAATGGTAATTAATACTGATAAGAGAATTAAAATGTCATATTAAATTATAATTTATTCATTTTTCAGATATTAAATTTAACTAACTTAGAAAGTAATAATAATTTTCACTTTATATTATTTTCAAATTCTTCTCTTAACTTTATAATTTTTTCATAAACTGGTTTTTTCTTCTTATTCCATTCAAGCTTTCCCAGCTATTAACGAAACTGATAATACAATTAAGATTATAAGAATGACAGGGAATATTGAATTAACTAGTTTATCTTGATTGGAAACAATCTTACTAATAACAAATATTAATGTAACCGAACTCCAATAAAATATTAGCAGCTTGATTCTTCTTTTCCCCCAGAAATTATACCTATCTTCAGCATCTTTCAGAAAAGAAAGTGAAGGTGCTGAATAATCGATTTTTATAAATTGAAAATACCTGATAAATAATAATAGAAACCCATTTAATACGAGAAAAACTAAGCCCAAACTTTCAAGAGTTCCTACAAAATAAAATAAGATAGTAAGAATGCTTATAAATATTATTCCACCTATAATTTGTTTTTTATCTGCTGCATCAATCCTTTTTATTTGTATAATAAGATCATCAATCGAAAGTGAAGATGAATTTAGATTTAACGATTTCATATCAGGCGCCTTCTTTTGTTTGGCAATATTTTTTAATTCATCAATTTCCAAAATATTCTTCCATTAAAATTTCTAACTGTTGTTTTGCTCGATGAACTCTAACTCTAATATTTCCTTCAGTCAGTCCGGTTATTTGCGCTATCTGATTATAATTCATATCTTCTAATAAAAGTCCAATAATTGTTCTATCTACAATAGTAAGTTTATTTATGGATTTATATAATATCGAGATATTTTCATCATTTTCAATGAGCGTTTACACTATTGTTTTCCTATATTATTATGTTCATCAGAGATCTGAATAATGAAATTAAGATTTTCTTTTTTTCTCAGCTTTTAAATATAAAAGACAACTATTTACTGTTATTCTAAAAATCCAGGTGCTTATTTCAGATTTATTCTGAAAGGACTCTAACCCTTTCCAAATACGAATTAGTGTTTCTTGGTAAACTTCGTTCCTGGAATCAATGTCAGAAAAATAATAACAACAGATTCTATATATTCTGTCTTTATTATCATTAATTATCTTCTGATAAAGTTTTTCTTTTTCCAAAACACTTTTTATTAATCATACATTTAGATTATGAAATAGAAAATTTGTTACAATAAATTTTCAAAAAAAAGATTAAACATATTAGTCTTATTCAACAGTAAACATAAAGTTATTCAGCGAGGTACTTAAGGGGATTTTATTTTAAATGTCCATGCATACTTACAAGGCATATTTTCTCTAACTGATTCAGGAATATCTATTTCACATCCGTTATCTTTTTTTTGCCACTTAATATTTTGATTTGTTCCAAGCAATTCAATTTTAGAATTAACTGATGGACAATATTTTGATAAACTTATTTTTTCAGGCAATGAATTTTCATTTTCATCAGCAAGATAAATTGCATAAGTGGTTCCGTCTTTTAACTGAGTGAAACAAACTTTCCCTTCTTTATATGGTGCGATTGGACGGGAATAATAAATTGCTTCACTGTTTACTTTCATCCATTCGCCGATTTCTTTTAATCTATCATAAGCTACAGGGTCAAAATCACCTTTAGGACTGGGGCCAATGTTTAAAAGAAAATTACCACCTTTTGCAACTATATCAACAAGCAAATGAATTAATTTTCTTGCAGATTTATAATTATCATTCGGTTTATAAGACCAGCTTGAAGCCATAGGCATACAAGTTTCCCATGGATAAGGGATATAATCATCAGGTACTTTATTTTCAGGAGTCAGGTAATTTTGATATGGACCTGTAACCGCACGGTCAACTACAATTAAGCCGGGCTGTTTTGCCCTCGCATCCTTTACTATAAGCGGCATGTCTATATCCTGGCTTTGGATTCTATACATGTGGTTGTTCGGGTCAGCTTTTAATTTTTCAATTTCTTCATCAGAATATTTATGAACCCAGCCTCCATCAAGCCAAAGAATATCCATCCTTCCATAATCAGTCATTAGTTCGTCAATTTGTTTATGAGTATAGTCAACAAACTTTTGCCAGCGGTCAGGATATTTATTAATATCATAATTAACATTTCTATCCGGAGTTGCAAAATTTCTCCACCAATAATAATTGCTGTGCCAGTCAGGTTTTGAAAAATATGCTCCTATCATAAAACCATCACTGCGAAAAGTATTAAAAATTTCTTTCGCTACATTTGCTTTGGGATTAGTATGGAAAGGACATTCTTCAGATGTAATTTTATAATCCGTCTGCTTAGTATCAAACATACAAAATCCGTCATGATGCTTGGTTGTAAATACGACATATTTCATCCCGGCTGCCTTGGCTGCTTTTGCCCATTTTTCAGGATTGAATTCCGTTGGATTAAAAGTGTTTTTTAATTTTTCATAATCAGCTTTATATTGATCATAGTTATCGCTCTTTCTTCTGCACCAGGGCTCATCTTCTGAACAAATTGTCCATGATTCAATAACACCCCATTGCGAATAAGTTCCCCAGTGCATCAGCAATCCAAATTTTAAGTCCTGCCAATGATCAAGATTTTTAAGAACGAGTGAATCTGTTTCCGGTATATATTCATATTTCTCTTGCGCAAAACTTGAAATACTAAAAAAGGAAAACAAAAGTAGGATAAGAAGTATATTTTTTATATTCATTTTGTTGAAAGTTGAGTGATTAAAAAAAGTAAATATTTATATTCATTTAAAGTGATACAGATTTCCCTCACCCTAACCCTCTCCCAGAGGGAGAGGGAATTTCCTCTCCCTCTGGGAGAGGATAAAGGTGAGGGATATTTTCGAAATTGTTATAGATTGAAATATTTTTAACTATTATTCTTTTGAAAACTTTAAAACCCATGCATACTTATTAGAAACATTTTTCCGAATGCTTTCAGGAATTTCAATAATAAAATTATTTCCTTCTACTATCGCTTTTAATTCAACGTTGGTTCCCAACAAAGCAATTTCCTTATCAAGCCCAGGATTGAATTCTTTAAAAATTAATTTTCCCGGTAAAATATTTTTTCCATCTTCAGTAAGATAAATTGCATAAGTTGTTCCATCTTTTAATTGAGTGAAGCAAACTTTTCCTTCTTTATATGGCGTAAGAGGATGTGAATTATAAATTGCCTCCCCATTAATTTTCATCCATTCACCAATTTCTTTTAATCTTTCATAAGCCGCATCTTCAAAATCACCTTCGGCAGTTGGAGCAACATTAAGTAAAAAGTTTCCTCCTTTTGCTACTATATCAACTAAAGTATGAATTAGTTGCCTTGTTGATTTATATTTAAGTCCGGGCTCATAGGACCAGCTTGGAGTAATAGGCATACATGTTTCCCAAGGATACGGCAATGTTTTATCCGGCACTTGATTTTCAGGCGTCAGATAATTTTGATATAATCCGGGAACAGCTCTGTCTACTACAATCAATCCTGGCTGTTTTTTACGTGAATTTTCAGCTATCAATTCCATATTTATATCCTGGTTCTGAATTCTATAAATATTGTAATTGATATTCTTCCTTTCTTCTTCCAAATCTTTTTCAGAATAGTAACGAACCCAGCATCCATCTAACCAAAGTATATCAATCTTTCCATAATCGGTCATCAGCTCTTCAATTTGGTTTTGTGTAAACTTAACAAATTTTTCCCAGCGTTCAGGATATTTTTTTATTTCATAATTTGCATTTCTATCGGGAGTAGCAAATTTATTCCACCAAAAATATTCAGAGTGCCAATCTGGTTTAGAAAAATAAGCTCCAATCATAAAATCTTTTTTTCTGAACTCATTAAATATTTCTTTGGCAATATTTGATTTTGGGTTGGAATGAAACGCACACTCTTCATCTGTAATTTTGTAGTTAGTGTATTTCGAATCATACATACAAAATCCGTCATGATGTTTGGTTGTGAACACAACATATTTCATTCCCGCAGCTTCAGCAGCATCAGCCCATTTTTTAGGATTAAATTTTACGGGGTTAAAAGTTTTCTTTAAATCTTCATATTGTTTTTTGTATTCGCAGTAATCTTCAATTTTTCTTTTACACCAATCTTCATCTTCGGAACAAAGCGACCATGATTCAACAATTCCCCATTGGCTCGAAGGAGCCCAATGCATGAGCAAACCAAATTTTAAATTTTGCCATTGCTCAATTTTATTTAATACAAGCTTATCTGTTTCAGGATAATACTCTTTTATTGCTTTATCAATTTCAACCGCACCGGCATGTAAAGATTCTTTTTCTTGTTTATCACTCATTATTAATTTCAACTCTTATTCTAAATTGATATTCAATTATAAAAATATTCATTCAACTACTATTTCGTCTGTAAAAATCCAAGCTTTAAAAGGATAGCCGGGATGCCATCTTGGACAAATCCCCATATTTACGGCTTTCACTTTTACATATCTTGCTTCAACATTATTAAATTCACACGAAAAATTTTTCATGAAAGCATATTGAGGTGAAACGGTTTCTTCTTTAGTGACAGGCACTTTATTTTTTATAACGGAAACATTATTAAATTCTTCTCCATCTGTTGACAGGCTTACTTCAAACTGTGTCGGTAGAAAAACCCAAGAAAAAGAATTTTGTAAAAAATCTGCGCTTACTTTTTTGACCTTAGAAACTTTTTCCAAATCAATTACAACTTCCATGTTGTTGCCTTCAAAACCGACCCAATTAAAATGATAATCTAAATCGGCGTGGATTCCATCCGTTAAAGATTTTTCTCCATTCGCTGGATATTTCCAATTTGGTGTGGTTAAATATTTAACCGATTTAAATAATGCTAAAGGATTTATCATTGTCTTTGACAACATTGCATTATAATTATTAATGTAGATATCCGGAGTGAGGGCTTTTTCATTCAAGTAAACATCGTCAATATTTTTTGTATCAGTGTATAAGTCTTCAAGCAAAGAATTTATCTTAGGATTTGTAATAAATGTATTTCCACTTTTCTTAATCACAAGTCCATTTTCTCCGGTTCTATAAAATTTTGCTTGTTCCAGCACAGCATATTTTAATGGCAGACGAGCAATCTTAACTCTATTTAAATACACAGAATTATTAGCAACAGCATCTTCAGCTTGATCAAACAACCTATTGTATTTGTCAATTAAATCCGGAGTTAGATAATTATTAATTCCATCAACAGGGCTTCCATAAATATTTAATGATAAATTAGATTTTAATAATTCACTTTTCATTAAATAAATATAATCATGGATATATTTCCCGGCCTCACCATAATAGCCCCAAAGAAAATCATTGATTAGTGAATCGACATTTACTTGAGTATTCCAAAGCAGCTTAGAAATAATATAAGACCTAAGTTCTTCAAACTCACTTGCCTGCCTGTTTCCTGAACCCTGCTCAAATATCATTTTAACACCGTACTTTTTAAACAATTGAACATTTGGTTGAAGCACTTGAAAATTAGGAAATGGGCTTATAAAATTTGTAAACTGAACTACATAGTTCCATAAAAAAATATTATTAGTAATATTTGACCATTCAGTTAAATCATTTAGAAATCCCGAACTTGAAGTGTCTTCTGCAATTGGATGAGTCCGGTAACATTCAATTGTACAAAGCATGACATTAACATTTTTCAGAGGCTTAATATATTTTGGCGCTTTCCTGCTATACTGGTAAGCTAAAGTTGAAATAATTTTATCCGGAAATTCTTTTGCTACTTTATTAACAAAATTAATAATAGATCCTGAGGGAGAGCCTTCACGTTTATCTATTTTACTGCATTCCGGACATTGGCAATACGAATAATTATCGTTTTGTGAAACAGACCAAATTTTTGCATCCGGATTTTCTTTCATTCTCTTTTTCAATTCAGCAGTCACAATTTTCAGAACTTCAGGATTGCTCAAGCAAGGCTGTTCGGGAACCCTAATTCCATTTCTCAATGCAAAATATTCAGGATGGTTTTAAAATATTTTTCCGGCGGTAAAAGCTTTTGAAAAGTATGGACAAACATTCCCCATACTTTTTTGTCTTCAGGTTCAACAAGTTTTTGCCAATGTGCATAATCATAATTTGTTGATTCATAGTAATGTACATCTCGATATGCAAAAGCAGGGTTTTCAATTTTATCAATTTGTGGGATTGAAATGGAATTCTGCTTTGGAATTATTTTAACTTTTGATGAATACATTCTACAGCTAAGATAATCTTGAAGGAAAGTATAGACAGCATTTAGTGTACCTTTTCCGCTAGTGCCGATCAAATAAATATTATTATTGATTGTCCTAATAATAAATCCATCATCCTTAACCAAGCCAGTATTAATGTGTTCAGAATGATTATTCTCAGCTAAAACAATTTCAAAACTATCAATTGGAGTTGAATCATTAATAATCGGCAAAGATGCATTTGAAATTTGTTCGATATATTTTTGAAACTCTGTTGAAGCAAGCGAATCCCAATAAGATGCGGTCGAAGAAATAACAATTTTATAATTGCTCGAATTATTTGTTATAATGATTAATTGTATTTGAATTTGCAAGTGATACACTAATATTAAAAATTAAAAATATTAAAAAATTATTCTTCACTATTGGATTAAAAATTTATCTAAAAGAAAAATAGACAATCAAAAATAAATTACTGTACAGCTATTTCATCAACAAATAACCATGCTTTTCCACCCGCACCCGGATGCCATGGTGGACAAACTTTTATATTTATTGCATGAACTTTAATATATCTTGCTTCTATGCTGTCGAACTCTGCAGTAAAATCTTTTAGTACTACATCAGGATTTTTTTGCGATACATCATTTACGACCGTTTTTTCTTCGTTATAATTTTTACCATCTTGAGATAATGAAACTATTATTTTTGATGGTAAAAAAACCCACGAATTAGAGTCCAGCAAAAACCTTGGAATTACTTTTGATATTTCTTTCTCACTTTCTAAATCGATTATACATTCAAAATCTTTCGCTTCATAACCCTGCCATAAACCATCGTGAAGATTTGTAGTCCCTCTAATACCATCAACTAAACCATGCTCGCCGCCCCCTCTGTATCTTTCATCGAATTGATCTAACAAGTGTTACATTTGCATTTAGTGCTTTATGAAAACTAAATGACAAATTAATTTTCTTTCCAATAAATTTGTTTTCTCTGAATGCAGCAATTGAAAGTTTTTCGGATTTATCAACTTCTATAGGAGTGGTATATAACGTTGAATTTGAATCGGCATCTTCTCCATTTTCCGAATAACGAATTTGAAGATCTTTCTGTCCGGGAATTATTTTCACATCATATTGTTTTTCATTTTCATTATAGCTGGTGTAAAATGTCATTGCTTTAGTTTCAGGGCCATATTTTATTCCGCGCGAATCCAAGTCAGAATAAGCATTCTCCACTCGTTTGTGAAATTCATCGAAATCTCTATTTACAGATGATGTCCAAAGCACTTCGGATAATGCAAGCATTCGAGGAAATAATCTTTGATCCACCACTTCTATAGGCGCACGCTCACTCCACAAATTTGCCTCACTGCCCACAATATATTTTTTTTCACTATCAGGTAAATCTGGGGGAATAGGATTGAACGAATACACAACTCTCAAATCCAATCCGTCTGGATCATAATCAAAATATGTATGTGATGTTGGAGAGCAGATAACATAGTGTCCGAGATTTGCAGCAGCTTCAGCGCCTTCAAAACCGCGCCAGGATTGAACCATTGCCCCTGGTGCAAGTCCGCCTTCCATAATTTCATCCCAGCCAATTATATCTTTTCCTTTGGTGGCTAAGTAGTTTGAAATTCTTTTTATAAAATAGCTCTGCAGCTCTTCTTCATTTTTTAAATCCTTCGAATCCCGCTTTTATTCTTGCCTGGCAAAGCGGACATTCCTTCCAGCGAATTTTAGGAACTTCATCACCGCCAATGTGAATATACTTTCCGGGAAATAATGAAATTACTTCATCAAGAACATTATCTAAAAAAATAAAAGTAGAATCTCTTCCGGCACAATATATATCATTGAATACTCCCCAGGTAATTGGTACTTCAAACGGTCCGCCAGTACATGAATTTTCTGGATAAGCAGCAAGAGACGCTGTACAATGCCCGGGCATTTCAATTTCAGGAACAATTTAATGAACCTGCTCTTCGCATAAGCAACAACTTCTTTTATATCTTCTTGAGTATAATAACCGCCGTAAATAGAACCGTCTGCTTCTTTACGCCAGGCACCGACTTGTGTTAGTTTCGGATATCTTTTTATTTCTATTCTCCAACCTTGATCATCAGTCAAATGCCAGTGAAGTGTATTAAATTTATAATAAGCAAGAATATCAATATATCTTTTAACAAAATCTTTTGTCATAAAATGCCTGGCGCAATCAAGATTAAGTCCGCGCCATTTGAATTCTGGATAGTCTGTTATTTCACAACATTGAATTTGGGGCTGCTTACCATTTAAATTCCCTTTAGGCAGAAGCTGAAAAATTGTTTGTATCCCGTAAAACAATCCTCTTTCATTTGAAGAGACAATTGAAATTTTATCCGGTTCTATTTTTAAAGAATATGCTTCAGGATTGCTGTTCATAAAATTCTTATCAATCTTCAAAGTAATTGAAGATGAATTATCTTTTTCATTATTAGAAAAATTAAATCCATAAAGCTCTTTGAGATATTGTTTAAAATATTCCTTAAGATTTACTTTTAAATCCGGTGATGAAAATTTAATATCTTGTGAAAAAATAAAATCACCATCCAGAGATTTATATTCTTGAGGTTTGGGAATTAGCTGATTCTGTGCTTGTAGAAACGCAGGCATGGTTATAACTGTTGTAAGAATTATTAAACAAAATAATTTTTTCATATTAATTTCATTGAGTTATTAGTTTTTAATTTTTAAAGTTATTACTTCAAACGGGTCAAGACTAATTTTATCTGAAATTTTTTGGATTTCTTCTTCATCGCCATTACTTAAATAAATTTGTGCAGTTTTATTTCTTTCAAAATTAATATCCGAAGAACTTTCCTTTTCAGTTGGATTAAATATTCTAACCATTAAACCATAGCCATCCCGGGCTGGATAAATCATAGTTACAACCAAGGATGAAGCTGAATCTAATTTAAATAGTGGTGAATAATTTTTAATTACTTTATCAGAATATATAACTTGCAGCGGCTGAGAGTTTTCTACGCCAAATTTATAAGCGGAGAGATAATCAAATTGATTATGAGCATTTAAATAATATTTAAATGTTACAAGACCTTCCTGCGAAGCTTTAAAATTTGTATGCCATGAATTATTCATTGCCCAGGAATAGCAAAGTGCCGATGATTTAGTATGTGCCGCCCAATCTTTGTCGGGAGATGCCATCCATGCTTCTGCATTCATTCCACCGAATTCAAAGAATGGTGCATCGGGATTTGAAATTGTTAACCCTATATTATCATTCGAAACGTCAACCCATCTCTGTGCTGTAAAATAATTTTTGTTAGAACCTTCAAGCTGATCCTTTTCAGGCTGAATTACTGCCCAGGCAATATTAATTCTTGAAACAGGATTGTTGATATCTAAAGGAAATGCAAACCTTATACTTTCTTTATTATAATCTTTTTTCTTGTCAACCGTATTTTCTAATTCAATTTTATCTAGCTCATTAAAGAGAGTTATCTTTTGCAAAAGTTCGTTACAACCTTCAGCCTTAGATTTTATTGTAATTGATTTTAAGACAGGGCCATTTTCATAATTAACTACTTTTGGATTACTATTTATCACCGGGTTTTCAGCGTTACTTCCGGTATGAATAAATTGATTGAGTTCATATTCATCTTTTGAGTTTACATAATTCAATTCATTACCAACTCTACTCAAACTTTTTATTGCAAATGTTTTATCATCAAAAGTTAATTTGTAAAATTTGTTTTCAAGCGTATTTCCATTTAAAGGTGAATTCAACTTGCTTAGATTTTTTCCTTCAATAATCTTGTATTCTTTGTAACCAAGTGGAGGAATATCTTTTGCAGTAAAAACTAAATCTCCATTCGATAATTTTTGACTTGGTATTAAATTTCCTTCTTCATCTGCAATTGAAAAATCTGATGATTTAATTCCGGAAGGAATAGTTACAATATCACTTCTCTCCCATGATGAAGAATTACAAACAAAAAAATGGCTGATATTATTTTTTAATTCATTCTGCTTGGTGAGATTTTGTAAAAGCATTTGTGCAATGCTGTCGGCTTTAATTGCATAAGATTTTTTTATTTCCCACTGATCTACAACAGATTTCAATTCGGGATCTGAAATGCTGTTCCACGCTCCCCAGGTATGTTCTGAAAAAAGTAAAACATATTTCCAGGCTTCATCAAAATCTTTTTGAGGGAAATTATCTCTTTGAAATTCTGAATATAGAATTTCCAGTTGAGTTAATAATTCAGCAGTGTTTCTATTCATCGCAGTTTCTTTTGCAGTAGAACCAGCGCCATCTTCCCAATATGGTGAAAAATCTCCTGAATAAGTCGGTATCACTTTAGAATATTTTGCTTCAAAGTCTTTAAACATCTTGATCGTTTGTAGCAATTTTAAATTTCGGAGTTACGTGAGTATCGTTCCAATTTTTAACAAACACAGAAAGCGATGAATCAGGAAATCCATTATCACCGCCAATATTATATCTTAAATGAACTATATCGTAAGGATAATTTTCTTTGTCGAGTTCATCTAAATATTTTGCAATTGGTGAAAAATCATCTCTCGTCAATCTCCATTGATGAAACCATGCATAACCTTTCCCGGCAAGCCATATTAAAATCTTTTTCTTTCCGCTCTGGTGATTTCCAATAAAATGGTTTATCACCCCAGGCCTTAAGAGTATAACCAATTCTATCAAAAGGATTAGGCCCTACAGAAAAATATTTTATTCCATTATCTGCAAAAGCTTGAACCATTCCCCAGGTGTATCCGGGAACATCAGATATCATACTACTTTCTATTTTGGCGCCAATATTTTTTTCAAGTTCATTAGAATATTCAACTAGTCGGTATAATTCTTCTGGCCTGCAAAGCCCGGTCATTACATTTCCATAATCTGCATCTAATCCAATCCATCCTTTTCTAACCGCGTTATAAAATTCTTCTCTTTTTTCAGGGAATTTTTCTAAATAACTTTTTACTGCCCAAAGCACTTCAACATTCCATTTAAAAGTTGCATCTTCACCGTATTTAACGGATTCTTTTGACAGTTCAATAGCCATATCATAATTGGCCCAATGTTTCTTTTCCACATTTGTCTGCAAGTCGGTATAACCAATATCAACATGTGCATGCGGAATCAAATAAAAAGTAATTTTACGAGCGGGATTAATTGTTGTATTAAAAGTTTTGGTTTTCCCTAGAATAGAAATTTTTATCTTAACTTCTTTCGGTTTTTGTGGTGCTTGAAAATTCAAATAAAAATCATTCATTCCAAGCTTTAATTCAGATGAAATATTATTCCCATTTTCAGAATAAACATGTGCAAGTGTGGGAGAATCAAAATGATCAATTGATACTTTAACACGCTGAAGCAAATCCCCATTTGAATTTTTTGAAACTACTTTTTCAGGGGTGATCCTTATTTTGGGAATTAACGGATACTGCATTGTCATGTACCAGTCTTTACTGTTTGAAGCATC
This sequence comes from uncultured Bacteroidota bacterium, assembly GCA_963777615.1. Taxonomy (GTDB): domain Bacteria; phylum Bacteroidota; class Ignavibacteria; order Ignavibacteriales; family Ignavibacteriaceae; genus CAVSWT01. Next base: position 113,446 of record CAVZSD010000047.1, on the reverse strand, counting down.
ACCTTTTATTTTTATGCTTGCAAACTTTTGTCCATCTAATAATTCAACAGGAATGGTTAAAACCATGTAACCGAAAAAATCATCTACAGCATCAACATTAATAAATTTGAAATGAAGCTTGACACCATTTACGGCTGTAATCTCCCAATCTTTTCTAACATCTTTTGGCGAAGTTGAAAAATCAATTAATTGCTTGTCATTTACATAAAGAAAAAATTTATGCGGGTCCGATGATGTCCCCACAGAATAACCTGCAATCCATGCGTATGTTACAAGTCCATTTTCAAAATTGCCTGGAAGAGAGTCAGTATTCCATTCAATATAATCTTTATCATTTAAACATCTGACTAATAGAGCAAGATTTGCATCCGGATGGCATGAATGGTAATCAAGATTTTCACCTGCAATCCTTTTTGCAAATCCATTTATCCATTTTGATTGAGCATTCATAGATATGTTAAGAAAGAAAACTGCAATTGTAATATTGAACAATATTTTTACTTTGTTCATAAAAATTCAAGCGGACTTCTAAATTGAAATTAAAAAAATTATTCGCTTAAAACTTGTAACTGACTATCAATTAAAGTAGAAAAAACAATCAAATTTAGAATTATATAATTCTTGAATACAATTCAAGTTCTGAAGAATAAGTAATGTAAATCTATTAAATATTTTTTTAAAAAATAATCTTTTTGAAGATACAAGATATTTTTAATAAATAATAGTAAATTTTTTAAGTTTATTTTGAAAAAATAATTATTATCTTTGCATTATTAGGTTGGTTTATTTTAATAAAAGAAAAACGCATGCACTTTAGCTTACTCTTTTCTATAATAGAATTTCAATGCAAATATCTCTTAGCTAAGAATAATTAGAATTTAATTTTTTATTTAAAAGTATATCAATTGTAATTTTGCCGTTTAACCTAAACCTAAATCCAAAACTTTTTAAAGGGTCGAAATGAATTTATCTTTTATCGACTGGTCAATAGTTGTTATTGCTTTAGTTGGCCTTATCCTCACAGTCCGCATAAGTAAAAATTTAGTTCAAAGTGTAGCAGATTTTCTTTCTGCCGGAAGATCTGCCGGAAGATATATGATTACGGTGTCTCAGGGAATGGCATTTGTTGGTGCAATCACTATTGTCGGCCAGTGGGAAGTAAATTATGTTGCCGGGTTTGCTTTACGCTGGTGGGAATTTACAATGGCGGTTGTACTATTAATTATTACTGTATCGGGATGGGTTCTTTATAGATTTAGGGAAACACGTGCTTTAACAATAGCCCAATTTCTTGAAGTCCGTTACAGCAGAAATTTTAGAATCTTTGCCGGCATATTAGCTTTTGTTTCCGGCTTACTGAACTTTGGAATTTTTCCTGCTGTTAGTGCGAGATTCTTTATTTATTTCTGCGGCTTTCCTCTTTCGTTTCATGTAGCAGGTATTGAAGTATCAACCTTCCCGGTAGTTATGGCAGTGCTTTTAATAATTGCTTTGTATTTTGTTTTTACCGGTGGACAAATTGCTGTGTTAATTACCGAATTTATGCAGGGAGTGTTCACAAATTTTGCTGTATTATTAATTATAATATTTTGTTTGTTCTTTGTTAATTGGGATCAAATATTTCATGCAGTAATTACAGCTCCAAAAGATGCTTCATTAATTAATCCTTATAAAACAAGCGCGGTTCCCGATTTCAATATCTGGTACTTTCTTATAAATGTTGTTGGTGTTATTTATGTAAAACTATCATGGCAGGGTGCGCAGGGATTTAATTCATCTGCTAAATCGGCACATGAAGCAAAAATGGGTGAAGTTCTTGGCAATATGCGCGATATTCCTAAATGGCTTTTTTTAGTTTTCATTCCGATAATAGCCTATACCATTCTTCATAACCCGGACTTTAGTGGAATTGCAAATAGTGTTCAACATATAATTTCAGGAATTGGAAACACAGAAGTACAAAATCAATTGCGAATACCAATGGTGCTTTCGAATATTTTACCTGTTGGACTCATGGGTGCATTTTTTGTTTTAATGATGGTTGCTTCAATATCTACTCATGATTCGTATATGCATTCTTGGGGCAGCATTTTTATTCAAGATATTATAATGCCGTTCCGCAAAAAACCTTTTGAACCAAAACAGCATTTGAAAGTATTAAGATTATCAATTACAGGCGTGGCTGTTTTTATATTTATTTTCAGCTTACTCTTTCCTTTAAATCAATATATATTTCTTTACTTCGCAATAACTGCTGCTATCTTTGTTGGAGGCTCGGGAGCTGTAATTATTGGAGGATTGTATTGGAAAAAGGGAACTACAACCGCAGCCTGGAGCGCATTAATTGTTGGTTCTGTAATTTCTGTAACCGGAATAGTTCTTCAACAAATTTATCCCAACTTCCCTATCAACGGACAAGTTTTTTGGGGCATTGCTATGGGTGCATCTACTTTAGTATATGTCATAGTCTCTTTAGTTACTTGTAAAGAAAATTTCAACATGGAAAAGATGCTTCACCGCGGTAAGTATAAAATTAAAGAAGATGAAGTTATTGGAGACAAAGTTCCTCTTAAAGGATGGAAGATGTTGGGAATGGGAAAAGAATTTACCAGAGGTGATAAAATTATTTATATCGCTGCTTATGCCTGGACCTTTATGTGGGTAGTAGTATTTATTATCGGAACCATTTTTAACTTAAGCGGAAATGTTCCCAACAAATCATGGATGAACTTTTGGGAAACATTTATTTTAATAAATCTTGGAGCATCATCAATAATTGTGGTTTGGTTTACAATTGGTGGGTTCAGAGATTTTAAAGATATGATTCATAGGCTCAAAAACGCGGTTCGTGATCATACCGATGACGGCACTGTAAAACATGAGGTTCATAAAGAAGAAAATCAAGAAACTGTTATTTCGGAAATAAAACCTGAAGAGGAATTATAACATGAAAAAATTTTCGTTTGCATTATTAATAACCTTAGCTATTTCTATAATTTCATTTTGCCAAACCCAAGATTCAATTGTACTGAATCAAGGATTGGTTTTAAGAATGGGAAGGCCTGATGGAAATAAAATTATTACTCCGAATGTTATCGAAGCTTCAATTGTCACTGATAGTTGGGAAGAACCAAAAGAAAACAAAGAAGTAAAATCAGGAAGTAAAGTAATTGGGAAATGGGAAAAAATAACTACAAACGATAAAGGCTGGTATAAAGATGATTCATTGTATAATGCCTATGTTTATTTGCAATATAAATCAGATAAAGAGGACAATGCCATTTTAGAACAAAGAGGCAATAGAATGGTTTATGTTAATGGAATTCCCCGTTCAGGAAATCCTTATGGATATCAAGATGTTTATAATCCATGGGAACCAAGATTTGATTATTCATATATCCCGGTAAAATTAAAAAAAGGTATTAATGAATTTTTATTTTTCTGCAGGCGAGGATTATTAAAAGCAGTTATTCATCCAAATGAGAAAGGATTAATTTTTAATCATCATGATTTAACTATTCCCGATTTAATTGTAAACAAAGCAGCTGATACTTATGGTGCAATTCCAATTGTTAATGCAACTGAAAATAATTATAAAGGTTTGATGGTTAAAACATGGATTGAAGGAGCAACACCTGCTTATTATCCAATGAAAGAATTAAATCCGCTCTCAATATTTAAAACACCTTTTTATATAAAAACACCGGCTCAAAAGGATACAGGAAAAGTAAATCTGAATATTGCAATCGTAAAGAACGGGCAGAAGCCTAACGAAGAAACTTTAACTTCAACAAGTATTGTTCTTCAAATATTATTTCCTGATGATACATTTAGGGAAACTTTTATTAGTGAAATGGACAGTAGTGTTCAATACTATGCTGTTAATCCTCCAGCCCATCCCCTTGCCCCTTCCCTAAGGGAAGGGGATTCCTCCCTCCCCCTTCCTTCGGAAGGGGGCTGGGGGGTAGGCCATGCATTATTTTTAAGTCTGCATGGAGCAGGTGTAGAAGCAATAAATCAAGCTCATGCATATTACCATAAAGATTGGGGTTACATTGTTTGCCCGACAAACCGACGGCCTTATGGATATAACTGGGAAAATTGGGGAAGGCTTGATGCTCTTGAAGTTTTAAATATTGCTAAAAAAGAATTTGATATTGATCCTGCCAGAGTATATTTAACAGGCCATTCGATGGGCGGACATGGCACCTGGCATCTTGGAATCAATTACCCGGATTTATTTGGAGCTATTGGCCCAAGTGCCGGATGGATAAGTTTATGGTCATATCGGATTAGATCTGTTACAGATTCCACAAAAGTTAAAAACATGCTGCTGCGGGCAACCAAACAAAGCGATACTTATGCCTTCACTAAAAATCTAAAACCTGATGGAATTTATATTATTCAAGGAGCAATTGATGATAATGTTCCTCCGGAACAAGCTGAGTCGATGGTTGCAAACTTATCTAAATTCCACAAAGATTTTATTTATTATGTTCAGCCAGGCGCAAACCATTGGTGGGATGTTTCGGATGAACCCGGCGCTGATTGTGTTGACTGGCCGCCGTTGTTTGATTTCTTTGCTCATCATGCAGTAGCAAATAACAATGAAGTAAAGATAGTAGATTTCACCACTGCTAATACTGCTATTGCTTCAAAAAATTATTGGGTTCAAATTATTAATCAGGATGAACAGCAAACACTAAGCCATATTCATTTTCAGTTACAGCCGGGACTTAGAAAATTTATCGGATCGACTTCTAATATAGCAGTGTTTTCAATTGATGCTTCGATGCTTTCAAATGATAAACCTGTAACAGTTGTTGTAGACAGCCAAACAATTTCTAATGTAACAATTTCAATCGACTATAAAATTTTTCTATTAAAAAAGGATAATAAATGGGAATTATCTAGCAAGCCAAATTAAGAAAATAAAACCCCGGACGCTGCGGCAATTTTAGGGAAGCATTAAATCATGATGTAGTTTTTGTTTATGGCACTCATGGAAATAAAGAAGAAAATAAATGGGCTTTTCAAAAATCAAGGTACGATGCAGAAAAAATTTGGTATCAAGGCAACGGTTCAATAGAAACAATAAAGGATGATGAATTTGATCCGGTTAAATATAAAGATAGGAGTGTAATTTTATTTGGAAATTCAGAAACCAATTCTGCGTGGAATTCTTTACTTAAAGATTCGCCGGTACAGATAAATGATGATGAAATTAAAGTTGGAAATAAAAAATATGAAGGAAGTGATTATGCTTGTCTAATGATTCGTCCAAGAACTGATAGCAAAGTTGCCAGTGTTGGCGTTGTGTCAGGAACAGGAATCGAAGGAATGAACTTAATTAACTTAGCAGATTATTTTGATCAATATGTAAGCTACCCGGATGTTATCATTTACAATTCAGATATTTTAAAATCTGATGAAACCGGAGTTAAGTTCACTGGCTATTTTGGAAATGATTGGAGTTTAGATAAAGGAGATTTTATACATAAATAAACGTAATATTATTATGAAAATAAATGCCAAATTAATGTTTGTTTCTTCTCTAAATATTACAACAATTGGATTGATGATTTCTTTTTGTTCTTGTAAAGATAAGTCAATTCAGCCTGAGGAAGATAAAGGTTTTCTCGCCGAAGCTGGACCAATTCTTTTCGTTTCTGACAAAAGTGGTACACAACAACTTTATAGTATGAATGAGGATGGTTCTAACATAAAGCAGTTAACTAATGACCCTGAATTTCCAATAATTGATGCAAAGTGGTCACCTGACGGAACTAAAATAGCTATTGTTTCTTCAATTAGTGACTCTTTAACATATTCATTGTTCAATAATATTATTTTTATTGTAAATGCAAATGTAGCAGACAAATATCAATTGACACCACAATGGTTTGATGTAATTGATTCAACTTATGGAAATCTATAATATGGAGGTGCGACATGCCCAGTTTGGTCGCCAGATTCAAAAAGTCTTGCTTACACAAGATTTATGATTCCAGAAGCTTTGGGAAATACAGACATTTTCATAGTAACAATAAAAGATAGAATAGAAAAAAGAATTACACAAACTCTCAATGTCGACGAAGGTCCATCAGATTGGGCAATGGAAAAAAATCTATTGTTTGCTAATGTGGCTGGTTCATCGACTGACTCAAGCGGTAATTTAGTATTATTGGTAAGATAAGTAGTTATAATATTGACGGTAAGCTAATAAATGAATGGGGAAAGGAAGGTGTCAGCTATGGCGATGGCCAAGTATTTCTCATGACACACAGACGATTGCTTTAACGATTCGCCATAATGGCTACGAAAGTATTTACATCATGCATTTCCCGAATGGAGAGCCAATAAAAGTTTCTAATGATGGGACACGATTTAAGCAGACTTTATCTTGGTCACCAGATGATCTCTCCATCTTGTTTAATGGTGGAGACCTTAGCCAAGGACGAACATATAGTAGAATATTTGTTGTAAACGTAGCATCTGGAAATGTAAAAGAAATTACACCATTCTCGAATTCATTTTATTCATTTGCAACAAGTTGGAGGGAATAAAAGATTATTAACAATGTTAATTATAATATTATCCTTGTTTCATATCGGAATGGAGAAACAAACCTCCAAACGGAGGATTCTTTTTCAGTATGCTCAATTCATATAACGCTATAAAATATATCTTTAATTTCAATTATCTTAAATTAAGGAGAACAAAATGAAGCATAAAATTTTTACTATTCTTATTGCGCAAATTTTTATTATACCTATGCTAGCTCAAGTAAAAAGCATTCCTATAGTGGATAAATGATGAAACCGGAGTTAAGTTCACTGGCTATTTTAAATGATTGATTTAGATAAAGGAGATTTTGTAACTAAGTAAGTTTGATTTAATATATGAATTGTATTTGTGAAATGCCTCTTTAATGTTAACCTGTTAGTCTGAGCTTGTCGAAGACTGACAATGTATAGAAAAATTACACTTCGACAAGTTTAGTGTGACAGCTATAATTTTTTTCGACCAATTTCACTAAAAAGTTTTAAGGAAATTCGATGAGAGAAGATTTTATTTTAGTAAAACATCAAAATTGGTTTTTGTGGAAAACTTGCGTTTTCATTTTTCTTATTTCAATCTTCAGTATTAATCTTTCGGCGCAAAACAAATTAACCGATTATGTTGATCCAATGATTGGAACAGACGGCCACGGCCATACATTTCCTGGGGCTTCCCTTCCCCACGGAATGGTGCAGTTAAGTCCTGATACTGATATTGAAGGCTGGGACTGGTGTTCCGGTTATCATTATTCTGACAGTACGGTGATGGGTTTTAGTCATACACATCTAAGCGGTACAGGAATTGGAGATTATGGCGATATTCTTTTTATGCCTACTACAGGAAAAATTCAAACCGAGCCTGGAACTAAAGAAGATCCGGACTTGGGTTATCGATCAAGATTCAGTCACAAAAATGAAATTGCAAAACCAGGATATTATTCTGTTATTCTTGATGACTATAATATAAAAGCAGAATTAACAGCAACAATTCGTGCTGGATTTCATAAATATACTTTCCCTAAAACAAACCAAGCAAATATTATTATTGATCTCGTTCATGGAATTCAGGATAAAACAACTGATTCGGAAATTAAATTTGTTGACAACAAAACTATTGAAGGATACAGGCGATCAACCGGCTGGGCAAAAGATCATTGTATTTATTTTTACGCTGAATTTTCAAAACCGTTTAAGTCATTCGGAATAAGCCCATCCCAACCCCTTCCCAAAAGGAAGGGACTTAAACCAGACCCAATACATTAAAGAGAAAAATCTCTTTAGTTAAAGGAACAAATTTAAAAGCTTATGTCCAATACAGCACGTCATCAAATGAAGTTGTATTGATTAAAGTTGGAATTTCCGCTGCAAGCCTTGAAGGTGCTAAGAAAAATTTACAAGCCGAAATACCTGGTTGGGATTTTAATGAAATTAAAAAGCAAGCTGATGAAACATGGGAAAAAGAGTTATCATTAATTAAAGAAAAGCCCATCCCTAACCCCTTCCCAAAGGGAAGGGCTTTTAAATGAGCCTATAATAATAAAACAGTTTTTTATACTGCTCTTTATCACTCCTTGCTAACTCCAAATATTTTCTCCGATGTTGACGGCAACTACATTGGAATGGATAATAAAATTCATTCTTTAAAAAATCATGAAATGTATACTGTTTTTTCTTTGTGGGATACATTTAGAGCTGAGCATCCACTATTCACTTTAATTGAAAAACAACAAGATCTTGACATGGTACGATCTTTAATTGCTAAATATGAAGAAAGCGGTTTGCTGCCGGTTTGGGAATTAGCTTCGAATGAAACCGGGACTATGATTGGCTATCATTCGATTCCAGTTATTGTTGACGCATACTTCAAAGGCATAAAAGATTTTAATGCAGAAGAAGCATTTGAAGCAATGAAGAAAAGCGCCATGCAGGATCATTTCGGTTTAAAATATTATAAAGAAATGGGCTACATCCCTGCCGATCTTGAAAGTGAAAGCGTCTCAAAAACTCTTGCTTATTCCTATGATGATTGGTGCATTGCAAAAATGGCAAAAGCACTCGGTAAAGAAGATGACTATAAATATTTTATCGACAGAGCGAAATTTTATTCAAATGTATTTGATCCTTCAACAAATTTAATGCGGGGCAAAAAGAACGGGAAATGGGTTGATCCCTTTGATCCATTTTCTGTCAGCGGCGATTATACTGAAGCCAATGCTTGGCAGTACAGTTTTTTTGTCCCGCAGGATATTAATGGATTAATAAAATTAATAGGCGGCGATGAAAAATTTATTTCAATGTTAGATGAACTTTTTACAACAAAACCTGAATTAACCGGTAGGTTCCAATCCGATATAACAGGAATGGTTGGGCAATATGCACAGGGCAATGAACCTAGTCATCACATGGCTTATCTTTATAATTATGCTGGTGCTCCATGGAAGACTCAAGAAAGAATTCATCAAATTGTCAGTACATTATATAACGACAAACCGGATGGGCTTTGCGGCAATGAAGATTGCGGGCAAATGTCAGCATGGTATATTTTAAGTGCAGTTGGAATATATCAAGTTACGCCAGGCAGTGACATTTTTGCAATTGGAACTCCAAATTTTGATAAAACTGAAATTAATGCCGGAGAAAATAAAAAGTTCATCATCAAAGCAAATAATTTATCTGATAAAAATTTTTATATTCAATCAGCTAAGCTGAATGGAAAAGATTATCCTTATTCATACATAAAATATTCTGATATAATTAATGGCGGAGAAATTGATTTTGAAATGGGTCCGAATCCAGGGAATTGGGGAAAAGAAATTTCTTCTCGGCCAGTTTCATTTATTGATTACGACTTCGTAACTGTCCCCTATCTAACTTCCGGCAACAGAGTATTTGAGGATTCGACTGTACTTGGATTGTCGTCAAATGATAATAAGGAAAAAATATATTATACAACTGATGGCTCAGATCCGAAAGAGAATCAAAACGGTTATACACAACCAATTGTCTTTAATAGAACTGGAATTTTGAAATCAGTTTGCTATAAAGATGGAAATTTCAGCAAAGTTGTAACATCAAGCTTCAATAAAATTCCTTCCGGAAGAACGATTACACTTAACACGGAGTATCATCACAATTATACTGGCGGAGGGGCCTTGGGTTTAATAGATGGAATAAAAGGCACATCCAATTTTCATACTGATGCCTGGCAGGGCTATGAAGGAAATGATTTGAACGCAGTTGTTGATCTTGGTAAAGTTGAAAAAATATCTTTAATCGATGTATCATTTTTACAGAATACAGGTTCATGGATTTTCTATCCAAAAGAAGTAGAATACTTTATTTCTTCGGATGGAATGAACTATACAAAAATTTATTCAATTGATCACAAACCGGAAGAAGCAGCGAGTGAAGCGGGCATAAAAGATTTTGATAAAAAACTCGATGAAGTAGAAGCACGTTATATAAAAGTTATTGCTAAGAATGTTGGAGTTTGTCCACCATGGCATGTTGCATCCGGAGGTAAGGCATGGTTGTTTGTTGATGAAATTACTATTAAATAATATTAATAAAGTTCGTTAAAAATTCTTATCTTTAAAGTTGAAGAATAAAAAGTTAAATAAATTGACAGACAAAAAACTACTTTCTTTTCACGCCAGGGTAGTAAAAGATATTAATGAGCAATTAGTATTAAAAGCAATCCAGGAACATGAACTCATTTCAAGCTCCGAGTTAGTTAAAATTACAGGGATGCGCCCTTCAACAATTTTTAATATCCTAAAAGAGCTGTCATCAAAATCTCTTGTATCTTTTTATGGAAAAGGTGATTCTACAGATAAGGGTGGTAAAAAGCCATTCATGTGGACACTTAATAAAGAAGCTGCTTATGTTATCGGTTTGGATATTGAAGTAGGAGAAATGACTTCGGTTTTACTGGATTTCGGGGGAACTATTCTTGCTAAAAAAATATTTAAGCTTGAAATAGGTAGAACAGTTGACGAGCTTGCGATTACTATAAAAAAAGTTGTTGAAGAAACTATTTCTGAAAATAAAATTGATAAGGAAAAAATTTTAGGGCTCGGAGTAGCTTTTGCAGGAATTGTTGATTATAAAAACGGAATTGTAGTGATGTCCAGCGTTTTACCTGAAATGAATTTCCCATTGCTGGATAAATTAAGCGATCTTCCTTTCCCGGTTATTATTGAAAATAATGCAAATGCGGCTGCAATTGGTTTAAAATGGAATGGCAATGATAAAGCCAAGAGAAATTACATTACCGTCCTTGCAGAAATTGATCAAAATGTTAGTGGGCTTGGCATTGGCATAGTTATAAGAGGAGAATTATACAGAGGCTCTTCATATTGCGCCGGTGAATTATACCCGCACTTACCAACACTTAAAGAAATTTTATCTTCTGTTAGAAGCAGATTTGCTGAAAGTGAAATTTTGAAAGAATATATTTCATCATTTGAATCAATTGATATGAAAATATTACTTGATGCTGCAAAACAAGGTGATGAAATTGCCAGACTTGTTTTTTCTATAATCGGGGATGTTGTTGGGCAAAACATTGCCCCGGCTGTTGCATTGTTAAATCCTGACACTTTGATAATTACTGGCGTTATATCTGAACAGGAAGAGATTATAGTTAAAGCAATAAGACAGGTATTAGAGATGAAAGTCCTATCAATTACCTGTAATACTTTAAATATAACCGTAGATAAATATCATCAATATGCTGTAGCAGTCGGTGCTGCATCATTAATTTTGGAAAATTACTTCAGGCTTCCAACCGTTAGACAATAATAAATCACATCATTTTAGATTAATCTTTCCAAAAGCCATAAAATAGATTAAACCCACCTATATGAATTGTCCATAAGATTTCCAATTAAAGTATAAATGAAAATTTCAATAAGAAATAAACTATTCTAAATGCGACAAGTAAAAACTGCTATAAAGTAAAATAACATAAATTTAATTTGCCTTTTAAACAAAGAAATTCTATGTTACAACTAAGTTAATTTTAGAAAAAAATAAACATCTATCAAAGTTTTAATACTTCTCAAAAATTAAAACGTTTCTTTGATAATTTCAGGGTAAATACTGTCAAAATAGAAATCCACCCAAAAGGCGAGAATCTATATAGTCATATTTTGCAAGTTTTATTGAGAAGGATAAAAGATGCTGAAATAATATTATTGCGGAGAAAAGATATGAAGTATGGCTACTTTTCTAAAGATGGTAAAGAATACATTATAACCAACGTTAAAACACCCACCCCCTGGATAAATTATATTTATAATGATAATTATTTTGCAACTATTTCAAATAATAGCGGCGGAATAAGCTATTTTAAAAACCCGCTTCATGGAAGAATAACTAGATATCGAATTAATGATGTTCCTCCCGACAGGCCGGGTAAATATATTTATGTAAAAGATAACGAAAGTAATGAAATATGGAGTTTAAGCTGGCAGCCGGTTGGCAAAAACCTGGAGGCTTATAAAGCTGTTCATGGGTTTGGTTATACACGAATCGAATCATCTATTAATGAAATTGAATCATCTGTTCTTTATTTTGTACCATTAAATGATAATCGCGAAATCTGGAAATCGACACTGACAAATAATTCAAAAAAGAAAAGAAAGCTTTCCATTTATGGTTATGTTGAATTCGCACTTGGACATGGTCTAATTGATATCATTAATCAGTGCGACGATCAACATTTTAATAGGGTCTTTTTCGATAAAAAAATTAATTCTTTATTTGCTACTAAAACTTACTGGGTTACCCAGTCCAGCGGAACGCAGCAGCAAGAAAATCAAGAATGGGATCAATGGACTTATTTTACCGCTAATCATCCTGTTGTGAAATACGAAACTTTGCGTGAAAGATTCATTGGATTATACCGAAATGAAAATAACCCTGAAGCAATTGAGAATGGAAGTTTATCAAACACCGATACTGATTTTGGAAATGCTATAGGAGCTCTGCAAATTGATATAGAACTTGAACCAGGGGAATCGAAAGATGTCGTGTTTTCATTAGGGGTAATTCCTAAAAATGAATTTGAACAAAAAAAAGAAATAGTTCCTTCTCTTTTCAATAATTCCTCTGCAATAAATCATGCCTTAGAAGAAATAAAAAATAAATGGGATAATTTTTTCAATCATACATTCGCAGTGACACCGGACGAAGAAGTTAACACCTTTATGAATTACTGGATCCCTTACCAGGCAAAAGTTGCTTTTGACATCGGCAGAGTAGCAAGTTTTTATTATTGGGGAATTAGCCGTGGATTTGGATTTAGAGACACTTCACAGGATGTAATTGCAGTTACAATTTCTCAGCAGCAGAAAGCTCATGAACGAATATTATTTTTAGCACGACAAATGTTTAGTGACGGCAGAGCCTACCATCATTTTTATAATGAAGACGGCCATGGTGAATTAACCAAACATTGCGACGATCCCGTTTGGTTTATCTTAGCTGTTACAGATTATATCAAGGAGACCGGAGATTTTTCTATTCTCGATTTTGTTATTCCTTTCGCAGACAATAAAGAAGGAACAATCCTCGAACACCTATTTGCGGTAGTTAATTTTATAAAAAACAACTTAGCCAAGCATAACCTTCCTATTTTTGGACGTGGTGATTGGAATGATACTCTTGATTATATCGGCGGAGATGATGGCGGCGAAAGCGTGTGGGGGGCAATGTTTTATGTTTCTATGCTTAATAAATTAATTGAACTTTTGACTAATTTGCAAATTTACGATAACCAGGTTGAAAAACTTCGGGATACAATAAGCAAAAGCATTGATCAGCATTGCTGGGATGGTGAATGGTATATTAGAGCATTTGGAGCAAATGATATTAAAATAGGTTCAAAAGAAAATAAGTATGGTAAAATTTTTGTTAATACTCAAAGCTGGCCTGTATTGGCAAATCTTCCTCATAAAGAAAGATTGATATCAGCTCTTGATTCTGCTAAGAAAAATCTCGATTCGGAATTCGGTCCTAAAATTTGTGCCCCGGCATTCAGAGAAATTGATCCTAACATCGGATTAATTACAAGATGTGTCGCAGGTAAAAAAGAAAATGCTTCTGTATTTAATCATCCAAATACCTGGCTGATACAAGCCGAGTGCATGATGGGCAGAGGCAATAAAGCATTTGAATATTATAAAAAACTATTGCCAAATAAAATAGATTCTGATATTTACCAGGCTGAACCTTATGTTTATTCCCAGTACATTACTAGTGACGAGCATGAGAGTGGCGGTAAAGCAAGTCACTCCTGGCAAACGGGGACAGCATCCTGGATGTATAGAATTGCTTTTGATTACATGCTTGGAGTTAGAGCTACCTACCAGGGATTGTTAATTAATCCCGTAATTCCTTCCGAATGGAAATCGTTTAAACTTGAAAGAATTTTTAGAGACACCAAATATATTATTGAAGTTGAAAACCCCAACCAGGTTGAAAGCGGTATAGCTTTTATTATTGTTGATGGAGTTGAAATTGAAGGAAATATTCTACCTATATCTCGAAATGAAATTTGCAATGTTAAAGTTGTTATGGGAGAAGAATTATTTGAACGATTAGATAAATTTGTGAAAACGGCAAAATCAAAATAAAATTAAATGTTAGTAAAATGTTCTTCCCAAAATTCATATTGCTGATAAAGTTCTAAGTTAATTAATGTGGTTTTAGTTTAGAATTTAATTATCTAATTATTTTAAATAGAGCATTTTATAGGTATAAATAAAATCTCTTTTGAAAAAATCTATTTCTTTAATATTTATTTATGAAAAGCATTTTGTGAAAAAGAGAAATAAAAAAAGTCTTTTAATTTTTGTTTTGTTGTTTCTGCTATTTTTAATCAACACTTTATCTGCTCAAACAACTACACTTAGAGGAACAGTTAAAGATTCTGTTACTAGTGAACCTTTACCCGGGGCAAATGTTTTATTGGTTGGAACGAGCATTGGCTCTGCAAGTGACGTAGAAGGTAAATTTGTTATCAGAAATATTCCATCTGGAAACTATATTATTAGAGCTTCATATGTGGGATATAAATCACATGAATTTAAAATTAATTTGAAAGAAGGCAGAATACTTGAAGCAGAATTTAAACTTAACTCTGTAGGTGTAGAAGGGCAGACCGTAGTAATTACAGCTCAAGCAAGCGGCCAAAATGAAGCTATAAATCAGCAATTATCATCTCTTCAAATAAAAAACGTTGTTTCATTAGCAAGAATTCAAGAATTGCCTGATGCAAATGCCGCAGAATCTGTGGCTAGATTACCTGGTGTTTCAATTATTAGAGAAGGTGGGGAAGGGTCTCAAGTAGTTATAAGAGGATTATCACCACAATATAATCAGGTTACAATCGATGGCGTACAATTACCTGGAAATGTTGTATCTAATGACCCCAATTCTCAATCAGCATTATTAGGAGATAGAGGTACTAATTTAAGTATGATTTCTTCAAGTATGCTTGGAGGTATAGAAGTAATAAAAGCAATTACACCGGATATGGATGCTGCCGTATTAGGAGGAGTTGTAAATTTTCAATTAAGAAAAGCACTAAAAGGAAAACCAAGCCGTCCAAATTTTGAACTTGTTACTCAAGGTGGATATGATGCATTAAAGACTACGTATAATAATTATAATTTAGTCGGTTCTTATGAAGAGAGATTCTTTGGGGAATCGTTTGGTGTATTTGTTCAAGGATCTACAGAAAGACGAAATTTAAGTGCTAATGAATTAAATGTTCCATATCAGCTTAATGATAAAAGTCATGGTGATGCAGGATATCCAGATATTGTATCGTTAAATCTAACTGATGTTTTTAGAAATAGAAAGAGAAGCGGACTAACCACTGTGTTTGATTATGAACATACACATGGTGAAATAGGATTAATGAATTTTTTTAGTACAAGTGATACAAAATCTATTTATAGAGGAGAATCCATTATCACTTCTGGTGATGATATGCGTTATTCTGGAAAAGATGCTACAACAAAATTAAATGTAATAACTAATATTTTAAGCATTAAACAGGATATTCCAATTTTCCATATTGAATTAAGACTTTCCCATACTTATTCTGAAAGTCATAACCCGGAAGATTTAGAATTTACTTTTTGGCAGGATGCTGCAGGCTTAACTGGAAAAGGTGATTTATCTAAAGTTACTCCGAAAGTATTGTATTCTTATGCAATACCAAATGCCGCTACAGCTAGAATGGAGAATATTAATACTTCACAAAATTTTTCTCGTGATAGAGCAATAACTGGAGCAATTGATTTTCTAAATGAATTAGTAATTTCTGATAACCTAACCGCCAAGATTAAATTTGGAGGAATGTTTCAACGTCGCGATAGAAGTTATGACATTAATTATGGTCATGGTGGAAATTTACAACTAGGCGGTGGAAATACAGTTGCATTAGTTTTAAAAGCATATCCTTATATGAGTGTTTATGGAAGCGGTTTGGCACTATCAAATTTTACTAATGATTCATATTCTTATGGAACTTTTTTAAAAGGAGATTATTCAATCGCTTATCCATTAAACATTAGTTTAATGCATGATATTCTAAATGTTGTTAGGTATGCTTCAAATGCTGACGGATATACTGTTAATGATGAAATATCAATTATTTATGATTATCACGGTTATGAAGAAAAGAGTGCCGCATATGCAATGGCTACGCTAAACTTTGGCGAAAAATTAAGCTTTATTCCAGGAATTAGATATCAAAATTTAACAACAAGTTATTTTGCCTATAGGGACGAGAGAATTCCATCACACTATAAATTAAGCGACACAACTGTTACAAGGCCTAATGGTTATTGGCTGCCAATGATTCATGCAATATATAAACCATATAGTTGGCTGCAGATACATTTTGCTTATACCAATTCTATAAATTATCCTGATTATAATGCAATAGTCCCAAGATATGATATTACTCCTGATGCTATTTCATATAATAAATATAAATTAAAGCCTAGCACATCAGAAAACTATGATTTGGTATTTTCATTTTACCAAAATGAAATTGGTTTTTTTACAATTGATGGATTTAAAAAGAAAATTAAAGATTTAATATTTGGTTCAACAACTTATATTTCCGATTTAAGCACTTACCCCGATTTGCCTCAAAATAGAAATCAATTATATGAATTTAATACCTTTATAAACAATCCTATTCCAATTGATTTAATAGGAATAGAAACTGACTGGCAAACTCATTTTTGGTATTTACCAGAACCATTTTCCGGATTGGTTTTTAATATAAATTATACTCACATTTTTTCAGAAGCAAGTTATCCAAAAAGCACTTTGAATATTGAATACGATGAATTGGGAAACTTTGTTCAAACAATTATAGATACATTTTATACAACTCGACTGTTAAATCAGCCAAATGATATTTTAAATTTTGCTTTAGGATTTGATTATAAAGGATTTTCCGGAAGAGCTTCAATGCTATATCAAGATAATATTTTTAAGAAACCTTCATTCTGGATGCAGGAAAGAGTGAATTCCGAAAAATATATTCGCTGGGATCTTTCAATTAAACAAGAACTTCCATGGTATGGTATTCAAGTTTTTCTAAACCTGAACAATTTAACAGGGGAAGATGATATTGATCTTAATCAAAAAAATAATGTTGCAGTTTCGCGTGAAAGATATGGAATGACAGCAGATATTGGGTTAAGAATTAAACTATAATTTTACTATTCGCAAATAGAGAGAAATATTTTTTAATAAAATTAGAATTAAGTAAGGTTATTATTCTTATTTAATTTAAAGTAAGCTTAAGTAGAAATTGAAAAAAATAATGAAATTAGATTGTCAAAATACTAATAATAAGTTTTTATTAATATATGTATAAAAAATTATCTGTTAGATTGATTAAGTGTATAATCATATTTGAAAGTGATTCTATTCAAATTCATTATTTCAATTACTATGAATAAATATCTCAATTCAAAATAATTAAGTCTATAGAATACTTTCTAATAAGGAATTTCTGTGTACAAGAGAAATAAAAAATTTCTCATGAAATTTGTGTTTTTATTTTTTGTTTTATTGATAAATACTATCTCGGCTCAATCAGTAACATTAAAAGGAACCGTCGTTGATTCGATCTCAAATGAAATTTTAATTGGAGCCAATATAATTTTAGTTGGCACGAGCATTGGCACCGCAAGTGATAAAAATGGGGAATTTGTAATCCGGAATATTCCACCGGGCGACTATAGAATGAGAGCGACTTATGTTGGCTTTAATGAGAATGTAATTAACTTAAATTTAATAGCAGGACGAACGATTGAAATATTAATTAAATTAACACCGGCAAGTGTAGAGGGAAAAACAGTCACAATAACGGCGCACTCAGATAATCAAATTGATGCTATCAACAAACAGTTGTCATCAGAACAAATAAAAAATGTTGTTTCTTCTGAACGTATCCTTAAGCTGCCGGATGTTAATGCCGCAGATGTTGCTGCCAGACTTCCAGGAGTGTCACTTATACGAAATGGAGGTGAGGGTGCTGAAATTGTAATTCGAGGTTTAGCTCCTCAATATAATCAGATTACAATTGACGGTATTCAACTTCCCCCGAATGTTGCGGTAAACGGAGAATACACTCAATCATCTTTAGTAGGAGATAGATCAACAAATCTAAGCATGATTTCTTCAGGGATTCTTGGTGGAATAGAAGTTATAAAAGCAATCACACCGGATATGGATGCAGCAGTATTTGGTGGAATAGTAAATTTCGATTTGAAAAAAGCAGAGGCAGATAGTTCAAACTCACCATCATTTCGAATTGACAACGCAAGGCGGATATAATTCTTTAAAAAACAATTATGATAATTACAGACTCTCAGGAGCTTATCAACAGCGATTCATTTCACAAAAGCTGGGATTTTTTATACAAGGCTCTATCGAAAAGAGAAACCCTAGCGGGAATACTTTAGAAGCAAATTATTATCTAACAGATAAACTTAATGGTGATTTGGGAACCCCTGATCTCTCAATTGTAAGCTTAGGTGATTATGTAACTAAATACGAAAGAGAAGACTTAACTTCAGTTTTAGATTATAAGTATCCTTCCGGTGAAATTGAATTTAAAAACCTTTTTTCAAAATATGATATTAAAAGAACGAATAGAGGTGAATCAATTTATTCCAATGGAATAGGGTATTATGCAACTGATATTCGCGATAAATTAAATTCAATTGTAAACATTTTTAGCATTAAGCAGGATGTCCCATTTTTTAATGTCGATCTAAAACTTGCGCATGCTTATTCCGAAAGCCTATCACCGAAAAATTTATCTATTTCGTTTAATCAAAGGTCCAATATAGGGAATATTTCAAAATTAACACCGCAAGTTGCAGCCTCTCTAGCAGTCCCTAATGAAAATACAGCAAGGTATAGTGGGATTTCTGACAATTCAAACTTTGTTAGAGATAGAGCATTAACTGTTATGTTAGATTTTAATTCCAATTATTTTATTTCGGATTTATTTACAGCAAATATAAAATTCGGCGGAATGTATCAATACCGTAAACGAACATATGATTATAATCAGTGGTCAGGTCCGGCATCAACTCCAACCGTTTCAATTTCTCAAATATTAAGTAGTTACTGGGGATCTCAAAATAACAATTACAGTCCGGTTATAAGAAACTTTATCGATAAAAATTATTCGTTCGGAAATTTTTTAGATGGGGATTATTCAATTAGTTACCCCGTAGATATAAATCTTTTAAATTTAATTTATGATCAGTACTGGACTCCTGAACTTACCAAAAATGATAAATTTCAATCAACTATTCCTGATTATAATGGTACAGAAGATAGAAGTGCTGGATATTTAATGTCAAAGATTAATTTTGATGATTTAGTAACATTGCTGCCGGGCGTTCGATATCAAAATCTTACTACAACTTATACAGGGAATAGAATTGAAATAACTTATCCACAAAATTATCTTATACAAAGTCGCAACTAAAACTGAAGCACATGGATATTGGCTGCCAATGCTTCATTTGATTTATAAGCCTCTTTCCTGGTTACAGATTCATTTTGCTTATACGAATACATTAAACTATCCCCCTTACTCTGCCATAGTTCCAAGTTATACAATTGATCAAACATCAATAACCTATAACAATTTTACTTTAAAGCCGGCAACCTCGGAAAATTATGATTTAGTATTTTCATTCTTTAATAATGAAATCGGTTTATTTACATTAGACGGTTTCAAAAAAAGAATTAAAAACCTGGTATTTTCAAATCAAACATTTGTTACTGATTTAAGTCCTTATCCGGATCTACCTCAGCGGCATCAATTATTTTCTTTTAGCACATATATTAATAATCCAATCCCAATTGATGTATGGGGAATTGAAACAGAATGGCAAACTCATTTTTGGTATTTACCACAGCCGCTTTCATGGATTGAATTTACTATAAATTATTCTCATATATTTTCTCAGGCATCATACCCTAAAGGCGAACTCTATTATGATTATAAGGAAGATGGCAGTTTTACAAAAAATATCGTTAATGAATACTATGAATCAAGACTTTTAGACCAGCCCAATGACATTTTAAATTCTTCAATCGGAATTGATTTTAAAGGATTTTCCGGCAGGGTATCAGTTGTATATATAAATAATATATTTCAAAAGGCAGACTTCTGGCTGCAGAATCGAGTTATTTCAGATAAATCAGTTCGTTGGGATCTTTCAATTAGACAAGCTCTTCCCTGGTATAATACTCAAGTTTTTCTTGATCTAATTAATATTACCGGAACAGATGAAACTAGCCTTAATCAAAGAACTTATAACCCGGTATCGATATCCCGGTATGGTATGTTTGGGAATTTAGGATTAAAAATTAAATTTTAATTTGTGATGCATAAATTAAAAAAGGATTTTAAAGACTTAGTTCTTAAATTGACAAAGATGCCGGTTGTACTAAACGCGGAGAAAATAATTTAATTATGAAAAAAGAATATTTATTAAAAATCGTGATGCTGGTATTTTTACTGAGTGCTTATATTCCAGCGAAAGAACTATCAAGTTCAGATATTCCAGCAGCAGCAAATAATAAAGTAGCATATTATGTTTTTGATTCAGGCGGACCGGATCACTTCCCTCTCACCTCATTTACTGATGAAGCAAATATTGTAGTATTGTTTGAAGGCAAATTATGGGAGTTAGCTGATTCAGTTCACTATTCGACGGGCTGGATGAGAAATGTCAACTATCACTATTATAGTGAAATAATGAGAGATGTTAGAATTTTACAATCTCGCGGTGTTAAAGTTTTAATGAATGTTGATGATGCTGCTTCATGGAGCACTTCAACACCATTTACAACTTATGATGGAGTAAAATATAATTATCAGCAATTTGCAGCATTCATAAAAACCTGTGCAATCGATTCATTACATCTGGATGGAATTTCCCTGGATATAGAACACAAAGCGACAGCTAATGATTATTACAAATCTTTATTAAAAGAGATAGGTAAATACTTTGGCCCTATGTCTTCGAATAGTGATTCGCAAATGTATATTGGAGCCATGTATAAAGGATACTGGGGACAACCTGGTTTTGATATTGGCAGATCAAAAGATATTATGTCGCATTTAAATTTTGTAATGGATATGGCTTATTTTAATTCTGATTATGTTGGACGTTTTAATCAGTGGGCTGATTCTATTGGTTCTACTAAAGTTATGATTGGAGTTCTTAATTGATAATAATGATTTGGATTTTGCCTCTAAAGTTGCAGCCTGGCAGCCTTCATCTGGTCCTAAAGCAGGGATTATGGTATACGCTGCTAATAATCTTAAATCATACACTGATTCTGTTTTTAAATCTCTGGTTGTTCCTGTAACAGATGTTAAATGATTATTCAAATAATATTAAAGAAGTTCATAGATAATTTTAGTCTTCTTCAAAATTATCCTAATCCATTTAATCCTTCAACAAAAATTTCTTTTCCCTTCCTCAAGATGGTAATGTCACATTAAAAATTTATGATTTATTGGTAGAGAAATAAAAACTCTTATTGAAAAAGAAATGGCTAAAGGCTAATTATTCGATTAGTTTTGATGGAACAAACTATGCAAGCGGTTTGTATTTTGCCACGATTTAATAGTTCAATCAAATGATACAAAGTCATATATTAAAACAATTAAAATGCTGCTAAACAAGTAAAGTAATTAATTTATCATTAACTAAAAAAAGATAGACTATGTTAAAACGAAATTCAAAAAATCCAATTGTTACACGTAAAGATATTCCAAATATTCCTCCTTATATGGAAGATGTCTCTTCTGTATTCAATCCTGGTGCAATAAAATTTAATAAGAAATATATTTTACTTCTTCGTGTTCAAAATAGGGGAAGAGAAACTTTTATTGTAAAAGCTGAAAGTAGATAACGGAATTGATTTTAAAGTTGATAATAAAAAAGTTGACTTTAAAGGAATGGAAAAAGTAAAAGAAAAAATTTATCATATCTATGATGCAAGAATAACCAAACTTGAAAATAATTATTATATCATGTTCGCAATGGATATGGATAAAGGCTGCCAGCTTGGATTAGCAAAGACAATGGACTTTGAAGAATTTAATTTCCTTGGAATTGTTTCTGATGGCGATGTTAGAAACGGAGTAATATTTCCTGAAAAAGTTAATGGAAAATATTTACGATTTGACCGCCCCAATAAAGTTCAACTTGAAGGAGGGCCGGCTTCCGGCAATACTATATATTTATCAGAGTCAGATAATCTGCTTAATTGGAAAACTGTAAAACCTGTAATGAGCGGCAGGTTTCATTACTGGGATGAAAATATCGGCTCAGGCCCTCCCCCGGTTAAAACAAAAGAAGGCTGGCTCCAAGTTTATCACGGTGTCGCAATGCATTTTGCAAGTTCAAATATTTATCAAGCAGGTGTCTCTCTGCATGATTTGAATGATCCCTCAATAGTTTTGTATCGAGGTAAATATAATATATTAGAACCTCGTGAACTGTTTGAATTAACCGGGCAGGTTCCAAATGTTGTATTCCCATGCGGAATAGTGGTTGAGAATTATGATGCTGACGGATTTGCTTCTTTGGACAGCAAAGTACTTATTTATTATGGAGCGGCAGATACTTCTATTGGACTAGCTGTTACGACTATAAAAGAATTAATCGAAGATTCAAAACAATAAATAACTCAAATTAAATTCGCTAATAATATGAAAAAAACTTTTTTATTTGTTTTCGCAATTAGTACAATTTGTTTTTCGCAAGAACTTCCGATACCACAAATAAAATTTTCTCCAAATCATTATATCTGTTATAAAGTAAATGAGCCTATAAGCATCGATGGGAAAATAAACGAAGCCGAATGGGCAAAAGCTGAATGGACAAATGATTTTGTTGACATAGAAGGCCCGGTAAAACCTACTCCAAGATTTCGCACCCGTGCTAAAATGCTCTGGGATGATAATTACTTTTATATCGCTGCAGAAATTGATGAGCCTGATATAATGGGAACAATTAAAAATGTGATGAAGTAATTTTTTATGATAATGATTTTGAAATTTTTATTGACCCTGATAACAATACACATGGGTACAGCTGAATTTGAAATGAATGCATTAAATACTGTTTGGGATTTGCTTTTAATAAAACCTTATCGCGATACAAAAAATGCTGCTGTTAATAACTGGGATTATAAAGGATTAAAAACTGCTGTTTCAATTTACGGTACATTAAATAATCCTAATGATAAGGATAGCTGCTGGACAGTTGAAATAGCTTTTCCATGGCAGTCATTTAAAGAAATTGCAGAAGTAAATACACCTCCAAAAGATAAAGATCAATGGAGATTAAATTTTTCTCGTGTTGAATGGAAAACAAAGGTGAAAGATGGTAAATATGAAAAACAGATAAACCCGGCAACAGGAAAACCTTACCCGGAAGATAACTGGGTTTGGTCACCGCAAGGTGTGGTTAATATGCATTACCCTGAAATGTGGGGATTTGTTCAATTTTCTTATAAAATTGTTGGAACCAAAAAGGAGTTTTGTTGTAAATAAAGATGAAGCTGCAAAATGGTATTTACGAATGATTTATTACAAAGAAAAAATTATTTTGAAAAGCACAAAAAGTTTACAAAAAATCTTTCTGAATTGGGAATTAAAAAGTCAACCATTGAAGGTTACAAATTACCGCCGGTAATTGATATTACTTCAGATTTGTTTGAAGCATATCTTCAATCTAAAAACGGAATCAAAAAAATTCATATAAGAAATGATGGATTAACCTGGATTACAATAAACAAAAAATAATATTATTAAAAACTAAATTTTAGAATATTTGCTTTTTAGGATTGTAAAATTATATTTCATTGAAAATTATTCTACCAATTTAAAAGTTTATAATTGTCAACTCGAAGAGAATTTATTAAAACTGCTGCATTTGCTACTGCCGGATTGAGCAGCAATCATTTTATGTTAAAATCATTAAATACAAAAAATAATTTTATGAGTAAAAGGCCCGCACCAAAGGATAGAAAGTTTGTCAGCGAAGCAGTTGACAATACAATCATAGAAATAAAGAAATCAATTAAAGACGAAAAGATCGCCCAACTTTTTGAAAACTGTTTCCCAAACACTTTGGACACTACTGTCAATTTCAAAATGGAAAATGGCAAGCCTGATACATTTGTAATCACAGGTGATATAAATGCTATGTGGCTTAGGGATTCATCAGCACAGGTTTCACATTATATTCCTTTAGCCGCAAAGGATGAAAAATTAAAAACCATGTTAAGAGGAGTGATAAACCGACAAACAAAATGTATACTTATCGATCCTTATGCAAATGCATTTAATTATGGACCTACAGGCAGTGAATGGGAAACTGATGCAACGGATATGAAACCAGAACTTCATGAAAGAAAATGGGAGATTGATTCTCTTTGTTACCCAATAAATCTTAGCTTATAAATTTTGGAAGGCAACCGATGATATCATCCTGCTTTGATACTGATTGGCAAAATGCAATGAAACTTGTTGTTAAAACTTTTAAAGAGCAGCAAAGAATTGATGACATAGGCCCTTATAATTTTATGAGAAAAACTGAATGGAGTACCGACACAGTTCCGGGCTGCGGATATGGAAACCCTGTAAAACCGGTAGGATTAATAGTTTCAGTTTTTCGCCCTTCAGATGATGCTACAATTTTTCCTTTTTTAATCCCTTCAAATCTATTTGCTGTTAAATCTTTAAAGAATTTATCAGAAATTTTTAATAACGTGATTAAAGATGAAATTTTCGCAAATGAATGTTTATCATTTTCAAATACTGTTTTAGATGCAATTAATGAATATGCCATTTCAGAACATTTGAACTTTGGTAAAATTTATGCTTATGAAGTAGATGGCTTTGGAAACAAATTATATATGGATGATGCTAATGTTCCCAGTTTGCTCTCACTTCCCTACCTTGGCTGCTGCTACTGAAGATGATCCGGTTTATAAAAATACCAGGGCTTTATTATTAAGCAATAATAACCCGTACTTTTTTAAAGGCTATGCTGCTGAAGGCATTGGAAGCCCTCATACTCTTATAAATAAAATTTGGCCAATCGGGATTACGATGAGAGCATTACCAGCACAGATGATAATGAAATTATTCATTGCTTAAAAATGTTAAAAGATACTGATGCCGGCACTGAATTTATGCATGAATCTTTTGATAAAGATGATTC
Organism: uncultured Bacteroidota bacterium; assembly: GCA_963777615.1. GTDB lineage: Bacteria > Bacteroidota > Ignavibacteria > Ignavibacteriales > Ignavibacteriaceae > CAVSWT01. Next base: position 88,071 of record CAVZSD010000047.1, on the reverse strand, counting down.
AAGTAATTTTACACGAAGCTGGTTTGCCTGGGCTAATTCATTGTTTGGTGAATTAATTTTCAAACTGTACAATGAAAAACCCGAATTACTTAAAAAAGAAATTTAAAAGATTTTATTCGTTGTGACATCTGAAATATTACTTTTGGAAGACAAAAAATGTCAAACTGAACTTGTCGAAGTTTGAATTTTATTCAATTTTTATCTTTCGATAAATACAAGATGACACCTGACAAATTATTCAGAAGTCTCTTAATACTTTTCCAAATAATCAAAACTATAAAGCAATTATGAAATCTAAACTTATATCCATTTTATTATTTTTAATACCGCTTACTGCACTAGCGCAGGATTCACTCATTTATAGAAACCCCAATCTTCCCATTGAAGTTCGGGTCAAATGATCTTGTGTCAAGAATGACACTTGAAGAAAAAGTTTCTCAGATGGTTTATAATTCACCAGCTATTGAAAGGCTTGGAATACCAGCATATAACTGGTGGAATGAAGCTTTACATGGTATAGCGAGAAATGGGGTAGCAACAGTATTTCCGCAGGCAATCGGTTTGGCAGCAACATGGGATAAAGATTTAATTCACAAAGCAGCCACAGTAATTTCTGATGAAGCACGTGCAAAATATAATTTAGCTTTAAGCAGAAATAAACATGGGATTTACCAGGGAATAACTTTATGGTCGCCAAATATAAATATTTTCCGAGATCCGCGCTGGGGAAGAGGAATGGAAACTTATGGAGAAGATCCTTATTTAACAGGAGAAATGGGTAAACAATTTGTTAAAGGTTTGCAGGGAAATGATCCAAAATATTTAAAGACAATTGCAACACCAAAACATTTTGCAGTACATAGCGGCCCTGAATCTTTACGTCACACTTTTGATGCTGAAGTGAGTGATTATGATCTAAGGGAAACCTATTTCCGCAATTCAAAAAATGTATTGTTGACGGGAAAGCCTATTCGGTAATGTGTGCATATAATCGATTTCGAGGTGATGCTTGCTGCGGAAGCAATGTGCTTTTAAATAGTATAATACGAGAAGAATGGAAATTCAAAGGTTTGATTGTTTCTGATTGTTGGGCTGTACCTGATATGTACAATACACATAAAATTGTTAAGACCCCTGAAGAAGCTGCCTCAATTGCAGTTAAAGCTGGTACAGACCTCGAATGCGGAAATGCTTATCCATCTCTTGTTAACGCTGTCCATGAAGGATTAATTAGTGAAAATAAAATTGATGTTTCTGTTAAAAGAATTTTTACTGCGCGATTCAAACTAGGCATGTTTGATCCGCCGTCAATGGTTCCATTATTCAAATTTAAATAAATTCAATACATCCTGAAGATCAATCAATCGCACTTGAAGCAGCTAGAAAATCTATTGTACTTTTAAAAGAATAAAAATAATTTACTTCCTCTTAAAAAAAATATTAAAACTATTGCTGTACTTGGCCCCAATGCTGATGATGAAGAAGTATTGCTTGGAAATTACAATGGTTTTCCTGAAATCCGGTTACCCCATTAGAAGGAATAAAGGATAAATTTAAAAACTCAAAAGTGATTTATGAACGGGGATGCGACCTTGCAGAAAACATGCCTTCATTTCGTGTAATAAAAAGTGAATATCTGTTTACTTCAAAAGATAAAAAACAAAATGGTTTGGTCGGAGAATATTTTAATAATAGTGATTTAGAAGGTAAGCCTTCTTTCACACGTGTTGACAAGCAAATTAATTTTGCCTGGTGGGATAAAAGCCCATCCCCGACCCCTTCCCGAAGGCAGCTTTGAACACCCCCTTCCTTTGGAAGGGGGCCGGGGGGTAGGCTCCTATAATTTTGGAATTAGATGGACCGGTGTATTTGGTTCCCAAAAAATCCGGTAATTATGCTCTTGGCGGTTATGGATTTAATGGTTTTAGAATTTATATTGATGATTCATTACTTGTAAGGTTTGATGGCGAATTTGATCCGGTTAAAACTTATAAATATTTAAATCTAATAGGAGGGAAAGCATATAAAATAAAAATCGAATTCTATAAAAACCTTCGCTATTCTTTTATGCAATTTATTTGGGAAGTGCCGGATAAAAATAAAGAGCAAAGAGCAATTCAAGCAGCTAAAGATGCCGATGTTGTTATAATGTTTATGGGCTTATCTCCGCGGCTTGAAGGCGAAGAAATGAAAGTTGATGTTAAAGGTTTTAAAGGCGGTGATAGATTAACATTAAATCTACCGGAAACTCAAGAAAATTTTATTAAGAAAGTTTATGCAATAGGAAAACCAATTATGCTGGTTCTGCTTAACGGCAGTGCAGTTTCAATAAATTGGGAAAATAAAAACATTCCTGCAATTGTTGAAGCCTGGTATCCCGGACAAGCTGCAGGTACTGCAATTGCCGATGTAATTTCAGGAGACTATAATCCTGCCGGAAGACTGCCTGTTACATTTTACAAATCAGTTGATCAAATTCCTCCATTCACTGATTACAACATGACGAATAGAACTTATCGATATTTTAAAGGTATTCCTCTCTATCCTTTTGGGTATGGATTGAGCTATACAAAATTCGAATACAAAAATTTAAAACTTGAAAAAAATCAAATTCAACCCGATGATTCAACGGTTGTATCAGTTGATATCAAAAACACGGGCAAAGTCAGCGGCGAAGAAGTCGTGCAGCTTATATGTAAAAGCTGATAAAGATAAAGTGGCAATTAAAACATTAAAAGGATTTCAAAGAATTTCATTAAATCCAGGAGAAACAAACAATGTTGAATTTAAAATCACTTCTGAAAAATTATCAAGATGGATTGATGGTAAGGGATTTTCCGTAGAACCGGATAACTATTCAATAATGATTGGCTCGTCCTCCTCTGATAAAGATTTGCACGAGATAAATTGATTGTCAGCAAATAGCGATTAGAATAATTTATTATGAAATATACTTTAGCAAATATTTATAATTTCAATTTACATAGAATTTATTAAATATCTAATTGTTCATATGTGAACTATGTTCGAGTTAAATCATAAATGACCAAAAACTCGTAAAAATTCTCAAGTTTATTCAATTGTAAAATATATTTCCTCAATTTTTGCTTTACATAATCAACTTTATAAAAAATATTTAAGCTATTGCGTTTTAATTTTTATTGGTTTATTTTTATTTCGAAAAAACTAAGTGTCCTATTTGACCACAAAATATTCTTAATCGACAATAAACTTTTTCTCATAATAAATATTTAGTTGAAAGTTTAAAGAGGTATTTATGATTAAAAAACTTACCACTATTTTATTAACTACTTTCCTAATAGTTCTGCTAAATAATATTTATACTCTTCTGCTGGAAACGGTGCTATAAAAGGAACTATTAAAGATGCTGCAACTAATGATCCTTTGCCGTATTCAAATGCTGTTCTCCTAGGCACTAGCTTAGGTACTGCTGCAGATAAAGATGGAAAATTTATTATTAATAATATTTCAGCAGGTAGTTATACTCTTCATATTTCATATATAGGCTATAAATCTCATGATGTAAAAATCAATATAAAAGATAGACCAAACCGATTGAACAAGATTTTAGTTTAGCTGGAGCGAGAGTGTTGTTAGCGATACTGTAGTTGTTACTGCTCAAGCAGAAGGACAAATGAAAGCTATTAATGAACAACTTTCATCAATACCTATTAAAAATGTAGTTTCAGCCGCTAAGATACAAGAACTACCGGATGCAAATGCTGCTGAATCTGTAAGTAGGTTACCCGGCGTTTCTCTTATTAGAACTGGTGGCGAAGGTTCTCAAGTAGTGATTCGAGGCCTTTCTCCGCAGTACAATCAAATAACGATTGATGGAGTTGAAATCCCAAGTGATGTTGCTTCCGGTAATAATCTTGTTTCAACAGACAAAGGACAGCAAGGCGGTGGTGGTATAAGATCTGGGTTTGGAGTTGGGGACCTTGGCGATCTGGGTGACAGAGGAACAGATCTAAGTATGATTTCTTCAAGCATGCTAGGAGGAATTGAAGTTATTAAAGCTATTACTCCTGATATGGATGCCACTCTTATAGGAGGTGTGGTAAATTTCGGATTAAGAAAAGCTTCAAAGAATTTATCTAATAGAGCTCTTTCTGGTTCTTCATTGCCTTTGATTCAGATTATGACACAAGGTAGCTATAATCAATTGAAAAAAACGGACAATCAATACAAAATCGGTGGTTCGGTTGAAAAACGCTATTTTAATGAAAAGTTAGGTATATTCATTCAAGGTTCAACTGAGAAACGAAACCTTAGTGCAAATTTGCTTGGGGCAAGTTATCAGTTAAATGACAAAGACCATGGTGACGCGGGCATCCCTGATTTGGAATCATTAGACCTAACTGATGTTTTTAGAGTTCGTGAAAGAAGCGGTCTAACTGCCGTTTTAGACTATGAACATTCAAGCGGTGATATTGCTTTCCAAAACTTCTTTAGTACAAGTGATACAAAGGCAACCAGCAGAAGTCAATCAATAGTACAGACTAGTAATGATCTTTGGTATTCAGCTAAAGATGAAAATAATAAATTAAATATCATAAGTAATCTTATAAGCATTAAGCAAGATATTCCGATATTTCACATTGATCTTAAGCTTTCACATAGCTATTCAGAAAGTAAAAATCCTAAAGATTTATTTTTTAACTTTTGGCAAGACATTGCTGGCTTAGCTAATAAAGGAGATCTCTCAAAAGTTACACCGAGTACTTTAGCATCTTTAGTCACACCTAATGATACCATAGCTGATTTAGACCAAATACAAACTTCATCCCAATTTACCAGGAATAGAGTTCTAAATGGTTTCTTGAATTTTCAAACTAATTTAACATTGACCAATGACCTTTCAGCTATAATTAAATTTGGTGGTATGTATCAATACAATGAGCGTTCATACGAATATAACGAATATCAGGGCTCTCAATTATACTCGGGTGGCGGCGGCGTTGTCTCAGCATTTTCAAAAGCCTATCCAAGCCTATTGCTTGATGGGGGAAGATTAAGTTTTGCAAATTTTACAAGCGATAGTTATTCCTATGGTAATTTTCTTAATGGTGACTATAAACTTTCGTATCCTATTGATCTAAATTTAATGTGGAAGCTTTTACCAATTGCTAACGCTACTAGTACGTTAGAAGGATATCAAAGAAATAAATTTGCATCATTGCTCAATAACTATTCCGGTAATGAGAAAAAAAGTGCTGCTTTTTTAATGGCTACTTTTAATATTGGTGATAAAATAGTTGTACTTCCTGGCGTTCGATATCAAAATCTTACAACTGATTACACTGCCTTTAGAGGTGAAGCTGCCCCTGGAACTATCGGTATAAAAGGACTTGATACTACTATCACTAGATCACATGGTTTCATACTTCCGATGCTTCATTTAAGATATAAACCTGTTGACTGGGTTCAATTGCAATTCGCATATACAAATACATTAAACTACCCGGATTATTCAGTTATTACTCCTCGATTCTATGTAGGGACTGGATTTATTTCTTATAACAATTATAACCTCAAACCTGCCACCTCAGAAAACTATGATTTTGTAATGGCTATATACACTAATGAGATTGGGTTATTCACAATAGATGGTTTTAAGAAAAAGATCAAGAATTTGATATTTGCTTCTGAAACATATGTTTCAGATCTCAGTACCTATCCAGATTTGCCTCAAAATAGAAAGCAGCTTTATCAATTTGACACTTATATAAATAACCCTATCCCAATTGATGTATATGGAATTGAAACCGAATGGCAAACTCATTTTTGGTATTTACCTGATCCTTTGTCTGGTTTAGTTTTTAATATTAATTACACACACGTTTTTTCAAAAGCTAGTTATCCAAAAAGTACTTTAGATAATCAGTATGACGAGTTAGGGAATTTAAAACAAGTTATTAATGATACATCTTACACTACCAGACTTCTTAATCAGCCAAATGATATCCTTAATTTATCTTTAGGATATGATTACAAAGGGTTTTCTGGTAGAATCTCCATGTTTTACCTGGATAACGTATTTAAAAAACCTGATTTCTGGTTGCAGAATAGGGTTAATTCTGAAAAATATACTCGCTTTGATCTTTCTGTTAAACAAACGCTTCCCTGGTATGGGGTACAGGTTTATTTTAACTTAAACAACATAACTGGGCAAAAGGATATTGACATAAATCAAAAAACTAGTTTCCCAGCGTCCGAAGACCATTATGGTATGACAGCGGATTTAGGTTTACGCTTTAGACTATAATATTATAAAATTTTATTAAGAATTGTGCCCTATGATTAAATTCATTTTAATAACTCATACATTAATAAACATTCACAAACATAAGGAGAATCCTATATGAAAAGAGTGCTATATTTAGTTGCTGCTTGTGTCCTTGCAGCGTTTGTTCTATTGCCAACTACACTGCTTGCACAAGTAGATACTGTAGATGTGGCTGTCCTGCCTGCAGGAAATGTTAACACAGTTATAGCCGGTGATACAATAGTCGGCGGTTTTAGAGCGCATCCAGATCGCGTTTATAGATTAAAACGTGGTGCTGTTTATCAGGTTACACAAGAGATGAAAATCAATGGTAACCTAAATATTGTTGCTACAGATGGAACAGATAGGCCGCCTGTACTTGCACCAGCTATCCGCGCAGATAACTCTTCAATTGATCACTTCTTTGAATTTCTTGGAAAAGGAGGCAAAGTACAGATTAACAATACTTATTTCCTATCTTTCAGAGCTGATAATAACCAATTAGGCTGGAGTGATGGTATTAGAATTTTTGCTGACTGCTTAACATTTAATTTAAAGGGATGTATTTTCGATGGATTTAGTCATACAGCTCTTCAATTAAGTGCTCAATGGTGCAAGATGGACGTTCAAGATTGCATGTTCAGAAATGAAATGCATAATACATCCTGGTTCGGAGGTGGTGCTTTTATATCTGATGGCGGAACCGCAATGGATACAACAAGATGGATAAATAACTCATTCTTCTGCAACAACTCATATAATTGGTCTATTCGTGGTTATGATAAGTTAGCGATATTTGACCACAACTCCATGGTGCTAGGTACTGTAAACCCATTCTTGATTAGACAGGCACCCAATCTACATATGAGAAATAACTTATTCTATGCTGCCCATGCTATGGGTGGAAACCCTGATCATGTTATAAATGGTTGGTTCTTAAATTATCCAGATACAGCATCAAGCAGTATTATTAGATGGAGAGGTCAAGATTCAGTTAGTTATTGGTCTAAATTGTGGGCTGGTGCAATTGCGGGCCCTGAATCATACATTAATGAATCTCAAGGTGTAACTGCTGATTTACTTGCACCATCCATGAGAGTATTTGATGTTCAAAATAACGTGTATTCATTCCCTCAGAAAATGGTAGATTTCTATAATGCTTATAATGATACTGTCGCAACCAAAGATAGTATCGATGTTCCTAACTTTGCTCCTGATGAGGTTAAAGCTTATGTAACAAGAAAACTTGTTATGCCTACATGGATGAGTGATTATACCAAGTGGACTTTAGACAGTTTGTTAGCAGGAGTTTCTGATATTACAGTTGCTAATAATATCGAAGAAGATCCCGGTTTTGGGACAACTGTAACTGATCAACTTGACAAACTTCTTGAATATGTCCAAAAAATAAGTACTAACTTATTAGATACTTCTTGGATGTATGGAGACACACATTATCCTCCAGCATGGCCGCTTTCAGAAGATTTGAAATACTCTAGTGCATCTTTACAATCAGCAGGTACAGATGGTTATGCACTAGGTGATTTAAATTGGTTCCCGGATCAAAAAGCACAATGGGTAACTGGCGTTGAAAAATCTGAGAACAATACAGTACCATCGAAGTTCACATTATCAAATGCTTATCCAAATCCGTTTAACCCATCAACTAAAATTGATTTCTCTGTTTCACAAAACTGCAAATGTCAGATTAATTGTTTACAATATTCTTGGACAGAAAGTTAAGACTTTAGTTAACAATCAAATGAATGTTGGAAACTATACAGCAACATGGAACGGAAGAGATGATTCTGGAAAAGAAGTATCAAGTGGAATTTATTTCTATAGTCTTGAATCACAATCATTCAAAACCACAAAGAAAATGATTCTTATGAAATAAGATTGTTAGTTGATACTGAAATAAGTATTGCTTCATGTCTCCTTATAGATTGTCAGCCGGTTATTCTTTTTCTCAACCGGCTGACAAGTTTTAAACCTTTTTTGCCTCATTCAAACCTGATTGTTTAAATTTATAAACCAATTGAAATTCTTTAATTTTTTACTGAACTATTTTCATTAGGATAAACTTCAATAAATGCAACTAAGTTGAAAACAAAACAGGAAAATTAGTTAAATTTAATTATCACCTATAAAATATTATTTATCTGTTGAGGCATAATTGAAGAAATCTAGACAAGGAAAGAAAAAAAATTCAGTTGGTAAAGATCAAGCCTCGGTTAATAACTCTACAAAAAAAAATGTTTATCCCCAAAAGGGAATAAAAACCATTACTAAGAATGTGGCTAGCCATAAAAACAAATGGTTTTTTATGGTATTGATTTTAATTCCTATTTTATTTTTTATCTTGCTTGAATTGTCATTACGCTTCTTTAATTATGGATATGATACTCATCAATGGGTAAATGCGGGAGAAGGGAAATTAGTTATCAATCCCAGTATTGCTCAAAGATATTTCCATAATATTAAGTCACCCCCGAAAACTTCAGAAGATGTATTTGATAAACAAAAAAAGATAAATTCTTTTAGGGTTTTTGTTTTAGGCGGCAGCAGTGCGGCAGGTTATCCTTTCATGCCTTTGGGTTCCTTCTCTAGATATATTAGAAAACGATTAGAACTAGTCTATCCTCAAACAAATATAGAAGTTGTTAATATAAGTATGACAGCAGTTGGATCATATACACTTTTAGATTTGATGCCGGGTGTATTAGATCAACAGCCGGATTTGATTTTAATTTATGCAGGACATAATGAATATTATGGAGCTTTGGGAGTTGGTTCGTTAGAATCAACTAGCGCTCCTCGATGGGCCATTAAACTTTCATTATACTTAAATAAGTTCAAAACAACACAGCTTGTCAGAAATTCAATTAGTTGGCTATTATCTTTTTTTAGAAATACAAGTAATGAGGAACAATCCGGCACCTTAATGTCTAAGATGGCAAAGGATCAATATATACAATTAAACTCTGATGTTTATAAAAAAGGAATTGAGCAGTTTAAAGAAAATCTTCAGGAAATTTTAGCGTTAGTGAAGAGATAAAGGAGTCCCTGTTATAGTTGGCAGGTTAGCGAGTAATTTGAAAGATCAAAAACCATTTATATCGGTTACAACTACAAATTATAAAACTGCAGATCAGGTGTATTCAGAAGCTCAAGTAGAATTAAAAGATGGTGATAAAGTTAAAGCTGATTCTTTATTTAAATTAGCCAAAGATTTAGATGCACTTACGATTTAGAGCACCTGAAAAAATGAATGACATAATTGACGAACTATGCAGAGAATTTAAAGATAAGATTGTCCCTATTGATTCAATATTTAATGCCGCAAGCCCAAATGGAATTGTAGGCAACAATCTTATGGTTGATCATTTACATCCAAACCTACGAGGATATAAATTGATTGGAAAATCTTTTTACGAAGCCATGGTAGATTCTGGGAATCTTCCTAAAGATGAAGAACCGAATCTTCCGTTTGAAATTCAGGATAGTGTTACAAATGCAGATTTTATGATTACTGAACTCGACTCAATAACCGGTAATGACATGGTTACTTTGTTAAAAAATGATTGGCCTTTTGTAAAAAAGTCTTCAATTGTTACGGCAAAAAATTTATTTCATCCCAAAAATTTTATCGATTCGTTAGCAATTGAATATATCGAAGGAAAGATTACATGGCCTGATGCCCATTTGGAAGCTGCTACTTTTTATTTGAGAAAAGATGAAATTAAAAATTATTTGAAATACATGAATGCAATTATCTATCAGTATCCAAATCTAAAAGATTTCAATTCTGCACTTAGATATTTTTATGAACAAAAAAAAGTTACTCCTTCAGATTATACTACCAAGCGGATTGGTTTGATAGCATTATATAGAAAAGAATATGAATCTGCAATTCATTATTTAACTCAAAAAGACGTAGAAAGCACAAAGGATCCCCAAGTTATTTATGGGCTTGCATTAGCTTATTTTAAAACTAGTAATCTTAAGTCGGCTCTTGAGCAAATAGATAAATGTCTTGCGATTAAACCAGGTTATCAAGAAGCACAAAAATTAAAGCTGGACATAATAGAGTCTAAACAAAAACTTTAAACAACGTTTTTCAGTGTTCGGCTTTAATTCAGATCATAACTTAATTGTTATTGTTTTTCAGCCGGTTATTCAATCTCTAACAACTATAGCAATTAAACCCTCTTTAAAAAAATCTTTTAATGAAATAAAATATCAGCCGGAATAATTTGTTTTTTCATATTCGGCCCTTCCATACTTGCATCTAAATATTGTCCGCCCTGAGCCCTGGAAAAAAACTAATTCTATTTTATGAAATCCTTTCTTTAATAATGAAAGTCCGCTTACTTCAATTGGGGCATGCCTATCATCATTAATTACTACTATTTTATCATCAATAACTAATTTTGAGCCGTCATCTGAATTTGTATAAAAGGTATAAAAACCATCCTCAGGGATTTTAATATAGCCTGAATATTTAACCGCAAAATTTTCTCCGGGATTTTCTTCAGGTAATTCAAATTGATTGATACTCCTCTCTCTTACTGCTTTCATTTTAGAAAAATCCGGAAGTTTATTATACTCTTTCGCATAGTCTTGATAGTATTGATAACTTAAATGAGGCTTTGGATTTTTCACTTCGATTGCAGAGCCTATCTTGGACTTTGTTCCTCCTTTTATTTCTAAAACAACAATTGATTTGGCAGGCATATTTACTTTCAAGTTATTATCAGCTAACTCAAATTCAGAAAAATCTGTTGGCGCAACTACATTTGGCTTATCAAATGAATTTAAATCATTCATATTTTTAGAAGTTAAAACTTGAGCTGTTATATTTTTCAGCATCAAAATTCTTCAATTGCAATAGAAATTTCTTCATTAGTTTCCGGGTTTATATTGCATAATGAAATATTCATTATTTCCACTTTCATCAATTGATGCCGAGCAATTTACTGCAGGCAGGGTATCATTATTAAGAATATATTCAGAAGATTTTAATTGAAGTGGAATTTGAAAAGCATTTTGATGAACTTTATACATTTCAAATACATAATAAGATGGAGTTAAAACCATCTTATCCCCTTTTGTTAAAATCATTGCCTGAAGCACATTTATCATTTGTGCAATGTTTGCCATTTTCACCCGGTCACAATGGTTATTAAATATATTTAAATTAGATGCTGCTACAACTGCATCACGTAAAGTATTTTGTTGATATAAAAAAGATGGGTTTGTTCCAGGTTCAACCGCATACCAGGTTCCCCATTCATCAACTACTAAAGCAACTCTTTTGTCAGGGTCGTATCTATCCATTATTGCGGAATGGTTTTTTATAAGTTGCTCCATGAATAATGTTTTCTTCATTATATCAAACCAGCCCGATTCATCAAAGTCTGCAGCATCTTTACCATTTGCCCAGGTGTAATAGTGAAGTGCAAGGCCATCAATAGACATCCCTGCTTGTTTCATTAAGTACATCAGTCCAGGTTGTATCATCGCTATTAGGGCCGGAAGCAATTTTAAATATTTGGTTATCACCATAATTCTTGCAAAATGCAGAATATCTTCTTACTAAATCGGCATAATATTCAGGGCGCATGTTACCGCCGCATCCCCAGCTTTCATTTCCTATTCCCCAATATTTTACTTTCCATGGTTCGCTTCTTCCATTTTTTTTACGGAGGTTCGACATAGGATTATCGCCATCAGAAGTTGTATATTCAACCCACTTTGATAATTCGTCAACAGTACCGCTTCCAACATTTCCTGTAATATATGGCTCTGCTCCTATCATATTACAAAAATCTAAAAACTCATGAGTCCCAAAACTATTATCTTCTACAACTCCTCCCCAATTTGTATTTACCATTTTAGGCCTGCTTGACCGCGGGCCGATTCCATTCATCCAATGATATTCATCTGCAAAGCATCCGCCGGGCCATCGGAGAACCGGAACATTAATTTTCTTTAAAGCTTCAACAACATCATTTCTAATTCCGCGTGTGTTTGGAATAGATGAATTTTCACCGACCCATATTCCACCGTAGATACAATGGCCAAGATGCTCGGAAAATTGTCCGTATATATTTTTATTAATAATATTTGAAACATTATCCGTATTAAGTGTAATGTTTGTTGTATTATCAGTTTGTGCAGAAGCTATAAAATTAAACATCAACAAAAAAACGATTATGGAATAAAATATCGAATTATATTTTGATCTTATAAATTCTTTCATTGATATCTCCTTTTTATTTTATATTCTTTATAGTAAAGTTTTGTCACCTATGTAATTACACATTATAAACCCAATTTCTTCAGAGAACTTGGGTTTATTTTAAAGCCTCACACATTGCTCTATATTTGTCAGAACACTTTTTATTACTAATATTATTCATCAAAGTTTTTTCACAATAAAGTATTATAAGATAAGTAAAATTATATCAATGAATTATATCTGAAATAAATTTTTATGAAACCTCCGATAATAAAAAGTAACTACTTAAAATATTTATCAAATATTTTTTTAGCTTCAATAACCGGATCACCAATTGGTTTGGTTCTATAATTATTGTTTTGTTTTGTCCAGTTTTCTTCGAAGGCAGTTACATTCGATTCGAATCTTTTATAATTAAATTTTGACTTTGATTTTAAACTTTGTTCAACTTGTTCAATTAGCATCTTCCATCGGGGATAATAAAATCTTTCATCAATCCTGCCCATTGTTTTTGCGCGTAATCATGAAGCGGAGAATTACGCGGCCCCCAAAGTGTTATAAGATTTCGAGCATTCCATTCATACAGTTTTCTTTCACTTTCATTAGTCGCCTGTAGTTTTGATTGCTCAAGCCAATTACCAAGAAGAAATTCACTGCGAGTACTTAAAAGTGAATCAAGATCAAGAATAGCTGACAACCATTTATCGCCTAACTTTTTATATTCATTATAATTTCCTTCTTCAAAAGCAGCACCCATTTGTTTATGCATTTCAACAGATAAATCAGACATGCATTGCCTGGTTAAATCAACAACATCATATTTGTATCCGTCTGAATTTCCAATTTCATCAGAAGCATCGAGAAGAAATTTTAATGCTTTTCTTATGTCTGCCGGATCATAAAAAACTTCTGAACGGACAAAAGAACCCTCAGAATATTCCGGAGTTGGACGCATACAATAATGTGCGCCTTGCGGGCCATGTCTGGGCTGACGGCAATCATAAAGTGTTTTAATAAGTATCTTCCATGCCTCCTCTGCTTTTACTGATTTTTTCCCATATCGTCGTTTGATATAATTCATCGTCCACTTTTCTGTATTTACCGTATCTGTATGCCATGCCATTTCACTCATCAAATCATATATATATGGATTAGTCATTAATCCTTCCGGTGTTATTCCGGTTCCGATTAAATTACCGGCTTGCGGATTTCCAATAAGTTGAGGAAGCTCTTTGGTGATTGCATTCGTCCTTCCATACATTCCCATCTTACCTCCCCAGTTATGAATCATACACCAAATCCATGGTTTGCCATAAAACGCTTTCGTTCTTTTCCACTGTGGTTCTGCTGTTGCAAAAAGATCAAGTAATATCATGTGATTGTTGGGAACTGCTTTTAGATAAGATTGAATCCTATCATCCGTCCAAAATTTGTCATCTAAAAAAAGCCATGCCTGCATCACATTAACAGCAAGAGAATCACCATCAATCATACTTTGAGAAACAGCTTTTGAAACATCAGCAAGATATACAGAATCACCACTGGCAGGTTTCATTTCGTTAAATGTATCTGCAGAATAAAGATGATCGGTTCCATACATTTCCGTTTGTTCTTTTATGAACCTCTTTCCTATTTCATTGAACAAAGAATCCATTGGATCAAGAATATATGTCCCTTTAAAACCTGACCAACCGGCTAATTGCTTTATTTGTGCATTTGGAAATTTTTTAATTAATACCTTTGGTACGTGTCCTGTAAAAGCCGGGAGTACAGGAGTCATTCCAAGAGAACGCATACGTGCAAGTATTTTTTTCTGAAGCTCTCTATGAGAGTCAATCCAGCTTTGCGGAAGCGGGCCGCCCCATCCATCAATATTCCCCATCCATCCCCAGGCAAAGTAAGCAGGGCCGACAAAAAAGTTTTTTCGGAGATCCCTTTGGGGCAAATCTTTATCAGTCAATCCCATTTCATGATAAACTTTCTGCCAAACAGCTTCTTCCCCGGTTATAGCAAGCGGCATGTTTATTCCATTCAAAGCCATCCAGTCAATCTCTTGTTCCCAACGTTCCCAATCCCAAAACGCCATGGTATAGCTGAATGTGCAATAATTAAAATAGTACCGGTATTTATATGGAGAAACTTTACGAATTTTTTGAGGAACAATAGGAAGTGTTTTGGGAAGATTAAGATTATCACCGCACCAGGTAATTTGGCAGTTGCAATAATATTTTAAATACCAGTTCAAAGCAGAAATTACATCAACACCAGTTGTTCCGCGTAAAATTATCTTTCCATCTTTGCTTTCAATTTCAAAAACATCTTTAGCTTTCATTTAGGTAATAATTCAATAGTAAAATTATCTGCATAATTTGGAAGCAACCGGTCAATAACCCCGTATGCAGCACTTTTCTGGTCAATAGTGTTTTTTGTAAAACAAAAACTAATTGTATAAAATATGAGTAACAGAACAGATATTTTTCTGATCATAATTTTACTTTTAACATATGATAATATTTATGTCAGCTTTTAATATTATTTAAGAGATAAGATTAATTAATTCTTTGTCTTATTGAAAATAAGTCCTTCTCTTGGTAAGAGAAGGACTACAGGATACGTTTTTTTATGTAAACAGTTAAAAATAAAAATGCAAATATATTTTTTAATTTGATAAAATGAACTCTTCCCAACCCTTCCCTTTCAAAGGGAAGGGCTTATTAAAAATTGTAACTTTTTTATATTCATCCTAACTTTTTTCGTAATTATTATCAAGTTTACTTTTAAACACGCTTCTATAAACTACAAATATGGAAAGTACTATTTAATAGTCGGAGGAAGTATCTTACTCCCCCATCCTGCATATTTAGAACTCATTTCAAGAACAAGCTCACCTCCGCTAACAATATCTTTATGTTCAATCCATGCCTGATTAAAAGGTTTTCCATTTAGTGTGGCGGATTTTATATAAACATTTTTTTCAGATAAATTCTTTGCAATGATTTTAAAATCTTTTCCATCCTGAAGATGAATTACAGTTTGTTTAAAATACGGAGTTGTAATAAGATAATACGGCTGGCCTGCATTTGGATAAAATCCCATCATGTGAAATGCCAACCAGGAAGACATTGCGCCGGAATCATCATTGCCGGGAATTCCATCCCGAGCACTGCTGTAGTTTTTATTTATAATTTTATGGATTCGATCACTGCTTAAATCAGGCCTTCCTACCCAATGATACAAACACGGAGTAAGAAAAGAGGGTTCATTGCCAACATTATAATAACCATTATTAAAGAAAGTATCTAATCTTGATTTAAAAGCTTCTATTGCCTCCGCATTTTTCTGATCAACTCAGGAATATCCTGTGGAACAAAGAAAGAATATTCCCAAGAACTTGCCTCATAAAAAAAGCCGCACCACCAGCAGACGCAATTCGGCCAGTCTTGAGCAAGCGGTGTGTAAGGAATATAATTATATCTTCCATCTTCTACATCGCATCGAATACTGTCAATCCAATTGCCAGAATGGATCTTTCGGCATAATGAAACCACGGGCGCCATGATCTTCAATATCTCTCCATAAGTTCTGCCAATTTTCAGATTGCTTAATGAAACGCCTGTATTCCCCCATACGGTTCAAGCCTTTAGCTACTTGTGCTAAACAGTAATCATCATAAGCATACTCAACTGTTCTGTTTCCGGCACGTACAAATCTATTGGAAACATAACCAAGACTATTGTAATCGGTTAGTCCTCCTCTGCCTTCTTTCTCTTCATTTCCGCCGGGAGGAACCATTGCATCTTTGAGCATTGCTTTTAAAGCTAAACCATAATTAATTCCTTTAAGCCCTTTTGTATAAGCATCGGCAATTAAAACTTCTGCATTTGATCCTCCCTGTGTTCGCCCGTTACAGTTACCGCTTCGTGCATCGGGCATATAGCCATCATATTTATAAATATCAAGAAGAGCATTAACTATATCTGCCTGCCGCGAAGGATCAATCAAAGTAATTAAAGGATGCGAAGAACGATAAGTATCCCAGATAGCATAGAAATCATCATAATATGGTTTTGAAGAAGTCCATAAAGGATTTTCACCTGTTCTATCAACAGGCATCAGCATAGTATGATACAAAGCTGTATAAAACATTTTCTTTTGATCTGGTGTGCCGTCGATTTCAATTCTTTTTAATAAGTCTTCCCATTTGTCGTGAGTTGATTGTAAAACTTTTTCAAAACTCCAGGAAGAGATTTCATGTTCAACATTGTATTTAGCTTTTAAAGAACTGATAAATGATATTCCTATTTTTAATTGAACAGTATCAGTTTGCTGAGAATTAAAATAAAGAAATGCACCTGTCTTTTCTCCGGAATCAAATTGTGATTTTACATTTGGAAAAATTGATTCTCCCTTCCATGTCCCGCTGCTCTGTAAAAGGATGATCGAAGATAGCATAAAAGTAAACTGTATATGCAGTCCCATTATTCCAGCCGCCGCGTATTCTGCTGTATCCTTGAACTGAAGTATCGGATAAGATTTGAATTTCAGAGCCAACGAACTGCTGTGCTTCTCGCGAATCGGGAATTGGCTCTTCACCAAGAAAAGATCCGCAGTCAATTTTAATTCCTTGTTTACTTTTCTTCTGAAAAATATAACGATGAAATGCGGCTCGATCAGAAGTAGTCAGTTCAACTTTAATATTCCACTTTTTAAGATTGACGCTGTAATATCCGCAACTTGCTGTTTCATTTGAACGAAGCGATTCTTGTTTGATTGAATTGAAATCCCCTGCAAAAGGCATTACCAAAATATTTCCATATTTAGGCCCGCCGCCCGTTCCGCTAACATGTACCTGACTAAAACCAAAAACAGTTTTTAATGTATCCGGATCATAACCGCTGTTGCTTCCAAGGTTGCAATCAGGCCCGGGCTTTACCATTCCAAATGGACAGGCAGGGCCAACAAAAATATGTCCGCCGCCTTGCGAGCCGATAAACGGATCAATGTAAGAATATAATGGTTGGGCATTTATATTTATTAAACCGGAAAAGAGTACAATACTAAAAACAGTTTTCAAATAATATTTCATTTCTTAATCTTTTAGAATTTTAATTTAAAAATCTCATTTCACTAAAGTTCATTTTAAAGAGCAGAACACTTCTACAATTGAAATAAAATTCATGTTGAAATTAAATAAACAACTCAACTTCTAAGCTGTAAAGAATTTTCATATATTTCAAAACTATGGTTTTCAACCATCCGAATTACTTCTGCTCCGGCTAACAGCGTTGGCCCATAACCATGTGCAACAAAAACATTGACTGGCCGATAATAATAAAATGCAGGATCCAAACCCATCCCAGTCCCAACACATGTCCCTTCAACTTGTCCAATATTATTAATTTTGGAAGCAACAGCATTCCAACCTAAAATTGCTATTGGCGCGAATGCAAATTTATTGATAAATCCATCGTTAACTGCCTTAGCAATGGAATAAGTAAAAATAGCGGTAGCTGAAGTTTCTAAGTAGGTATCATTGCGATCTAACAGCTGATGCCAAAAACCTGTGCCAGCTTGATAAGTAATTAATCCATCAATATGTTCGCGCAATTGATTAAGCACTTCTTGATATCCCGGATGATTTACCGGTAAAACATTTAGTAATTCGATCATAGACATGATTGCCCAGCCGTTTGCTCTACCCCAATAAAACTGTGGATGCACATCCATGTGTTGAACCCATCCATGTATGTAAAGCTTCTTTTCTTTGTTAAACATACGTTCAGAGAATTGCAATATCTGTCTAACCGCATCATCAAAATATTTTAAATCGCTTGTTAACTTACCCATTTGAGCCAGTGCAGGAACGCTCATAAATAAGTCATCAATCCACAAGGTATTTGGATAAGGCCGATTCCTTGCTAAGGTTCCATCCTGTAAACGAAATTCTTTTATGCTTATATAGTTAATAAAATTTTCAATTAAAGAATGCAAGCCGATGTTTAAGCCAGCCTGCTCAGCTTTGATCATGGCCGCGCACAAAGAACCAGAATCATCAAGAGCTTTCGGATGAATCACAGAATAAACAGGAGATTGGGAATCTGTATCCAATTTTTTATTCTCCATAAAATACAAGCTTAAATCTGATATCATTTTCAACCGCTTACTTGCATATTCGATAAACCGTTGATCTCCCGTAACATCTCCAGCAAGAAGCATCCCGGCGTACGCAACTCCCCATTCATAGCTTGTAAGTCTAAAATCACCTTTTGCGAAGATTGAGTTTTCATTTATTTCATTACTATTTCTAATCTGCAAACCATTTTTTTTATTAACCAATTCAGCAGGTGTTGCCTTCTCCAGATAATTTAGAATTTGCATTAACTGAAATTTAATTTTGTCCTTTGATGGTATTCCATAATGAATTTCATATTCTGGTTTTAATAAATGCAGCGAGTTATTAGCATCATTAATTTGCATATTAATTTCAGTCATTCAATTTATATATATCGTTAAATAAGTGGCAATGCATTAAACTATTTTACCTCCTACTTAATTGTTATAGAATGTTTAAAAGGAACATAACCGGTTAAATAAACATGTAATCCTTTTCCCTTAATTGAACCAAAGTGAGTTGAATAAACTTCTCCGTCCAATATGATTTACTTTATCATGTTCAAATTTTCCTGGACCAAATTCAATTACATCATTGCCAAATAAATATTTCCCATAACCGCTCTTTAAGAAAAAATCTTCACTACCAAAAGCAGGAACTACCCCTTCCAATTTCCCATTTAGCCTAAAACATAACTCCAATGTTACTTCTGTATTTTCTGCTCCCTTTAAGTCAAAATCCATTTTGAAAGTGCCATTTGTTTCTTCAATTAAAATCATTGTTTCAAGAGTTAAAGTTTTTTTGGGGCGTGATTCAAAATCCATTTTGCTCCAAAACCTTCCATCCAATGATTGAGAGAGTTTGTAATCTCCATTTTTATTTCTTTTATTTTCAGGCATCGGCAAATAATAATATGCTTCTTTCTTCTCTGCTAATGTATATTTGTTCCCTTCTTTTTTTACGCCATCACTACGGAAAAACCCGGTATTGAAAAATGAAGTTGACAATCTTGCATATTCAAGAATTGCAGAGCCTTTCCTTAAAGTAAAAAAATCAGGATTGCACGAACGGCCGGAAGATATTATTAATGGCTTGTCATCTCCACCAAATATAGAAGCAGTAACCTCATTTCTTCTAATTCTTGCCAGTCCGGATAAAGCAAAAAGTTTTGAATAATCAGTCGAAGGTTTTTTGTTTGTGTGAAGTTCCTTACCAATCAGCGGATTTTCTAAAACGAATATCAACGAGCCTGATAAAATTATTCTTTTATAATTATCGAAGGTTTCGATTTTCTTAGCTATGGCAGCTAACATTTCATCGTTATAATAATTAGCCAAATACCTATAACACAAATAATACATTGCAATAGGAATAGGATAATTCTGGTCCTGCCTTCTTGAATCAAGAGTTACTAAATCCCCGTTCGATTCCATATAATAATAATTTGCATTAAGATTTCTTCTTACAAATTCAAAAAGCGATGGGCGATTTAAAATGCGTCCAATAGTTATAAATGAATTATTCACAACTAGATGAATAATTCCGGCTTCTTTCAGAATACTGGTCATCTTCATTTATAATATATACCTTCCGCTAACCATTCGTCAATTCTTTTAATATAACTATCATCATTATAGATTGCATATAAACGTGCTAATGAAGAAGATACAGCCCACCTATGATTCGGAGTATGCACACCTCCGGTTTTAAGTGCTTCGCCGGCATTCAATAAAAACTTATCTAATCTTTCCTTTATTTTTCCTAACCCGTTAAAATCTTCTTTCTTTATTTGTATAGCGGCTGGACAAAGATTTTCCAGCATAAATGCAGTGTCGGGTGGGGATTGTCTATTTCCTCCTGAATCAAGGGTCCCATTAGGATATTGCAAAATAAGTAGTTCAGATAAAATATTTTCTAATCTTTCTGTTACTACTTTTGATTTATAATATTTTGAATCCGGTTGGTAATATGAAGCAGTTAAAATTGCAAATTCTTTTGTAAGCGGCCTGCCTTGCGAGTGTCCATTAAGATTTTTATTAGATTTTAAATACCTGGCGACAGATGTATCATTATTCTTTAATAAGTCTTTGAAAAATTTTTCATCAACTTCTTTATTTCCCTGGCTGCTATTACTCCACAGACTTGCTGGTGCAATTGATGCAGCTAATCCCAAAGCACTAACCTTTATAAATTTCCCTCGACTAATTTTATGCATATTTACTAAAAGACTAATATAATTTTACTATCGCAAATAACGCTCCGATAACAATAAATACAACTACAATTGAAATTAAAAACCCGCCGGTATCCAGTTTGTCCCATTTATAAATTTCCAAGTTGGTTTTGGGAAATAATAATATCTCTTTTGTTTTCTCAGGATTAGCTAACGAATCTTTAATATCTTTTTCATCCTCGTCAGGGCCGAGTCCTCTTACTTTTGTCCGCATCTTAAGGAAAAATTCATTTGTTATTTTGTCATCATTTGGTTTTGTCAAAAGCGAAACAATAATCAAAATTAGAAATGGAAAAATTAATCTTGTCAGCATTCTTATTGTTTCATTTAAAGCGTAAGGATTTTTTTGAAGATTAAAACCAAGAGATTGAAGAAGCATAAGTTCTGGATAAAAATAACCTTTTGCTTCAAGTACACCGCTTTCATTTAACTTTGGCTGCTGTGACCAAAAAATTGCTTTAGACGGCAATGCAAAAGTTTTCGTAAATTTTTCGCCTAACTTAATTTCCTGTGGACATTCACCAACCGACTTACCTGCACTGTTTAGTTTATGCCACGTTGAAATTTCTTTGTTCCTTTCGTTAACATCTATTTCACGCGCAGTATAAATTCGTTTTACCTGTTTCGATTCTGTTTGTATCAGCATAAACTTATTCGTCTTCAATGAATGAATTACATTTGGCAGCACTAAGGGGAAGAGATAAAAAATACAAAGAGTAGCTAAAATAGAAGTCCATGCACCCTGCCTATTTGCCCGGCGCCATTTTAATCCAAGCCAGAAAGCTGCCGCAAAAATTACAAAAAACTCCCAGATGAATTTTAGAATTTCAAATATGCCTGTAAACTGTGTGGAGATTAATGCGCTGCCGATTAAAAATAAAGCGCCAAAAACTCTTCCCGCCCACACATAATGCTTTTCATTTTTACCAGTCACAAGCGGGCGATAAAGATTGTGTACTATCAATCCTGATACAGTTAACATCAATGCTGTGGCGGTTGACATCAATGCTGCCATTAATGATGCTATCATTAATCCAACTAATCCGAAACCGACAGGGCCCAACAAATCACGCGTTGCATAACCCCAAAGTAAATCTGAATTTTGAATTTTTCCTGTATAAAGAAGTATAGCTGAAAGCCCAAGCACACCCCAAAGTATTGTGCAAAATCTTTTTAGAAAAACTCCGGTGATAAAACCAAACCTTGCTGATTGCTCATCTTTTGCAGCCGCATTTGTAACTAATTGATTCGGCTGGGTAACAACAGTAACCCCGGCAATCAATGCTGCTGTAAGAATAAAATACCAGGTAAAATCAATTAAAGTTGGTGAGCCGAAAATTTCAAAAAATGATTCAGGTAATTTTTGATGAAGAATTTTTAATGCTGATTCACCGCTGCCGTTTCCAAACAAATGAGTTATGCTGTGCCATGAAAAAGGTATAAGTATAAACGACAAAATTATTATAAACGAACCTTGAAGCATGTCTGTATAAAATGCCGCTTCCAGCCCGCCCATAACGGCATAAAGGAGAACTACGAGACAAACAATCCAGATAAGTAATGATTCATTGATATGAGAAAAAATACTTTGAGGATTGAGCAGCCGTAACTCTTTCAACCGTCCAGTTTCTGTTGGAGTAAGAGTCCGGGAATCCTTTTCTTCAAGTGTATTTAATTCTTGAGCCAGTTTATATTCTTTTTGTTCTTCTACGGAAAACTCTGAAACTTGCTTGGGAGTAATTGCAAGAATTGTTTTGCTCATAGCAGTATATCCCACAGAAAGCAATCCCATCATTCCCACTGATGCTACCAATGCATAAGTAGCTGCCATTTTTTTTGAATTGTATCTTTCTTCATAAAAATCCCCCATAGTCATAACTCTCATTCTTCTATGCCAGGGAGAGGTAATCCAATAAAGCGGAGTAGAAAAAACCATTAATAATGAACTCCATATTCCGGCAGCACCATTACGGAATGTTGTAGTTGCAACGCCAACAGGCCCGTCGGCAGAAGTAGCTTGTCCAAAGCTTGCAAAGGTTTGAATAAGCTTCCCGAATTTTCTTCCCCCTAAAAGATAATCTTCCTGGTTTTTAATGCGCCTGCTTGACCAAACTCCAATTCCTATTATCAAAGCAAAATAAATTACGATTACTATTATATCTATAATTCCAAGTCCAAACATTATATTGCAGCTTTGTTATTTAATAAAATGTTTTCGCAGTCAATAAATTCAAATGGTTCCGAATTATTTAATGCTGCCTGTCCATTGAAATTTTCAATTTGAATATTATCAGAGTTTTTTCCAAAAATAGCTTTGTTATAATAAGGAGCTTTATTCATTCCCCATTTTAATGAACAATCTTTAATCGAAATTTCTTTTATGTTATCAAAGTAAAAACCTGCTGTATCGGTTTTCAATAGGCCTATTGTATCGGAAGGGCGTAAATCATAAATGCCTCCAATGAAATTAGTTTTCTTTTCTATTTCATGATTTACATTTGTGAATTTTATGTTTCTAATTTTATTCTCTTCTCCACCGATAAAAATTCCATTCTCGCTTTTACAATTTATATTGGTAAAAGAAATATTTTTTACTTCTCCTACTTTGCCTTCCGTTTGCCCTTTTGCAAATCTTAAATTTGAATCTTTATCTTTGCTTGCTTTTCTTTTATAAGCAGTAATATAAATTGGTTCTGCTTTGCCCCACCAGACATCATCAAATAATCTGCCTTCAATAAATATATTTTCAAAACTTATATTTTCCACAAAGCCTTCATCACGGTTTTGAATTCCTATCCCTCTATTGCTTGATTTGATAACACAATCGCTTACAATAACATTTCTGATTGCATTCATATTTTCGCTGCCAAGCTTTATTGAGCAGGATGTTGAAGTCATGAAGCAGTCGGATACACTAACATTTTCAGTTGGCCCAAATTCTTCGTACTCTCTTCGTGTTTTAAAACAAATACAATCATCGCCGGATTCAATGTAACAATTTTTAATCTTCACATTTTTAGAATGGTCTAAATCAATTCCATCGGAATTTCTGATTTTCAGGTTATTTAGAATTCGAACATTTTCAATTGTAATGTCATCACAGCCAACCAAATGCAAACACCAATAAGCAGAGTTCTTAAATGTTATATCATGAAAATTCAAATGTTTTACATTAATTAATGTGAGTAAATGTGGGCGAGGGTCAACAATATTAAACTCTTTTAAAACATAAGCAGCTTTTTCTTCCGGCCCCATAAAAGCAATTCCATTTCCATCAATTATTCCTTGTCCGCTTATAGAAATGTTTTCAGCATTTTCTCCACCAATCCAAATTGTACCTTCACCAAGGTTTTCTCTGAATGCACTTTTTTTATAAACGGCTTCATCAGGATTTGCAAGAAGAACACAATTTTTTTCTAACTTTAATTCGACATTAGATTTTAAATCAAATGGCCCTGACATAAAGATATTATTTGCAGGAAAGTAAACTGTCCCTCCTCCTGAATTTGAACAATCATCAATTGCTTTTTGAATTTCAATTGCATTATCTTTTTTGCCATCGCCAACTGAACCGTATTTTGTTATATCGAAAATTTTCATTTAAAAATTTAATTCATTTGGGTTGAGAAGAAATTGAACAAAAGAAATTGATACTAATGGAATTTAATAAAATAGAAATATAAAATTTAAAGTTATCATCGTAACACAATAGACTTCTATGCAAGCTCTTCAATGAAAAAGTTACACAGAGGTCACGGAGAATGCACACAGAGCCACTGAGTTGAAATAATTTTTTTAAACTTTGTTATAGTAACAATTATTTAAAAATGAGTCTCTTTTTTTATTTTAAAACTTTTTCAACATATACTTCGGAAACTTTTACAGGCCTTTTTTCAGCAAATGATTTCTTTGCAGTTAATCCAATTGCTACTGATAATAAACCATCTCTGCCGTCAACTGAAATGGGTTTATCTTCAATTATAGCTTTACAAAATTCCTTTATCTCTCTCGCATAAGCTTCAATGTATCTATCCATAAAAAAGTTAAGAGGCAAAGAAGCGTGAACACCATTTTCATTATAATAGTTATGATTATCCGGTGCATTGTTATCAACTTTTATCATTCCCTTTGAACCAAATATTTCAACGCGCTGGTCATATCCGTAAACTGCTTTGCGACTATTATCAATCACTCCCATTGCACCGTTTTCAAATTTTAAAGTTATTAATGCAGTGTCGACATCACCTGCTTTACCGATTTTCTCATCAACCATTACTCCTGCGGCTACAAAAACTTCTTCAACTTCACTTCCAACTATATAACGCGCCATATCAAAATCATGAAT
The DNA here is from genome assembly GCA_963777615.1 of uncultured Bacteroidota bacterium. Classification (GTDB taxonomy): domain Bacteria; phylum Bacteroidota; class Ignavibacteria; order Ignavibacteriales; family Ignavibacteriaceae; genus CAVSWT01. The sequence continues at coordinate 62,848 of CAVZSD010000047.1, read as the reverse complement.
AGTCATATCTAAAAACATTCCGCCTGAAACGGCAATATATTCTGCCGGCGGCGGGGCAGGGTCACGCGATGTAATTTTCAAAATATGCGGCTCACCGATTTTACCATCATCAACCATCTGTTTTATTTTTTTGAAGTTCGAATCAAATCTCCTGTTAAACCCTACCATAAGCTTTACACCGGATTCTTCCACAACATTAATTGCGTTCTCAATTGTGTTTAAATCAAGGTCAACAGGCTTTTCACAAAAGATATGTTTACCGGCTTGAGCAGATTCAACAATATATTGTGCATGAGTATTAGTGGGCGAACAAATTATAACTGCATCAATTTCCGAATCATTCAAGATATCAGCGTAATTTTTAGTAAACTTTCTTACCTTAAATCTTTCCGCTAAATTCTCAGCTTCTTTAATATTAACATCAGCAATAGCAACTATCTCTGCGTCGAGAATGCTTTGAGCAATTGTTTCCGTGTGAACCTTTCCGATTCTTCCGGCTCCGATAACTCCAATTTTTAATTTTTTCATTTTATTATTCCACTATTAAATTATAAACCTAAAGATTTAATAAATTCACGATTATTCTTTGCGCATTTTTTAGGATCACCCATTCCAGGCAAAACATCCTGCTCAACCACAATCCAGTCGTTGTAATTTATTTTGATTAACTCATTAACAATTGATTTAAAATCTACAGAGCCTTTACCAAGTTCACAGAAAACACCATTCCTAACTGATTCGAAATAATCCCATTTTTCATTTCGAGATTGTGCGGCAATTTTATCATCGCAATCTTTAAAGTGAATATGCCAGATGCGGTCAGAATATTTTTTCAATGCTTCTAAAGGTTCCCCTCCTCCAAACTTGTAATGACCCATATCGAGCACAAGTCCAAGTAAATTAGGGTCTGTTGATTTCATTAGCATTTCAACTTCGGAAGGTGTTTCAACATAGCCGCCGCAATGATGATGAAATACAGTTCTTAAACCCGTTTCTTCTTTAACTTTTTTAGCTAATTCATTTGCGCCTTCGCTAAATATTTTCCATTCATCCATGCTTAATCCTAATTCAGGTGTAATGCGCCCAGCATTTTTAGTGCGTTCAGGAATAGTTCCATTATCATCAGCTAAAACGATAAATGCATTAGGATAACCAGCATCTCTCATTAGTTTAGCTGTTTTAACTGCAACATCAATTCCATCTTTATGTTTTGATTTATCCTTTAACAAAACAGGAACAAAAGCACCAAGCATTTTTAAGTTTCGTTGTTCCAATTCGGATTTTAATTTATTAGGATCAGTGGGCATGAATCCCCAATCGCCTAATTCAGTTCCTTCATATCCTGTTTCTTTTATTTCATTTAGAACTTGAATGTAGTCAGGTGCTTTACCTTCTAATTCAAATTCAAGTACTCCCCAAGAACAAGGAGCGTTTGCTATTTTAATCATGATGTTACTCCTTTAATAAGTTTAAAATTTTCTTGTCCATTCATCATGCCATCTTTCAATGACGACTTTTGTTTGAGTATAAAATTCAACTGCATGTTTTGATTGTCCGTGAAGGTCGCCATAAAAAGATTCTTTCCATCCGCTGAATGGGAAATAAGCCACAGGCGCAGGTACACCAATATTAACACCGATGTTTCCTGCCATTACATCGCGCCTAAATTTACGCGCTGCAGCACCGCTTGATGTAAAGATGCAAGCAGCATTTCCATATCTTCCGGAATTAATCAAATCAATTGCTTCATCAAGATTCTCAGTATATTTCAAATTCATAACCGGGCCGAATATTTCTGTTGTATCAGCATCAGCATTTTGCGGAACGTTTTCTAAAATTGATGGAAAGATGTAATTGCCGTTTTCATAATTCTCAACTTTATGTTTTCTTCCATCAAGAAGAAGATGAGCTCCTTTACTTTCAGCTTCATTTATAATTCTTAGAATTCTATCTTTGCTTTCTTTTGTAATGATAGCACCCATTTGAGAAGATTCGTCCAATCCATAGCAAGTAGTTTTTGATTTTGCTGATTCAATAATTTTATCTTTAAATTTTTCTTTTGCTTTACCTACTAACACAACTGTTGATGCTGCAAGACATCTTTGTCCGGCGCAGCCATAAACGCTGTCTGCAATAATCCTTGTCGTTGTTTCAAGATTAGCATCTTCCATAACAACCAGAGGATTTTTTGCTCCGCCTTGTGCCTGCACTCTTTTACCGTTAGCTGTTCCTTTTGAGTAAACATATTTAGCTACATTTGAAGAGCCAACGAAACTAATTGCTTTAATTTCAGGATGGTCAAGTAATGCATCTACTGTGGGCTTGCTTCCATGAACTAAATTTAAAACTCCTTGGGGTAGATTTAATTCTTCAAACAGCTCGAAAATTCTGGTCATAGTTTCAGGAACTTTTTCTGATGGTTTAACTATGTAAGTATTTCCGCAGGCAAGTGCATAAGGAAAAAACCAAAATGAAATCATAATTGGAAAATTAAAAGGAGCAATACAGGCACCAACACCAAGTGGCTGACGAATTACAAACTCATCAATACCAGTAGCAATATCTTCAGAAAATTCTCCCTGCATTAAAGTTGGAATTCCACAAGCGACTTCTACATTCTCAATGGCTCTAACAATTTCTGCTTTTGATTCTGCAAATGTTTTTCCGCTTTCTTTAGTGCAGATGGTAGCAATCTCATCTGCATTATTTTCAAGAACTGTTTTCATTTTAAATAGATATTGAATTCTCTTTTCTGCCGGAATATTTCTCCATAGCTCATAAGCTTCAACAGCTTGCTGCGCTGCTAATTCAACATCTTGTTTGCTTCCGAGGGGAACCTGACTGATTATTTCTCCTGTGCCCGGATCTTCGACAGTTAAATAATTATCACACTTACTTTCTATCCATTCGCCATTAATATAATTTTTTAATCTCTTCATACTCAAATGCAATCCTTAATTTTACAGATAATATTTCTGATTCTTTTTATTTTCTTTGTAGGTTTTATATGCTTCTTTGACTGAATCCATTTCAGATACTTCAGCAACCGCAACTTCCCACCAGGCATATCCTTCAACACCTTTTTTCAAATCGGTTTCAACATAGATTACAGTAGTTTTGTTAGATTTTTTTGCTTCTGCTAACGCTTTATTAATTGATTCAACACTGTCTGCTTCTATGACATTTGCTCCAAGGCTTTTAGCATTATCAATAAAGTTGACAGGAAGAATATCTCCATCAAGTTGATTAGTTTTATTATTTCTAAATCTATATTTTGTCCCGAATCTTTGACTTCCGAGTGATTCGGATAAACCGCCAATACTTGCAAAGCCGTTATTATTTAAAAGTACAATTGTAATTTTTATATCTTCTTGAACGGAAGTGATTATCTCATTGCTGTTCATTAAATAATTTCCATCACCTACCATTACATAAATTTCTCTATCCGGACATGCCATCTTTGCGCCAACTCCAGCAGCAATTTCATAACCCATAGTTGAATAGCCATATTCAAGATGAAATCCTTTTTTATCTCGAGTCCGCCAAAGTTTATGAAGATCGCCTGGTAAGCTGCCGGCAGCACAAAGAAGTACATCTTTTTCTTCACAGAAATTATTTACTGCTCCAACAACTTCTGCTTGTGAAACCGGTTTTTGTTTTTTATCTGAATAATATTCGGAAACTTTTTTATCCCACAACTTGTTATAATCTGCAGCACGCTTATTCCACTCGACATCAACTCTATAATTATTTAATCCTTCAATAAGTTCTTTGAGCGCTTCTTTAGCATCGGCAATAACCGGTAATGCCGAATGCTTATAAGAATCAAACTCAGCAACATTGATATTTATAAATTTTACTTCCGGATTTTGAAATGCCGTTTTCGAAGCTGTTGTAAAATCACTGTAACGTGTTCCAATTCCTATTATCAAATCAGCTTCGTTTGCCATTGCTGCCGCGCCTGGTGTTCCGGTTGCTCCAATTGCACCAATCGATTCAGGCTTGTTGTACGGAAGTGCTCCTTTGCCTGCAAATGTTTCTGCGACAGGAATCCCTGTTTGCTCAACAAGTTTAATTAATTCATCTACTGCATCACTATAGATTGTTCCGCCTCCACTTATAATAAGAGGTTTGGAACTTTGCTTTATCATTTCAATTGCTTTGGAAATAATTTCTTTGTCAGGCCTTATTCTTTGAATATTCCAGATTCTTTTTTCAAAAAGTTCAATTGGAAAATCAAAAGCTTCAGCTTGAACATCTTGCGGCATTGCTAATGTAACTGCACCTGTATCAGCAGGTGAAGTAAGCACTCTCATCACTTCAGGAAGAGATGTAATTAATTGTTCTGCTCTGTTTATTCTATCCCAATATTTTGAAATCGGCTTAAAGCAATCATTAACAGAAATATCCTGAGTAGACTGAGATTCTAATTGCTGAAGAACCGGGGCAACATTTCTTCTTGCAAAAATATCTCCGGGAATTAATAAAACAGGCAATCTATTTATAGTAGCAGCTGCAGCGCCTGTAATCATATTTGTCGCTCCAGGCCCAATTGATGAAGTACAAACAAAAGTGCTCAGCCTGTTTTTCATTTTTGCGTAAGCAGCAGCAGTATGAACCATTGCTTGTTCATTTCGGGTTTGATAATATTTGAAATCCGGATTCTGCTGAAGAGCCTGGCCAATACCTGCAACATTACCGTGGCCAAAAATTCCAAAGCATCCGGCAAAAAATTGATTCTCAATTCCGTCTCTTTTAACAAATTGGTTTTTCAAAAATTTAATTGCTGCTTGGGCAACTGTTAATCTAATCGTCTTCAATTAAAACCCTCCTTTAGCTTCAACAAAACTCATTGCTTCCTCATAAGTAGGATTAAAGTTTGCGCATCCATGTTTTGTTACAAGTATAGCTCCGCAAGCATTTGCCAAGCGGCAGCTTTTATACCAGTCCCAGCCATTCAAAAAACCATAAATAAATCCTGCTGCAAAAGCATCTCCCGCACCTAATACATTTATAACCTCGACAGGAAATCCGGGAACATCAGTTACAGTTCCATCTTTTAAATAAAAAGTTGAACCTTTAACTCCACGTTTTACAATTAATGTTTCAACTCCAGTTTTTAAAATTCCTTGAATTGCATCCTCAACATTGCCTGAAATTTCGGGAGCTGAGATTTGTTGATTCTTAATTTTTATTTGAGAAGGATCTTTTAACATAGTTGCTAAAATTTCTTCTTCGGTTCCAATTGCCATTTTACAATAGTTTAAAAATGCACGGGTTGTTACTCCATAAGCTCGCGGGTCATGCCATTGGTCGGCTCTAAAATCAAGATCAACAAGAATAGGGACATTATTTTCAATTGCCCTTTCAGCAGCGAAAAATGCAGCTGATCTCGTTGGTTCAATATTCAAAGCTGTAGCAGAAAATTCAATTAATCTTGTATTAGCAATATCTGCTTTCATTACATCATCAATGTTAAGCTTTGAGTCTGCACAATTATCACGATAATAAACCAGAGGAAAATTATCAGGCGGTTCAATTCCCAAAATAACAGCGCTTGTACGGGCACCATCTTTAACAGGAATAAAAGCAGTCTCAACCCCTTCCTTTTTCAAAAAGTTTAAAAGGAATTTTCCTACCATATCATTACCAACAGCAGTAAGCAGTGCAGTTTTTAATCCGAGTCTTGTTGTCCCAACGGCAATATTTAACGGAGAGCCTCCAACAAATGCGCCGAACTCTTTTATCTCTTCAAATGGGCTTCCTATATTGTTGCTGTAAAGGTCAATTGAGGAACGGCCATAAGTAATTACATCATATTTTTTCATAAAATTATTTTTCATTATTCATTTCAAGAGTAACAAGTGGAAGCCGGTCATCCATTTTCTTCCATGTTCCATAAATCCATTTATGATCAGGGTCATCAGTATTGGCAAGTGCTTGATCACTACCGGCCAAAAAATTTAAATAGTAAACATTGTAACCATGCCCGGCAGAAACAGGATGATATCCCTTGGGAATTAATACAGCATCATTGTTATGAGGTTCTGCAATTTCATTTAAGCTTCTGTCATCAGTGTAAATTTTCTGTAAGGCAAAACCCTGAGGTTTATCAAATTTGTAAAAATAAATTTCTTCAAGCTCTGCTTCTTTAAGTTTGCCGTCTGCATCAACTTTTTTATCATCGTGTTTGTGCGCCGGAAAAGAACTCCAGTTTCCTGAAGGAGTATAAACTTCAACACAAACTAATTTACTGCATGCTGAACCAGGAGGTAAGATAGAATTTATTTGCCTTGATGCATTATCACCGCCTCTTAATTCAATTCCCATGTCTTTCACCATTTCGGGGGTAATGAAAAAACCCTTAAAGATTTTTTCTCCTTCAGTGTAGCCAAAAGCAAAATCTACTTCTTCACTTAAAGCTGTTAATTTAAATTCAGTTTCAGGGGGAAAATATACTGCATGAGGCAGTCCACTAAAAACATCTTTACGCGAATTTTCAGTTTCCCAATTTCCCCATTTGGATGAGATAGAAAATCTACCTCCAAGCAGCACAATACAAATTTCATTATTGTTTGTATTGTAATACCACTTATCGCCTTTTTTAATTTTCTTAGCTCCAAAATTTAAGTGCTTCCAACCAGCATCCGATGCTGAAATTTTTTGATAGTTCCCAAACTCATCCTGTTCAGGATGAACAAGTAATTTACATTTTGAATCGATTATCATATCTAATTAAGTTAATGATAACTTTTTTGTTTTGCTCATTGAATTAGAATTTCCTTATATTTTTCCTCAAATAGATTGATTATTAAACCATTAAGAAATAAATAATAATTTATTATTAAACTCGTAACTTATTATAAATAAACGTTAACTATTAAAACTTAAATTAACTAAACCGCTCCAGTTAAATAGCATTTTTTATATAAAATGTCAACATTTTTAATATTATGCTATGACTTTAGTTTTACTTTTTGTGAATTTCCAATTTACCTTCTTTAATTTTATCAATAGGAATATCTATGCTTAAAGTTCCTTGTGCCAATGATTTGTAAGAAATAGCTTTTCCGTTCCAGGTGACTGCATATTGATAATTTGGATTCATACAAGCAACCACAGATGAAACTTTGTTATTGTCTTCATCCATTAATAAATCAGCAGAGAAATTAGTGTTATCATTTTCAAACTTTTTATTTTCTATCCAGGTATCAAAACCAGTGGAAAAATTTCCTGGGCGAAAATAATCTGAGTACCACATTACAACCGGAGAAGATAAGCTGCCGAATGCATGCCATCCGGCACCGCGTCCGGTTTCGATAATAAAATGTTCCATACAATTGTAGGATGTTTCAACTTCATTCTTCCAGACATCCAAAGCTTTAACAGCAATTTTATAAGCAAAATCAGATTCGCCTAAATCAAGCATTGTTTTCCAGAAAAACCATTGATGAGCCATCCAAACGGTTCCATTCCAATAGCCATCCACTTTATAATAAGGCGCTGATTGATCAACAGCAGATAACCCGGCATTTGACCAGATATGTTTATCAGACTTAAGTGATGCGACAATTTTATCTTTTTGTTCTTTAGTACAAATTCCTGCCACCAATGGATAAGCACCATCAAATGTCATATCATAATTTACTTTGTCATTATACTTAAGTATGTGTGATGGTTTGCCATATTTATCATGAACAACATAACCGAAATAACCGGAAGCTTCATCCCATGAATATTTTTGAAGTGCGTTTGTAAATGTTTTTATATCATTGTCATATTCTTTTATGTCATCAGTCTTTCCAAGATACTTAGCAACCATTTTTAAAATCTTTGCTGTTCTAATTTCCTGAGCAGTTGTAATAACCGGGGCTACTGTGGCTTCCAACTTATTATTATGCATATACAATTGAGGAGGCAAATCATCCCAGCCGCCTGAGTTATAAAAGTAATCCCAGGTTTTAAGTAAATTGGATTTAAGCGAATTTGTTGATGAACTGCCGAGCCTGCCGGACATAAATTCATGGTACTGTTTTAAACGCGGATAAAAATATTCCAATAAATCTTTTGATTGAGTTTTATTCCATAACTCCAAGAACAAATACTGCTGAGTAGGAACTACAGAACCATGCAATATAAAAGCTGATTGCGCTCCTGGTTCCTGAACATAAGTATTCAAGCTTTCTATTCCGCGTTGAATATTTGTTTGCATCACACCCATTCCCGAAAATCCAGCATCCCAGGTATAAAGACAATCCCACCACCTACCAGGCACACGAAGACGAACATATTTCTTTTGTGTATAAACAGGATAGACCACATTGCAATTAAGAGTAGCATTCATACGCTCGATGCTGAATTTATATTTTTCACCTGCCGGATTCCCATCCATATTTAACAACATGCTTCTTTGCTGCTTGATATATATCTTCATATTTATCTTGCGAATTATTCATTTCATTCAAATATTTTTCTACTTCTTCTTTTGTGCCGCAGCAGACTACTCCATAAATAATTTTTTTTGATTTAGGCTTCATGACAATCGGCCTTAAAAAAACATTTGTATAATGCCCTTTACCCTCTCCATGAAATACCGTTTGAACGTGTTCATTAACCTCCTGCTTAAAAAAGTCAGAAAGATCCCGGCAGTACCATTCACGAATTTTAAACAGATCAAACTGCCAGAGCAATCCGTAGTACATGTTTACATCATCGTATTTTAGGATAATTGAATTTTTAACAGGCCCTTTGATTATTTGTGGAACAGGGTTCCATTCTTTTTGTTTGAATTCAATTTTATTTGCTTCCTCTGATTCAACAGTAATAAATCCATCTAACTGAACACCATCTCCGCCGTTAGATGTCAAAGTAAATTCATGCTCACCTTTTTCTAACTTGCCAATCTTGATAGTGTCAATTGCAAAATCAGTTGCTCCGTTAAAAGTGATTTCTTTATTAGTAATTCCTGAAAGGTTGAATGATACATTTTGCGTTGAATCCGTTTTATATCGAATAAGCAGCAATGCATTGTTAAAATCTTTTTCAACATTAAGTTTATAAGAAACGAAATCACCTTTATCTTTGCCAAATCCAAGTCCAATTCCCGAGCCGTTGACAAAACCGTTCTCTCGAATTTCTCCTCGCATAAACCCATCATAAACCAAATTATCCGTGGGCCTGGTCTTAAAAAATTTCAAATCATTATAATTAAGCGCATCAAACCATTGAGCATCTTTTGGCAATGTTACCAGTTCCGGATAAATTGGAATAAAATATTTGTATTCTGTAATTGTCGGGAAATTAATTGAAGCCATAAAATGAATAGCGAGATTTTGATTTTCATTTGTATTATTAACACATTCAATTCTAATTAACCGGGACTTTGAATTAATTTTAGAATACGATATGTCATTATAAACTTGATCCTTCCATTCGAGCTCATGGCGAAAACTAAAATATTCTAAATTGGGAGAAGCATTCCAGGGATGAAAATCATCTTCATAAAGCACATCGGGGACATCAACTTTTCTTCTATAAAAACCTGGGAAGACACTAAGGTCAAATCTTAGCCCGCTTTTTATATCGGGGATATGTGAAATACCGATATAACGTTTTGTATATGGGCCCCAGGCAGGCAAGCTAAGATCATGAGTGTTTTCTAATTTCTTCAATGAATCTAAAGTTATATCTGACTGGCCAAAACTATATTGTGCAGGATATAAAAAAGCTACACCAACAAATAATATTATAAATTTCTTGATAAGAGATAAATTGTATTTTTTATTCATTAGTATCTCCAATGAGTTTTTAAATTTAATTCTCAATTACTTTATTACTAACGATAAACATTTTTGTTTAACAAACAGTTTTAATTCTTCAATATATTTTTTACCCGGAATAACAGGATCAAATAATTCAGGTGAGCCGCTAAAAAACTCACGGTGAACTCTTGCCCAAATAAGCCTCATATCGGTTGCAATATTAATCTTTGTTACACCATATTTTATTGCTTGAAGCAGTTCTTCTTCATCAACACCTTTTGCTGTTGATTTTAATCTGCCGCCAAGTTGATTTATTCTTTCAACTTCTTCCTTAGGAACATTTGAAGCACCATGAAGCACAATTGGAAAACCTGGCAACTGATTTTGAATTTCTTTTAAAATATCTAATTGAAGCCCTTTTCCTCCGCTCATTTTATATGCGCCATGGCTTGTTCCAACTGCAACAGCAAGTGAATCGCATTTAGTTCGATTTACAAATTCTACTACTTGATCCGGATTTGTGTATTTAGATTTTTCATCGGAAATATTCATATCATCTTCAACACCGCTTAAAATACCAAGCTCAGCTTCAACTGCTGTTCCATTGTCATGAGCCATATTAACGATACCTGAAGTGATAAAAATATTTTTTTCAAATTCTTCATGCGATGCATCAATCATAACAGAATTATAAAATCCGGACTTAATTGCTTCAGTACAATGTTCAATATTGCCGTGATCTAAATGAACTGAGAAATCAACAGAGTTATATAATTTTTGTGCGGCGTTAATAATACCTTCTAAAAATTTTTGATTTATATAATTTCGCGAAGCAGGAGTAATTTGGATTATTACAGGACAGTCAGCAAGTTCTGCTCCGCCAAAAACACCATGCACTTGTTCAGCATTAAAAACATTGAATGCTGCCACACCATACTTGCCATAAGCATTTTTTAATAACTCAAATGAAGAAAGTTTCATCTATTTATTACTTTAATGTTTTTGGAAGTATTCTTATCAATTTTTGAATTCTTAACTCCCTTGAAAACTATTTCTTGTTTTTTTACATCCTCATTTATTTCTATTTTATCTAACGCTAAATCCTTCACGTCATCAAAAACAAATGCTGGCCGATAGTCTGGCTTTTCTGCTCTAACTGAAATATTATTCATTATTAATCCATTTACATGGCGAATATAGAATGCCCAGGAGGGTAATTCTCCGAACATATGAAATTCCGGATAATCACTTTTATTTTCCGGTACTTCTTCCAATCTATTTAAAGGTAAATTTGCCAATCCATTATTCCCTCTTCCAGGATAAACAATATCAATATTTTCTAATTTTAAATTTTCAATTGAATGGCCTGGGATTCCAGTAATTGAAGCTGGGAATGGATTGTGGAAAAATGGAAGCTCCGGACCTCTTATCTCGTAATTCTTATCCGGTACATCAAAAGGAATTTGAACTCTAATATCGGATATTGTTACATTTCTTAATATTCCAGTTGACACTTTATCATTTCTATTTCCAAGACGAATAAATATTGCATTTCCAGTATTAACGGCAAAAATATTTTTTACCACCACATTTTCGAGTACACCTCCATCAACACACTCTATCGCGATAGCAGATCGAAACGTATCAAATATATTAATATTATAAATCTTTACATTCCTAAAACCACCATTTGATGATGTCCCAAACTTGACAGCATTTGCACTTGATCTTATCGTACAGTCCGCAATAAAAATACTATCATTAATACTTTCCGAATGCGTCGATTTTAAACAAATCCCGTCATCTGCAGAATTAATCTTACATTCAGTAATTGATACATTCTTACAATCATTAATATCTATTCCATCATTATTCCAATATGCGTCGCTATTAACTTCAATATTTTTTATTGTTAAGTTGTTACATCGTTCATACGTTTGAACCCAGCATGAAGAATTTTTAAGCGTCACATTAGAGATGGTGATATTTTCACAGTTTACAAATTCAATTAATTGAGGCCTCGCCAACTCGTTGGGTCGTTTTCTTCGTAAGTTATAAAGATTAGTATCTAATTGACCAACGTAAAAGAGACTATCAATATTAAGTGCAAGCTTCCTTCCCTGTCCATCAATTGTTCCTTTACCTGAAATTTTAATATTAGTCTGGCCATCAGCTAAAATTAGAGACTTCCATCTTTGTAAACTTCTATAATTATTTATATCAGTTGATCCTAAAAGAACAGCACCTTCATCAAGATAAAGTTCAACATTGGATTTCATAATAATTGAACCAGTTAAAAATTGACCCTTGGGAACTACTACTGTTCCTCCGCCTGAGTTATGTGTTTCATCAATTGCTTTCTGAATAAAATTCTGGTTTAAAGTTTTTCCATCAGGGACAGCACCAAATTGTAAAATATTAAACTCATTGTTTTTTTTTGCTAATAATGAATTGTTTAAAGAAATAATTAAGATGGATGTTAAACCAATCCTTATCATAAAATCAAAAGATATTAGTAAATTTTGTTTGAGCAACTTTACCTCACGTCTTGTATTATTTATTTATAATAATCTTATAATTTTGCTATTATTAAATAATAATTATTTAAATAAACAAATTGTAAAAAAATATTCCTTCAATAAAGGCTGTGCAAAAAACTGCTGCAAAAAAATTCTTTACATCAATAAAAATAAATGAAACATAGACCTCATTTAGTTATTGAAGTGCACGAATCTCTTTCTATCAATTTATGTTCTAAGATTACCTTTTCATGAAGAGGATTAGTAGAATTTGTAATTTGTTTTACGAGCAGATTTGATGCAGCTTTACCAATCTCATAAGCCGGCATTTGAATAGTGGTTAATGGTATTTTTACATACTCACTAAAATCTATGTTATCAAACCCGACAACTGAAACAGCTTTAGGTACCTTGATTTTTAATTCCAATAAAGCTTTGATTAAGCCAATTGCAACTAAATCATTATAGCAAAAAACTGCAGAAGGTAATTCTATATTTTTTGAGAAAAGTTCTTTGCCGGATTTGTATCCAAACGGCGTATATGGCTCAACTGAAATAATATAATTGTTATTTATAGGAATGTTGTTATCTATAAGCGCCTGCTTGTAACCTTCTAATCTTTTTTGTCCATGCCCTGAATGAACAGGCCCAGCAAAATGAGCAATCCTGCTATGCCCCAACTTAATCAAATATGAGACAGCGTCATAAGCAGCAGCTACATTGTCTATATCTACAATATTTGTTGAGTAATTTTTTACTTCACCAAGAATTACTAAAGGATAATTCTCTTTAAGCAAATTAATTAGATAAGAGTAATTAGAATCTTCACTTTGAAGAGGAGAAATTAACAATCCATCCACCCTCTTATTCAATAAGGCATTGATAATTTCTGATTCTTTTTCTTCAGATAATTCCGAACTTCCCAATAACACTGAATAACCAAGTTTTGAACAAGTATCATACACTCCTTTCATAACTTTGGCGAAATAGGGATTATCAATTTCTTTAATAATAAGGCCGATGCTTTTTGTTTCTTTTGCGGCAAGAGATTGCGCTAGATGATTCGGGTTGTAATTGTACTTTTTAATTGTATCAAGTACTTTTTGCCGGGTTTTTTCCGAAACACCTTTTTTATTATTCAGAACTATTGATACAGCCGATTTTGAAACATTTGCTAATTTTGCAATATCCGAGATAGTTAATCTCATAATTTAATAAGAATTATTAATGAATAATTATTGATAGCTTTGTATTATGGTTTTATGCATGGGTTCTTAAAATAATTAAAATTATTTTTCAACTCTCACTATATGATTTTCAAAATGTCTTATTATAACATATTCTAATTAGTATGCAAACAACAGTAACTTTATTCCGCAATTATTTATTAATCAAAACAATAAAAATAATAGAATAACACAGAACCTGCCATAATAATAATTAACTTAATACATCAGCAAGTAAAAACCGTTAAGAGTTCGCACCTGCAAAATGTGAGCACGAATTTCTTTCGATCAAACTATATTTTAAAACCACATTTTCATTCATCCAGCCGGAAGTATTTGTAATTTGTTTAATCAATAAATTTGCAGCAACTTTTCCTATTTCGTAAGCAGGCATTTGAATTGTAGTTAACGGCACTTTTACATATTCGCAAAAGTCAATATTATCAAAACCAATGACTGATACTTCCTGCGGGACTTTAATTTTCAAATCTAACAAAGCATTGATAAGCCCGATAGCAATCTGGTCATTATAACAAAAAACTGCAGAAGGAAGGACAATATCTTTTGAAAAAAACTTTATACCCTCTTTGTATCCATCACGTGTAAATGGTTCAACAGGAAAAATATAGTTTTTATTAATAGAGTATGTTATTATTAATAAGTGCCTTTTTATAGCCTTCCAATCTAATTTGGCTATGTGATGAGTGAACCGGGCCGCAAAAACAAGCAATTCTTGTATGTCCCAGTTTAATTAAATATGAGACAGCTTCGTACGCAGCATTTGTATTATCAATATCTACAACATTTGTAAAATAATTTTTTACTTCTCCAAGCAGCACTAACGGATAATTCTTACTAGGCAAGCTAACAAGGTATGAATAATTTTGTTCTTCCCTATTTAGAGGAGAGATTAATAATCCATCTACTCTCTTATTTAATAAAGTGTTAATAATTTCTGTTTCCCTAACAGAACATAATTCCGAGCTTCCCAGCAATACACTATAACCTAAGCGTGAACATGTATCATATACCCCTTTCATTACTTTAGCAAAGTAGGGGTTATCAATTTCTCTTATAATAAGTCCGATGCTTTTTGTTTCTTTTGCTGCAAGAGACTTGGCCAAATGATTGGGGTTATAGTTGTATTTCTTTATTGTATCAAGAATTTTTTTTCGTGTTTTTTCAGATACGCCTTTTTTATTATTCAATACGATAGAAACAGCAGATGTTGAGACATTTGTTAACTTAGCAATATCTGATATAGTCATATTCAAGAACTAATTTTTTTTATTTATTAAAAAATTATCTTAGTGTAAAATATAACAATAAATAAAAATTAATGCTAAATTACTTTAGCAATTTCCTCAATGGCTTATAACAATTATTCATTTTAAAAAATTAGTAACCGCTATTTAGCTGTATCGAGATATTAAAAATAATTGCAGGAATAAAGATTAAAAATAATTATTTAGTCATTGTTCTAAATAATAATCCATCGACTATTTATACTAATTCCATTACAATAATTTATTTGAAACAAGCAAAGTATTTAAGTATTAGTTATTGAAATTATAGAACCGGGGCCTCATTTCCCCGGTTCTGTAGGAGACGCACTATAAGGAGAATCAATTTTATAAATCACTATAAATTTTGTTTTACATCCGCAATAATCAATCTATAATTAATCGGAAATTATAAACTAAATTCTCCATTGTCTCTTTTTAATTGCAAGAAGCTCTTTCTCAATTTTTAATAGTTTTCTTGTCATGTCATTATGTCAAAGAGCTATGGACTCGAAAGTTAGATTAAAAATATTTTCCCGTCTATAGTACTAACTCAGCACTTAATTTTAATTTCGTAATTTATTTAATTCGCAATCTGCCGGCATCTGTTCAATACCGGCTGACCGCGGGTTTATTGTATCTTAATTTATTTATGCTTTATATTATTTGAGTAAAAGCATCTTTTTAGTGATATTAAATGTTCCACTTGAGATGACTATAGAAATAAACGCCACTGCTTAAATTGGCTGCATTGAAATCAACTTCATGTGTACCGGCAGTTAATTCCTTATCAACAAGTGTAGCAACTTTTTGACCCAGCAAATTATAAACAACCAAAGAAACTTTATTGGCTTGAGGAAGGCTGAATCTTATCATTGTTGATGGGTTAAAAGGATTCGGATAATTTTGCTCTAATGAATATTTAACAGGAACATTTCCCGAAATGGTTTCAACACCTGTTACCAACCATTCAGCTTTTTTATCAGGGAACCAATTCAAGTCACCAAGAGGAAAACCTTGAGTGCCAGCAGTGTATTCAGGTAATGAAGTTTCATAAGAGCAATCTAATGTATCTCTATAATATGTGGTTAGTCTTCTATCCATGTCGACAAAATTTGTACCCCCACTAGAATTTTCTCCTGCACCTTCTGGTAATGGTGAAAGATTCCAATTAACCAACCCAACCATTGTGTTGGGAACATTTTTGAATGAGAACGGATCAACTTTTGTAAATGCATCTGCGCTTACTTTATCTTGGATGAAATTAGAAAGCGGAGTAGGCATATGTAAAGTTGGGTTTGGAACACTTGTTACAAGATCTGCCCATAGATTTTGAATGTCTGTTGTGAATGCATAGTAGTTATTTGAGATATCGAATTGCAATGTATTGTCTATAGAAGTTGTCGATGTATCCCTTTGATGATATATCATCACCTGGTTTGCTTTATCTAAAATTGTAGGGCTATAAGTTTCTCCGTTTTCTAAGAAATCGAATTGACGCTGCGAAGCAGTATCAGCACCGAATGTCATCGGATCTAATAACAAATTATTTTTAATTTGAACTTTAGTACCACTTCCTAGTAACCCAAGAGCCATAACGCCATATCTACCACCATTATTTACGATAGTATTATGTTCAAAACGGAAGTAATTCAAACTTGCTGTGCTAGAAATGTGCCTAACACATCTATCCTGTCCATTAACAAAAGTATTGTTAATCATTATTAAAGAATCGCAAGATGTTTTTCTAAGGTCAACAGCTCTGCCATCACCCATATTATCGAGCGTACCTGTACCGCTATTTGCAAAGATGGTGTTAGTAACTACTAGTGAACGGATGCCGGAAAAAGTTCTGAGATCAGCCTGGTAAGCGTGTAAAAGAACACAGCTATCAACAACCAATGTATAATCTCCGGAAACATTCCAAACAACTAATTCTCTTGGTGCAGAATGCTGCCAGTTTGTGTAATCAGGATCAAAATCTTTAATACCATTTACACAAATATTTTTTAGATAAACACTACCTTGAGCATCTATGAAATCAATGGGAACATCAGTGCTATTATCTGCTACGGCGCCATAAATTATCGGTTTTGCACCAGCAGCGTCTTCAGCTTTTATTCTTACATCCCAGTCGATATTTTTTATTACATCATTAAAGAACCAAACACCGCCGCGCTGTAAAACATAAACTCTTTGCAGGTCTTTTCTGCTTCCGTCAGAAGCAGTATCACCCATAATGATTTGATTAATATAAGTTTCCGAAGTAGGTGCTGGAATGAACATTTCATGAGATTGTGCAAATAGATTTGCACCCAAAAACACTATGAATCCCAAAGTGAACAGAACACTGAAAGATTTTTTCATTTGAACCTCCTAATAAGTTAATATGAAATGATTAGATTATTTTTTAGCATATTTATAACATCGATTTTATTTGTTGTTCTATAACGACACTCTTAACCAAAGCTCTGCTGAAGTGCCGTACCTGTAACTTGAAGTCTCAAATTTATAATTGTTTGCTAGTCTTCCAGGAAAGTTCCTTCTTTAGAATTTGTCAGATTATTTACATTCAACCCAAGGGATAAGTTTTCGATAATTTCTTGTTTAAGCGATATATCCACTCTACCGAATTTCTTTTGTATACCATTGGAAACACTAAAGTTAGAAAATGTATTATAGTACTCTCCTTGATAGAAATAAGAAATACGCCCGGAAAAACCAGCAATGTCATATCCTAAAGAAACGTTGCAGAAAAATTCTGGAGAATCTCCTATTCTTGTTTTTTGTTCATAGTATATTGTAGTTGTCTTTATAGTTGGAAAAGGTGCCCCAGGGAGTTGGATAGTATCTTTTCTGGTTGTAATATTAGGTGTATATGTCTCAGTATGTGAAATAGAAAAATTATAGCTAAGCACAATATTGCTTAACAATCCAGGCAACCATCGTAAATTTGCTTGATGCTCAATTTCAAATCCGTATACTTGTGTTGGTTTATTGAATTATATGGAAATATTAGCGAATATTTGAGTCCCGCTAAAAGGCACAATATCATTTAAATATTTGATGCCTAAACTATCTGAATTGCTTTACTTGTAATTGGGGTATTTAAGCTGATGAACTTCATTTTTAATATCCTTATAGAATGCTGAAACAGAAAATAATCCTAATTTGTTGCTGAATAATTGCAAATTTATTTCATAATTCCATGCTACTGCATTTTTCAATTCCGGATTACCTATGACCACAACATGCTTTTCGTTAATTGCTCAGCCTGATTTCCGCGAATTATATATGTGGGCAAGTCTATTATTAAAGTTTGGCCTTACCAATCCCTTGTAGGCTGCTAATCTAATATTCAAATAATCAGTGGGTTTTATGATCAGATGAACATTTGGTAAAAGGACAGCTTCTGTATGGTGAGCAGTAGTATCATCGAATACTGACCCATTCAGTTAAAATATAAGGAGAATATAGTGCGTTATAATTATTATTATCAGCTTCCAATCTTAATCCGGTAACTAAAGTTGCGAATGTTCCCAATTTCAACGTGTTCATTAAATAACCGGCAGCTACACTTTCACTTAGATTATAATTAGTGCCATCCCCGGAATGATCAGGAATATATTCGTGTATATGCGTAGTTGGATTAATACCATTTATATTCATTTCCCACCAAGCTCTGGCACGATTTTCATCTATCTCTGGATTTAACAAGTATTTACTATAAACATCACGTGTTGCATTACTAAGAAAATTCGGAAGAAGAATTTGGCCTGACAACATCTGTAAATTTTGAAAACCGTATTTAGCAGCATCCTTAGGGACAATGCTTCCGTCCGGAAGCAAGTACAGAGCTATAAAATCCGGTACCAAGATAATATCTTGCTTGAGATAAAGTAGCAGTTCTTCTATGATATTTAGAACGATACTTAGTTCCAAACTTTACTGTTCCGGACATATCAAAAAGATTATAGTCTTTTTTTAAGTTGAGGAAAAATGTTTTTTCAAAATCCAAATTCGATGTAGTTCTAGCTTCTGTTCTATTGAAATACGCAAGATCCCAATTATTAATCGCATAAGGAATAAGGGCTTCATAAGGGCCATGTCTTAATGACTCGGGGACAAACCTCATCCCAGAAGTTGATGAATTGACTTCGTTGAAGTGCATCGCATTACTATATGGATTATCAGAATTAGATTCAGAATAAGAAAAATTCCAATCTGCATCCCAACCAAATAGATGATTCAGTCCATGCAACGAAATATTTTTAATTTCAGTATTAATATCTTCGCCGTCAAAATCATATCCAACATCAGAATTTGTTGTTGGGTAATTTCTTGATATTGTAGAAAATCTTCTCTCAGTTTTATTGAATACGCCATCAAGTTTAATAACACCATTATCGGGAGTTTTGAAATCTAGAAGAACTTCTCCTCCCCCTCTTCTTCTTATTTCATGCACGTATGTAAGCGAAAAATTTTGTATCTGATAAGAAGCACCATTATTATAAAAATCATATGCTACACCATATGTTTCATTACTTCGGTTTCTTCTTTCAAAATTGCCGAATACCTGAACGCCAAGAAAATCATTAAAAAATCTCTCTCCATACCATCCGTTAAAATTATATTGCTTATATGTTTTGTCAATTGAACCATAGGAACTAAAAGCATTTAACTGGACTTCCCTGGTTTCAGGCGCTATTTTTTTAACTAAATCAACATTACCTGCAACTGCTTCTCCTTCCATATCCGAGGTTATAGCTTTTGATAAAACTATCCCCGATAATGAACCTTGAGAAATTGTACTCAAGTCTATTCCTCTTGAATCGGCATCAGTCGGTGATAATTTAACTCCATCAACAGTTACAGTTGTCAAATTCTGATTTAAACCGCGTAGTACAATTTTATTGGCTTCTCCACCAGAACGGACAACTGAAACTCCAGGTAAGCGGCCTAAAGCTTCGGCAGCATTTGCATCCGGCAGCTCTTTAATTTTTTGCTCCGAAATAACATTTACAATATTATTGCTATTAATTTGTTGGTTAATAGCAGCAGCTTGCCCCAATGCCTGCCCAGTCACAACAACTTCCTGGCCTTGTACTATATCTTCTGATAAAACAAAATCCAGCTTTAATGTTTTTTCATCTTCAATTTTTATTTTGATTTCTTTTGTTTTGTAACCTATATAAGTACATTTAATAGTATATGCACCGGGGGGAATTGCATTGATAGTGTAATTTCCTTCAATATTAGTTGCGCCACCAATACTTGTTCCTTCTAAAATTAAATTTGCACCTACAAGGGTTTCATTAGTAAGTGAATCAGTAACTGTTCCTTTAAGTTGTCCTGAAGCGTAAACAGAGAAATGAATAAGAAAAGAGCAGACTATAAATAATTTAAAAAATAGTACGCCAGGTCTCATATAATCTCCAAAATTATTAAATACGTCTTATTGAATTGTTAAGTTAAAACTGAATTAAGGATTCTAAATCTTCAGATAAAATATATCGGTAAAAATTACTAAAACGCTCTATTTTACGATAAATTTCTATAACTTATTATTATATAATGAATTACGAGATTGTGACTAATATTAACTAAACCGCTTTAGCTAATTACCATTTTTTTTTTAAAAGTCAAGTAAATAATTGTTATTTTTTTTTGTGAAGGAATTTTAAGGAGTATTAATATGAAAGATTTTTGCAGTTAATCAATTAACTCAAAATAACTTATAAGATTAATTAATTTATGTTGGTAAAATATTAATTTTTTTTTTGAAACCTATGATGAAATTTAATTTGTAGTCAATTCTAATTTTTACCAGCAGCTTTCATAACTAATTTTTCAATCGGCGATACAACCATTAATTCAACTTGTCCATGTGATTCTTTTGCTTTATTAATTTCCTGCATACTTTCATTAAACCATGATTCGTCAGTAATTTTATTATTATTAATATAATCTAAAGCTTTTAATCCAATTGAAGATATAGTTGCAAGATCTTGTGACACTGATTGTATCTCTTTTAAGATTGGAGATAGATTAATTATTTCTTCTAGATTTGTATCATTGTTTTTCCAGATTGTGAGCTGTTGTTTTATTATATCTGAAAATGAAGTGGTCGATGGGATAGCAAGAAAATCATCAACAATATTTCTAAAGTTCCTGGCAGTTTTAGCATCCGGAACTGCTGCATCAACAACTCTTGTTAAAGGAGAAAAAGAAGTATAATCTGATCTATGTCTATTGCGGTTATAATCTTTTAACGGTTCAACAACATTTATAAAATTAGTTATGGAACTCACATCATTATTTCCTGCTAATCTTCGAATCATCATCTTTTTGTTTTTGATATGTGTTAATCCCAAATTCTCCAATTCATAAGAAACTACATCAAGCCTTCTATACATATCTTCAACATCTCGCACATTTTGAGGCGACCAAAATCTTTCTGCAATTGCAGCAGTGCGCGGCCATATTCTTGAATCAACATTTTCGGGGGAAACAAATTCTGCCCACATGGTTGCTTCGCCACCAAGTATTAATTTTTTTTGGTTGTCGCTTAAATTTAAACTATCAGGATCGGGGTCAACTAAATAATGATCAACTGTTGAATGATTAAGATCAATATAATATCCTTTTGATAAAATAACCTGGTAGCCGGTTGTTGCAGCTTCCATTAAAGACTGCGCACCACGCCAGGATTGGATAACAATATTTTTCGGCATATCGGGATGAAGTATTTCTTCCCATCCAACCATCTTTTTATGATACTTTGTAAGAATGCCCAGCAGCTTTTGATTAAAGTAGCTTTGAAGTGAATGGTTATCCGGAATATTATGTCCCTTCATGAATTTTTGAATTTCTTGATTTGCATTCCACTGCTTTCCATTATTTTCATCTCCACCGATATGAATATATTCATCCGTGAAAAGCTCAGACATCTCTTTAAAAAAAGCATCAAATAATTCATAAGTTTTATTCAAGGTTGGATTGAAAGTTGGATCAAACACTCCCCATTTTCTTTCAATCTTATAAGGCCCTGGTGCACTTGCATATTCAGGATAACCTACAAACCAGCTTGTGGAATGTCCCGGTAAATCAAATTCAGGAACAACACGAATTCCCCTATCATCTGCATATTTTATTATATCTTTTATTTGAGCTTGAGAATAAAATAATCCGTCTGAACCCATTCCGGTTAAATTTGGAAATGTTTTA
Organism: uncultured Bacteroidota bacterium; assembly: GCA_963777615.1. Classification (GTDB taxonomy): domain Bacteria; phylum Bacteroidota; class Ignavibacteria; order Ignavibacteriales; family Ignavibacteriaceae; genus CAVSWT01. The sequence continues at coordinate 40,832 of CAVZSD010000047.1, read as the reverse complement.
CATTCAACTCTAAAACCCTGATCATCACTTAAATGCCAGTGAAGAACATTTAACTTAACTGCAGCCATTCCATCAAGATTTCTTTTTATAACTTCAACCGGCATAAAATGACGGCTTGCATCAATCATTAATCCACGCCAGGGAAATCTTGGTTTATCTTCAATATTCACTCCTTGAATAAAATAGTCACCATCTTTTACTTTTAATAATTGTAAAAATGTTTCGATACCTCTTAAAGCACCTATATCTGTTTGTGCAGATAATTTTATTCCATCATTATTAACTATCTAATTGATATGATTCATCTTCATTTAATTTAACTTTTCCAGGCTGCATCACATCAATAATCATTGAAGGATTATCTACTTTAGTTTCCGGCGTAATATAATCTTGTTTGAAAAATAATTCCTGTTCTTTGTGAAAGCCTTCTAAGCATTCTACTTGTATAAGAATAAATTCTTTCAGCAGGATTGCCTGTAACTATAACAGTAAAATTAGTATCAAGTTTAAAATCTTGATTTGTCACTTCCATCTTTGCAGGAACAGGCATCAGATTTAAAGTTTCACCATTGCTTTGTGCACGCGATATATCAGTAAGAAATAACACTAAAACAAATAAAATTCTTAAATTTTTAAATGGATTCATTTGGAATGACTTTCGTTAATTTTAATCATTAAAATGTTTAAGTTGTTATTCAGTGTTAAAGGAATGAATTATAAATTATTAAAATCTTAAATAGATAAAATATAAAAGAATATAATAATATTTTAACTTTGAATTATTTGACCATTACTAGTATCACTCGCAAGCTTATTCAAAGCTTCCTGTAATTTTTCTAATTCCTTTGCAGCATCCGGAAATTTCTTTTGCCCGGAATATTTTAAATAATTATTAAAGGCTTCGTTAGCTTGTCTTATCAATCCTTTATATGGTGTGTTATTCTGATTTGTTGAGGCTTGTCGTGAAACCTCATTACTGCTTGCAATTGAAGTATTAAAAAATTTCGCTAATGCTTTATCGAATGAATCAGCATAGCTCATATCATCTCCATGCATTACCACAACTAATCTCAGTTCCGGGTATGCTGCTGTTTCTGCCTGAAGATAAATTGGTTCTACATAAAACAAAGTATTGGCAACCGGGATTGCAAGTACATTTCCACGTATTACATTTGAACCCCTTTGATCCCATAAAGTAAGCTGTCCCGATAAAAAGCTGTCCTGATCGATTTTTGTTTCAACCTGCTGCGGGCCGGTTATCATTTTACCTTTAGGAAATTGGTATGTAATTAATTTGCCATAATTATCCGGGTCGCACATTCCGGCAATCCAGCCAATAAGTACCTGCCTGTTCTTCGGAGTAAACGGAAGTATAAGTGAAAACCTCGGTTTATCAGATCCGGGTAACTGCCAAACAATATAATATGGCTCAACAGGCTGAATGTTGTTATAATATTTTTCTGTGGCTCTAACCCAAAGATCTTCCTGGTTATAAAAAACTGTGGGATCAGTCATGTGATATTTTTCGTAAACTAATCCTTGAGTTAAAAGCATGTCCTGCGGATACCGAATATGTGAAATTAATCCTTTTGTCATTTCAGAAATAGGTTTTAATAATCCTGGGTATATCTTACTCCAAACTTTAATTATCGGATCATTTTTATCTATAATATAAAAATCTACCGAGCCATCAAAAGCATTAACAACAACCTTAACTGAATTCCTAATATAATTTGCGCCGTTAAAAATTTCACTTACACTTGCTGATAAGCTTCTTTCATTATTTCCTTCTTTATAGCCAATTGCTTCGTCGGAACTAAAGGGCTCACTATAAGGGTAATAATCGGAGGTTGTATAAGCATCAATTATCCAGTACAGTTTTCCATTATCCAAAACTATGTAAGGGTTGTTATCAAATTTTAGGAATGGCGCTAAAAGCTTTACCCGTTCTTCTATTTGACGGTGAAACATTATACGGCTGTTGTCTGTCGGATAATCTGAAAATAATAATTGTGTTCCATCATACTTCCAGCTAAATAAAAATTTTCGCCATAGACTATTAATCATTACTCCACCTTTACCATTATATCTTGTATAAACATTTTCATTACCATTCGGATAATCAAATTCTTTTTGTTTTGTATTAACTACAGCAGGAGTATTTGTCAATTCACCATAATAAATTCGCGGCTGTGTTACATTAAGTGATGAATCTTCACTTACTGTTGGTATATCTTTTATTAAGTAAGTGCGGAAGTCCTTGAGTTGTAAATTCATTTACGGTCGCCATTGTAATACCGTATCCATGTGTATATTGAAAACGTTTGTTAACAAAAGTCTGGCTTTGTGCAGGAAGATTATCTAATATTCATTTCCCTTGCCGAAACCATAACCTGGCGATAGCTGCCGTCAACATTATATCTATCTAAATTTACACTTGAAAATTGGTAATAAAGCCTGAGTTCCTGGAATTGACGGTAAGTTGCATCCAAAGCACGCCAATCCCACAGCCTAATATTGTTAAAGATGCCCGGATTATTTTTAACCGTATTCATTGTAAATTTTCCGTTCTCCGGAAATTCCTTATTTTCAACTTTATCTAACCCAAACCATGCTGGGTAAATTTTATATTGTTCAATATATATGGACGTTCATAAGTAATTTCATTAGGCTTAACCATAAAAGTTTCAAACAATCCTGGGATTGCTGTAAGGCCGATAAACCAAATCAATATCATTCCTGCGGCAATACTCGACAAAATATATTATTGGAGAATTTGAGGATGTTACTCTAAACTTGTTAAACAAATTCTGATACTTGTTTCTTAACGCGGAATAAAAATTATAATGCTTACCAATATCATTAATCACTATAATAATATTGTAAGTGGGAATTATAATAGTTGTATCCGTCCATCCCGGACCATATACTACGCCGCTGCCGGAATACATCAAATGAAACTTGTCTAAATATTTTCCGAAGGCAAGCACTAAAAGAAAAATAGCAGAATTTAAATAAAGTGATTTGTGCAGATTTTGTGTTGTTTCAGAAGCTGAAGGAGGAATGTAAAAGTAAAGCCCTTGCGGATTTATTCCAACGAAGGTAACCACGAAATGAAGCAGCTATTCCAATGAAAGAAATAGAAAACAATAAAACATAAATAGTATCCATGAATGGTAAAGTAAAAAGATAAAAACCAATGCTCTTTCCAAAAACCGGGTCAGTTAAAGGTGCCGGATACTTTATCAAAATATTTTAGTATTACATCCCAGTTGGAATATCCCCATACAGCGCCTGCAAAAACTGCAATTAAAATTGCTATCCATCTCGCATACTTAACTGATTTCGGAAACGGAATGGTTAATAAATACATGACACCAAATGCTATTACAGCACCAACTGCTCCCAATACAATGCTGTAAACTATTTCCAGCCAGAACCTGCTGCTAAATCCAAAAGTTTGAAACCACAATGCTTCTCCCCAAAAATCCATAAACCAGAAAAAAGCCAAGGATAACAAGCCGGCAATAACCCCAAAACAATAATTACTTTATTTTTCTTTCTTATACCGTTTAATAGAATTAAAAATGAAATTGCTAATAAGACTAATAAAATTCCCGTGTACATTTTAATTTCCTTTTAAAAGACTATCCAAAATAAACTGAAAATTTGCTGAATTACTTTTAAACGTAAACAAACTTTTACTGTTAAGCCAATCCTATTAACAAAAACTTGTGTTGATTTTTAAAAGAGCCGCTGCAGGAATAATGTTGCGGTTAAACTTTATGGTGATAGTTTCGTTAGTAAACTTTTTTCGTAAAAATATTTTATTCTAAATCTCAAACTATGGCTTGATTATAAATCAATCTATTTAAAACTAAAAAGCCTATAAAATATTTTACAATTATAGAGACTTCAAATATAATTTGATAATCTATCTTGGCCACTGATACAAACCGAGTAATTAATACATACGCCGAATATCATACATAAAGTAAAAAATCAATTTGGGCTTTCATACAATTCATAAATACAATATAAATACCAACCGGCTGCCCACATAAATTGAGGTTTGTCAATTTTTCCATATTCATCGGGCTTATTGAAGTTGCTGTCGCGATATTCATACATTGCCGGCTGTCCATTTGGACTATTTATAATTCCATCAAGTGTCATTGTTCTCTTAATAAAATCCATTGCCTTATCATTTTGTCCCGTCTTAATTAAAGCTAATGCATACCAGGCATTTCCGTGCATCCAAATTCCCCCATTAGCATATTTAAATGGTTCGCCCGCTTCATTGCCGGCAAATTTCAATTTGTCAATAAGCAAATTAAAATCCATTGGAAATAAAGTATAAATGCCAAGCTTTTCATCCAACAATTTTTCTTCTGCTGTTTTAATAAGTTCATTGCTTCTTTCGGCATTTAAAAGATTAAAATAAACTGCAAGAAGCGAACCCATATAATAGTGCTGATCTATTGAACCATCTTCATAGTAATTGATAATATATTTTTGATCATCACTCCAAAGTTTTTTGTTCAAAGTTTCTTGCATTTTATTTGCGAGATTGGAGTAGTAAGTGAAATCAATTTTCTTATTTAATGTTTTAGAAATTTCAACGAAATCTCTTAACGATTTAATTGAAAGAATAGTCATATAAGCTCTAGGCCCGAAATTATGTCCAATGTCCCACCAGTCAGGCCTGTACGCCCAAATCAAACCATCTTTTTCATTCTCTAATGTTTCACTAATACTTTTTTGGATATATGGATAAAGTAAATTTAAAAATGCTGTATCATTTGAATGTTTTAAATAACTTGCCGATAAAATTGTAAACCAGAAATGATTCCAATTATCCGGAGTTGCATATTCGGTTTTAAATGTTGAATCTTTCCAGTAATAAGCGTGCGGAATAATTTTGTTTGAATCAGCATGATCAATTATAAACTGAAGATTATTTTTAACTCTTGGCAAATCAAAATTAACTGCAGCAAGGTCTGTAAGTAAAACATCATGAGTAAAATAAAAATTATATTCTGCCGGGCAAGGCATTGGCTGAATACTTCCATCAATATAATGCTGATTAACTGCAAGCATAGCTCGTGACCATAGCAATTGTTTTATCTAAAACTTTATCTCCTGTTAAAAATAAATTTTTATTTACTTCATTTAGAACATATTTCTCATAAGCTTTAATTTCATCTTTGTAATTTGCACGAAGTTGATTTACTAATTCTTTTGACTTCACCCTTTTTTGATGAACCAATAATTTGTACAAGTTTAAAAGTTTCATTTGGCTTCACATCTTCTTGAAAAATAAATCCTGCTGCTGGAATATTTATATTATCAGTGGCTATGGAATCGGCCTCAACTCTGTCATCTCCGTCCCTCCACCATTTTTTTCTATTTAGATTTTTAGTTTCATCGCTGCTGTCTTTTAATATGGGTTCAGCTCCGAGGTTTGAAACGAAGATTTGTGCATATTGTGTTTCTACATCTTTGTAATTAAAATACATCGTGCTTGTTTTGTCGTCGTACTCGACAGATGCATCTGTTTTATGATTATATGTGTGTGAAGTTTTTAAAGATGCGGCAAGATCTGTAAAAAGTGTGTAGGTTTTTTCTGAATTAGTCAGATTTTTAATTTCTATTGTTAATACCATTGCCGGTTTATCATTACAAAAATCATACGATATTTTTATCTCTCTTGTTTTCTCAATTCTTTTAAATGAAACTGAATAAGGAGTAAGTTCAAACTCGAATGGCTTAGCATGCAGCCATTCTAAATCATCATCACCTTCGGATAAACCCAAAGCCATAATAAATGTTGAGTCTCTTTTCCAGTAATCGTTACTCAAGTCGATACTATTAGCAACCGGATAATAAAAACTGATACGCTGTGGGGCAGGAAAACTATGATGAAATTCAACTCCCACATAATGATTACCAACTTCAATTTGCGCATCTCCTTTAAATTGAACTTCAATATCCTTTCGCTCAATTTTATTTTGCGGGAAAACATTTAGAAACAAAAACAAGAATGATATGAAAATGAAAAGAATGTTTTTTTTCAAGTGAGTAAACCTAAGTTTTATTTTTTGATGAAGTTAATTCTGTAAGCAAGTCTTTAAGATTAACCTTTGCAATACTGCTTGCATGATCAGACATAGCATATGGGATTATAAGTTCGTCTCCATGTATTGCGCCTCCACAGCTATACACCACATTTGGGACATAGCCCTCTCTTTCATTTTCATTTGCTGTTAAAAGTGGTTCTTCTAAACGGCCGATAACTATAGATGGATCATTTTTATCTAACAAAAACGCGCCCATAGTATATTCGCGCATTGCCCCTACACCGTGGCTTAAAACCAGCCAGCCGGCATCAGTTTCAATAGGCGAGCCGCAGTTGCCAAGCTGCACAAACTCCCATGGATAGGTTGGCTTTAGTATCAATTGTTTTGTATACCAGAAGTGGAGCTGATCGGAATACATTAAAAAAATATTTTCATTATCCTGGCGTGATATCATCGCATAAAGACCATTAATTTTTCTTGGGAAAAGTGCCATTCCTTTATTCTTTATTTCAGGTCCATTTAAAGTGCTGATTTTAAAATGAAGAAAATCTTTTGTCTCAAGTATTTGCGGAAAGATTACTTTACCATCATATGCGGTATAAGTAGCATAATATATTCGCTGCCCTTCTTCATCAGTAAACTCAACAAAACGGGCATCTTCAATTCCATTAATTTCAGAAGGCGAGTGAGGAAATATTATTCTCTCCGAAAGTCTTTGATCAGGATTGTACTGAATTTCATAATTTGAAAGAGCAAGAGACAAAATTGCTTTTGCAGTTAATTCATGTTCAACGACTTTATTTCTAAATGGACGCACTAAAATATTAATACAATCTTCAAGATCGGTAATAGTAAAATTTTCATCGAGACTACTTAATATTTGTTTTGCAAAATCATTAAGTAAATCAAGTTCAATCAAGCTTTTTTTCAAAAAGTATTTTTTCATATACAGGATTGGTAATATTATCTGAAGTGGAAACAAAGCGAGTCGGCTCACTTATAGTTATTTTGTTTTCTTTATCAATTACTCCCGATCTGAAAGTTATAGATGAAATATGTCCTTCACCGGTAGCACGCAAACTTAAAATAAAACGGCTGCTTCCTTCCGGCAAATCTGATTGATCAGGATGCCATACCATCGATGGATTAAAAAGGGCTGCAGATTCCACTGAATATTCTTGTGTAAAATAAGCGCCTATTAACAATTTTCTTTCATCACTTAATTGCTGATCAGTTAATAAATATTTTTTCATTTGTTCAAATCTATTAAGGTAAAAAATCCACAGCCTCTGATGTCTTTCCTCAAATTCAGACATGACCTGCTTAAGCTCTTTTTTAACTTCCTTTTCTGAAAGTGTTAAAATCCTTCCAATAATTTTAATAATTCTTTCTTCAGAAATAATTGTAAAAGGCCTGTAAAGAACTCTTTTGGAATCTGGTTTAATAACTATCCTTGTTCTAATTGCTTTCATGTTCTTCCATAATTTTTTTTTCAATAATAGTTGTATGATGCTCAATCCCTTTAAGCCGTTCAAATGAACGGAATGAATTTTCCATTATGTTCATTTCTACAAGCGAAAGTAAAAAGGCAAGGGTAGATTCGCCGCCCTGGTTTTGATTTATTCTATCAACATGAAGGGCGTCATGGCATCCGCCGGTTTTAGTATTGTACAAAGGGATACCTAAATCGTTTCTGCCTAAGAACCATTCAAAAATCATTCTTGCAGATTCAAGCCAGAACTTATCATCTGTAGCTCTTGAAGCTTCAAGACAGGCTGATAACATTGAAAAAGCTTCTATAGGCTGCTGATCAAATTTTGCCCGGTAACCTTCTTTTATATAAAATCCATTTGAGCCGATCGGCCTGAAATATCCGCCCTCTGAGGTTTGGATTTTTAAAAGCCATCTTAAAGATTTTAAATCCGATATCAAAAGCTTTTTCGTTTCCGGTCCATTGTCCGCTTACAATCAAAGCACGAGGAATCACTGCATTATCATAAGATAAAATTTCTTCAAACCAGAACCACTCTTCTTCAGCAACAGAATCATAAAGATGTGTAAGGCGATTAGTAAGTTCATCACGGATTTGATTTGCAACTGTATCACCGCTCATTCTCTTAAAGTATTCATTTATTCCAAGCAAAGTGAAAGCCCATGCTCTTGGTGAAGTACAATTCCACTGAAGTTGGAATAATCTGATTAAATAATTGAGTCCCCCACATATGGAAATTAGGATACTTGGATCTGCCGGCACAAGTTCCTAATGCCCAGATAGACCTCCCTTGACAATCATCGGAACCAACATCTTCTATCCATCTCCTATCATAACTCATAAAATTTCTGAAATGTTTTTTCTCTTTGTCAAAAGCATAATTAACAAAAGCAGAATAACGGCTGGAGAGTTCCTGAATTTTTGCTGTGTCCTCGTATACTTCTTCAAGTAGGACGGTGAGCAGCAGTGCACGTGCATTATCATCGGTGCAATAACCCTCATTATAGTTTGGAATTGATCCAATTGCATGATGATATAAGCCTGTTGAATCAGTCATCCTTATTAAATGATTTAATTTTATTTCAGGAAGTTCTGCTCTTTTTTCTTCAAGAGTTTTAACCGCAAATATTCGGGGATATTTATCAATTTTAGGAAGTCTTGCTTTTTGAAAAGATTCAACATATCGATGCGCAATTTCACTCCAGATCATATCACGTCCCAGCATGTAAGCTTTTTTTCTCATGGCATGACGACGGTTTTCATCTTTCAGTAAAACTAATAGTTCCAATGCTAATGCATTTGAATCAGCGAAAGGAACAAGAACACCTCTATCATCAGATAAAAGTTCTTCGGCATGCCAGTATGGAGTTGAAACTACTGCTTTGCCGCAGCCAAATGCGTATGCCAGTGTTCCGGATGTTATTTGCGCTTTGTTTATATATGGTGTTATGTAAATATCACACATCCCGATAAAAGCTTTTAACTCTTCAATCTCAACGAACCTGTTATAAAAAATTACATTCTTTTTTATTCCAAGATCTGCTGCCATCCTTTCAAGGCTCATTCTGTATGTCTCACCTTGTTCTTTAATGAGGTTGGGATGTGTGGCACCAAGAATTACATAAACTACATTTGGAAATTCTTTTAACACAGCAGGCAAAGCTTTTAAAACATTTTCAATTCCTTTTTGCGGAGAGAGTAAGCCAAAAGTTAATAGAACTTGTTTCCCTTCAACACCAAACTGATCTTTATAAAAATTCGGATCTACAAATGACATATCTGGAATTCCATGGGGAATAACATCTATTTTTTCTGCCGGAGCTTTATAAATTTCTGTAAGAAACGTTTTGCCTTTATCTGTCATGGAAACAAGACGTGCAGAAAGTTTAATAAGCTCATTCATTACTAAAAATTGTTCGGAGGTCGGCTGTTCCAATATTGTATGTAACGTGGTAACAATAGGTATATGAAGGTCTCTTAAAAGCGCTAAAATGTGACTGCCTGAAAGTCCGCCATAAATTCCAAACTCATGCTGAACCGAAACAATTTCTGTATTATTAAAGTTTAGAAAATCAGCAGCTCGCTGATATGAAGCCAGTTTCTGTTCTTCAATTTCAAACCTTACTTCTTGAGGATAATCATAACCTTCTTTAACATCATTAACTGATATTACAAAGCAATCACTTTTAGGATATTGTGTAGAAATGGTTGTGTAAATATCAGAAGTAAAAGTTGCTATTCCACATTTACGCGGTAGGTAATCTCCAATAAACGCTATTTTATTTGGGATTTCTTTTTTATACATCTCTTCTTCTTTCTGAATCTTTTTAGATTCAGATTATAAGTTAGGTTAAATAAACGAGACAAAGGGTGATATTAAATTTGTGCTCACTATTGAAGTAAAATCATTTTGCGACTTTTAAGATACTGTGGAGTTTTTAATTCATAAATATAAATACCGGAAGCTACTTTGTCGCCTTTATCATTTCTTCCATTCCATATAATTGTATGAAAACCTTTTTGCAGTTGGTTATGAATTAGACTCTTTATCCTTTTCCCAAGTATATTATAAATTTCAAGATTCACATTACCGCTTTGAACAATATTAAATTTAATTATCGACTGCCCATTAAAAGGATTTGGATAATTTTGATACAAAAAATTTTCTTTGGGAATTTCTGTATTATTTTCTTCTGACACATCAGTATTTATATCATATAATTTTTGAATTTCAGAATATGGGATAGCATAATCATATATTCTTATATCATCCAGCACACCTTTAAAATTGTATTGAGTGTTATCAGGCAAAACTTGTCCAATCATCAAATCAATTGTTGTGGTAAACAGCTTACCGCTGAAAGTTGTAAATGCATCAAGTTTACCATTTATATAAATTTCAAAATCACTTCCACTATAAATTGCAGTAAAATTATAAAGTGAATCTAATTTAAGCTCAGTTTCAGAATCTAAGTCTTTAGTGCCGGTTGTAGTTTTAATCGTCCATCTGATTTTTTTATTTGTGATAGAAATTTTCCATCTATTTTGCCAATTACCATGAGAAATTGGGTATTGTTCTCTGTCGTAAAACTGCCCGACTTTAATCCAAAAATTTAAAGTGATTGCATCTTGAAAATTTAGAGTTGAACTATTTGTCACCTGTATGTTATCGTTAACTCCATCAAAAGAATAAGCACTATTGGAAATCTTAAATCGATCCGCTGTTAGTGATGCTTGAAATACAGCCCCGTTATTTCCGTTTCCACTTTCATCATTAGCATTGCCATTAAAAGGATAATATGCGACAAGATTACCCGATTGAACTATTGATAAATCTCTGACTGATACTTCAATACTGTCTTCTGTTGTACCGCCTTTTCCATCTTCAACTTTACATTTGATAAAATAATTTCCAGAGCTTGTTGGAGCTGTCCATGTAATTTGATCGCCTTCTCCATTTATACTGCCAAATTCTGAAGACCACATAAAACTTATTGTATCGTTTTCTGGATCGCTTGCGTAACAAATAATATTACAATCTTTTCCTAAATCTATTTTTCTGGGAGTTGATATAATTTTATTAATTATGGGATTACTATTAAAGGACTCTACAACTTTAATAGTTATTTGAGCAGAGTCTTGGCCACCATTTCCATCATCAATTTTACATTTTATGATATATGAACCAGGGTTGCTTGGAGCAGTAATTTTAATTTGCTGGCCGCTTCCGGTAATAGTCCCTTGATCAGAATTCCAGTTAAAGTTAATTGTATTATTATCTTGATCTACAGCAGTACAATAGATAGTAGTCGAAGAATCAATTAAGATTTCATTTTGTTTTGCTGCTAAACTTTTTATTCTTGGCGGGTAATTAGAAACGGATAAACCTGAATTATAATCGATGATAATGTTGTTAACTAAAGTTTTATTTAATTCATAAGTAGTTGTTCCTCCAGCAGGAGTAATCACACAAATCAAAGCTTGATCGGCAGGAATTTCAATTGAAGTATAATTTGATACGTTACTTTTAATTAATGTATTTGATACAGCATCATAAATATTGTGTGAACCGGGACCAACATTGATGGAAACAATTTTATTAGTATCATAGGGATTATAAATTAAATAAGACGGATAAGCATCTTTATGAAAATAATCTGTCTTTAATAAATCAAGTTTTAAAATTCCATCAACATATGTTGTATCAATTATGCCGCCTAATATTCCAACATGCGATGAGCCGTAAAGAGCTAAATTAGTTGTTCCCCAACCTCCGTCAATTGCATCACCGGTTGCGTAAGGAGAAGTTGCATATTGTGTTTCACGCAAAGCTTCGTGCGCTATGTAAGAATTGGGATCATATTGATGAGCCCAGCCTTCACTGTCCTGATTATTATCAGGTAAATAATTTGTGTAAAACAATCTGGCTGCGTTTGAAGCATTTAATACCCATTTCCCAATTGCCCTGGCAAATCTATCATCATAGCGAACTAAAGGAACTAAAGCACCAACTTGTTCAAAAGTATTCATTGCAAAAGCATAATCATTATCTTTTGATTCACCAATTAATCCGTCAACATCATATCCTCCCCAGGTTCCAACAATTGCTCCCCATTGTCTAAGCGGACCAATATTAAAACACCAATTAATTAATTTCTGTATGTCATAACTGGTTCCAAGTTCCGCGTTCATTCTTGCTGCGGCATAAGCACTATAAGCTAATTGTAATTCATAAGATGGATTTGAAGTTAAACCATTTAAAAATTCCATTGCCTGTTCAGCACCAATACGATACTTTGCATTTCCAGTTTCAATAAAAGCATTGTAAAGAATCCATGCTATCGCTCCTGCAGCTTCCGGTTCAAGAACTCCAGCTGATAATGGTTTCATTGTAAGTAAATTAAAAGCTCTATAGTTCATATAAGGAACTTTCCATGGAGTTGTTGAACCTCCCATCGCATTAACTGCTTGCAGCCATCTATCAGCAATGGTAGAAAATTGATATGTAAAATCTCCGGTATTAGGATAAAGATCATACAATTGGTAGAAAAAAACATTCGGCATAGTTTCATACCACCAGTCATCCCCTGTATTTGCGTCAGGATGATTTAGATAAACATTTTCTCCATTCTTTTTATTGAACCATTCTTCCGCCATCAAAGCATAGTTGTTACTGTTTTGATTTGATTTGTCTATACCCACCAAACTTGCACCAATTATCGCCGGTAAACAATTAATTGCTTCTGCTGAATTGGGGTCAACAGTTCCGACCACAGTATGCAGTCCAAAACTATTGTGCGCAGGATAATTGATTGTGTTATCATTTATCCGCACCAAAGGAAGATACCGACCGGTGAGATTAAAATTAAAAACAAGAGAATCATAACCAAGTGCAACTTTCTTCCAATCTCTCATTAAATATGGAGAAGGCTTATTCGGCATTTGTTCGATTCTACTAATATTAATTTGCTGTGAAAATAATAACACAGGGTAGCAAGCTAATACAAAACTAAAAATAGAAATATAAATTAATATCTTTAGCAATTTGAATTATCCTAATAAAAAATCATTGAGTGTAAAAGTCTTTATATCGTTTATATTTATTGAATCAATATTCCCGATTACATTTAAAACTTTATTCTCATTAGGTAAAAGAATAAATCCTCTTTCTGAAAATTCTAATTCAGGATGATAGAGATCCACAAAATATGCTGGTTTGTTTGTTGTAAGTTTTATCCCGCTATTTTCCAATTCAATTTTAATATCAGCTAAACCTAAAGTTTTAAACTTCCATTTTTCTTCAGTATAATAATTTCTAAATACCAGTTGATTGTTCTGATTAAATAGCGAAAGAATTATAATCCAATTTTTATTTTCAGGTAATGATTTAATTGGAATTTTTTTGAATACTTTTTTTGTATCACCTGTAATATGATCGCTAATCTTGCTTTCACTAATTAACGAACCCGAATTTTCATAAACATCAATTTTCAATTTAAAGTTAAAATCATCCGAGCTGCTATTAACCATTTGAACATTTAACTCATCATTATTTTTAATAACAGCTGACTAATTGCTGATTAAAAATATTTTTTACAAAATGATAGGCAATTTTAGGCGTTAATTCTGAATCAATAATTGCCCAGCTTGTTACCGGCCAGCAATCATTTATCTGCCAGATTATACTTCCGTTTGTAACCGGCCAATTTTGCCTCCAATGCTCAAGACAAGTCTTCAATGCAAATCCTTGATTAAGCTGAGCGAGATAAATAAAATCATTCCACTCAGTTTTAATTGGCAAATGACTTGATAAAAATTTGAAAACTCTTTCAGGCCCTTCAATTTGCTTATTATGAAATTCAAAAATTGGATTATTAATATTTCTATTTTCTTCAGATAAATATTTCTCAAAAGTTTTTTTGTTTGCCGGCCCTTGAAAACCAAATTCTGTTACAAATAAGCTTTGATCATCTTTTACTGTTTCATAATCCTTCCACATACTCCATATTCCCCATTCATGCCTGTTACCGCTTGAATGTGAATTCGGATCTTTATCAAAACTGAAAGGAGAAGAAGGCCAGTAAGGCCTGGTCGGATCAATTTCTTTAATTACTATTCGGAATTAAATCATGATAAATTTTATAACCCGGCATTAATTTATAAGATTTTTTTTGACCTTGATACCAAAGCCACTCATTTTCATTATTGCCGCACCACAAAGCAATGGATGGATGATACTGCAGTCGTTCTACATTTTGAGTTACTTCGTTTTTAACATTTTTTAAAAAATCTTTGTGTTCAGGATATGCGGCACAGGCAAACATAAAATCCTGCCAAACCAGTAATCCTAATTCATCACACAATTCATAGAAAATATCATTCTCATAAAAACCACCTCCCCAAACTCTTACAATATTCATGTGAGCATCTTTAGCATATTGTAAAAGTGTCTCATACTTTTCTTTTGTCACTCGTGGAAGAAACGAATCAGCCGGAATCCAATTTACGCCCTTTGCAAATATTGGCTTGTTGTTTATAATAAATCTAAAAGTAAAGTCATGATTATTTTTAAGCTGCAAAGAAATAGTTCTGATTCCCACCTTCTTATTTTTCTCATCAAGCTTAATTCCGGATTCATCAAGTAATAAAATATTTAAATCATATAAATTTTGTTCGCCTTCATTATTCGGCCACCAGAGTTTGGGATTTTCAATTTTTAATTCTAATGTAACATCTTTATTTGAATCTAAAACTTTTTCGCCTTCAAACCTCTGATTATGATTGGAGAGACTTACACTAATTTTATATTTTCTCTTTGGCTTCTGATTAAGATTTATCTTTACTTCAACAATCGCTTTTTTAGCTGAGATTTTTTTCGTTGTGAAAGTAAAACTCTTAATAGAAACTTTTCTTTTTTGCAACAAATAAACCGGCCGCCAAATTCCCATAGTCGGAAACGAAGGCCCCCAATCCCAGCCGAATGAATACTGAGCTTTCCTGATATAAACTCTGCTTGAATCTAAAGCAACTGAAAGCTTGCCATATTTTTCTTCCAAAGATTTTGCATATTTTATAGGTGAAGAAAATCTAACTTCCAATTCATTATTTTTATCTTTAATAAGAGATGAAATTTCAAATTCATATTTTACAAACATGTTATCGGATTTTCCGAGCAGCTTCTTATTAAAATATATTTCTGAAACTGTATCCAGTCCTTCAAAAATTAAAAACTGCGAGAGTTCTTTTTCGAAACCTTTAGGCTTATCAAATGTTGTTTTATAAACCCAATCATTTTCACAAATCCAATTTAATTTTAATTCATTGTCATCATAAAAAGGTTCTTCAATTAATTTATGATTAAGCAAATCTGTATGCACAGTTCCAGGCACCGCTGCCTTTTGCCATTCTTTAAAATCATTTTTGCTTGACAATTTTGAATTTATTTTAAATTGCCAGTTATCATTTAAATCAAATCTACTATTCATATTAAATTATTTATTACTTTCTTTGGATATATACATTTCTATTTCAGTTTTTGCTTTTGGATTTTGACTTATCTCCAGCAATGATAATAATGCTTCTATGGTCGATTCAGCACCTGAATTTTTATTTATTTCATCTTGGCTGTTGATTCCATCATAACAAATTCCGGTTTGAGGAAAATACATTTGCTTATTCACTATATTATTTCCCCAAAACCAATTCCCAATTACTCCTGCCATTACAGAATATTTTTCGTTATTTGTAATTTTATAGGCTTCCAAACATGCGTATACAATTGGTCGAATTAAATATGCAATTTGAGAAAATCGTTTGGTTTTTCTTGGAAGAATTTTGCCGTCACTTTTATCGAAATTGATTTCAGAAAAATAACTTTGATCCATTAAGTAAGTATAAAAGTTATCAATCTCTTTTAACGCGGCTCTTTTCGCAGGTTTGTATTTATTTACTTCATAAAATTTTAATAATGAATATGATTGAAGATTTCCCCAGCCATGCCAAATATTTTCCCAACTAAGTATTGCTCCAAACGGATAAATATTTTTATCGCCTTCCTGCATAAGAATAATACCATCTGCTAAATTTTTGCAATACTCATAAATCTCTTTCTTGCCTGTGTTTTGATAATATTTTGTTAATCCTAAAAGCATTATTGCGCCTTGGTCCGAAGCACTTTCAAAAGGAAGCCAGGTTGGCCGTTTAAATCCTTTGATATCTTTTGTAATTAATTTTTGAGGAATATCTTTTAACGTTTTATTAACTGTGAATTCAACTTGATTTAATATTTCAGCGGCAAAATTTGGATCATCTTTTTTAAATAAATTATATCCTTCTATCAATGCCCACATTGCACGCCAGCTCCACCAATTGGGTTCAGCAACGCTTGTTTTAAAAGTTTTATTTATCGTATGATCCGTCCAAATAAAATTGTAAAAATATCCATTCTCTGCCTGCATGTATAATAAAAACTTAAGAAGGTTCTTAGCTTTACTTAAGCTTTCAGTATCATTTTTAAATTGATAATACTTGAAATAAAAAACAGCCGCTCTTGCTGCATCATCAACACAAGCGATTCCTTCATCATCATCTCCAACCCATTCATAATCGGGATAATTACTATAAATGTGGATTATCCCCATAACTTTGCCGTTAATATTTATTTGTTCGTACAAATAATCCAAGTGGGATGTATTTATTAAAGTGCTGTCGTTAAATTTATTTTCTGCACATGAAGAATTAAGAAAGAGAATAAAAAAAAGAAGTGTCCTATATCTGATTAAAAACTTTAATGGATTCATTTTTATATTAATCTTATACTCTTTTTATCCATTCATAACACATATTCAAAAAAACAACCTGACGTAGTTAATTATCGATTGTTAGATCAAGTTAAATATCAAATCCATTTTTTGTTAAGTATAATACAATGTCATTCAAATATTTCTCCAATTTTGTTTTTTTGTTAAATAAAAGATTCAATTTCTCTGCAGCTTCGGTTTCGTCTTCTTCATATTCATGAGCAATATCGTTTCTTAAATTTTTCAATTCCTTCCATTCATCATAATCGCTTATTATTTCCAACTGCTCCAGCCTATTAAATAGATCTATAAGTGGTTTATTGCTAACATCCTCACCCAATTCTGATAAAACTACCTTAAATAATTTTTGACCAATTGAGTCCTGTAATTTTGAAAACCTAAAAATGAACTGATCGATATGTTCAACTTCATCATTGCTTAGTTTAAACACTCTTTCAGGAGTAATAGGCAAGCAGGGCTGCATTTTTTCATATGCACTATTCATCCTTAAGGCATGTTTTTTACATTCATTAATTATGGGTTTAAGAATATGTTTTTTTTTCATTAGTGAGCTTTAAGGTTTAAAGAGCAATACCTTCTTGCTTAGCAATTTGATAAATGAGTTTATCTGAACGGAAAGTGTTAATAACGATATCAATTTTCTGTTCACCAAGTATTTCCTGTAATTTGCCCAACATTTTTATTTTTTTTTGAACAATATTTTCTTTTAAACCGGTTTCAATATATAAGTCAATATCACCGCCGCGCTTTTTATCATTTACGCGGGAGCCAAAAAGATATACTTTTGCATCGTTACCAAAAAATTCTTTGGTAATACTTTTTATTTCCAGTATATCTTTTTCTTTAATACGCATTATAGAATAAATTATCTTAACGAAGATGTTTTGTTAATGTAATAAAAATTTCCTTATTTTTCATTTTTCACATCAAATGAGTTTATTTGTAAAAACAGATTTTATTTGCAAACAGACAAAAGATAATCAACCGATGTTGTTGCCAAACTTATATTAGTATCAGCACCGGAATAATAAATTTTTACTTCGCCATTATCTTCTACAATCCAGCCGTTTGAAAAAACAACATTTCCGACATCACCTATTCTTTCATAATCCATTTCCGGAGAAAGGATTGGCTCTTTACTTCTGCCTTTAATGATCCATGGTTTTTCTAAATCCAAGCAGCATAACACCAAGTTTGTATAATGAACTAATGCCGAATCCTCTAACACCGTGATAAAGCATCAACCAGCCCTCTTTAGTTTTTATAGGCGGAGTTGAGTTACCAATTTTATCATTTTCCCAGGTGCCTGGAATAGGCTCTGCAAGCAGTTCATATCCACCCCAGTGAACTAAATCTTTACTTTTACTTATCCAAATATCATGTCTTTGTTCAGCAGTTGGGCGATCGACTTTCCAATAATATCCGTTTATCTTTTCAGGGAATAATGAACAATCTTTATTTGATGGCAATGAAATTATGCCTAATACGTTAAAGTTTTTAAAATCTTTTGTTTCAGACAAAACAACTATAGGCATAAATTTAGAATAGCCCGTATAAGTCAAATAATATTTATCATCAATTTGAACGACACGTGAGTCTTCAATTCCCCACTCTACATATTTAAAAATATGTTTATGATCTTCGGGAACTAAACAAGGTTTTGAATCAACTTTAAACTTTATTCCATCTTCGCTCCAGGCTAAAACAAAAGATGAACTGCCATTAGGCATTTCAACCCGGCATAAAAGCAAATATTTATTTTCAAATTTTGTCGCACCGGCATTAAAAATACTATTGACCTTAAAAGGCACATCTTCTTTTGTAATGATCGGATTTTCTCCATGTCTAATTATTTTCATTTTACTCCCGGTATATTTTATTCAGTAACAACTTATCAATTTAATTATCTTCATTCCTTCATCCCTGTGGATGCCATACTTTGGATGAAATATTTTTGAAAAAACAAATAAGCAATTACAATAGGAAGTGCCAATAACGTAGCTGACGCAAGCTTAACACCAAGCTGTGATTCAGCTCTTCCTCCAACAACAAACAAAGTAACAAGCTGGGGCATAGTCATTAAGTGTTCATCACGAATGACAATTAATGGCCACAACACTTCATTCCATGATGCCATAAATGTTATTATTCCAACAGTAATTATTGCAGGCAGAGAATTTGGCCAAAGTATGCGGAATAATATTCTCAGTTCACCGCAGCCGTCAATTTTCGCCGCATCGATTAAGTCCTGCGGAATACTTTTAAAATATTGCCTAAACATTATTATGCTCAATGCGTTCATTAAGTAAGGAATTATCAAAGCATAATATGTATCAACCCATCCAAACTTCACCATTATAATATATTGCGGAATTAGTGTTATTTGGAAAGGAAGGGTCATTGTAAAAATGATGATATAGAAAATTAAATTTCTGCCTTTAAATTCCATTCTTGATAAAGCATAACCAACCATCGAACCAAAAACCAAAACCCCCAAGGTCACCATTGATGCTACAAATATGCTGTTAATTAATGATCTGCCGATAGGAACTTTACTTAAAAGCTGAGAATAACTATTTAGTGATACTGATGAGGGCAATAAATTCAAATTTGCAATTTCATTTTCAGGTGCCAATGAAGCCATAACCATCCAGTAAAACGGATAGAGAAATGTAAGTCCTCCGATTAAAAGTATTAAGTATAAAAAAAACTTTTTAACTAACTTCATTTTTCTGTTTCAATAAATTTCTTTTGGATCATTACCACACCTAAAATCAATGCTGCAAAAAATAATCCCAGGGTTGCCGCATAGCCCATGTGGTAGTAGAAAAATCCTTGTTTATAAATATACAGCACTGATGAAACGTACTATTTAATGGCCCGCCGCCAGTCATTACATAAGGCTCAATAAAAAGTGAAAAGCCGCCGATAGTTGAAAGAATTACAACCATAAAAATTGTAGGGTTAATCATCGGAATTGTAATTTTAAAAAACTTTTGCCAATGAGTTGCCCCTTCTAATTCTGCTGCTTCATAATACTGTACCGGCACTGTCTGAAGCCCGACTAAAAATAAAATAATATAAAGCCCCACATTTTTCCAGGTTGCCATAATTGCAATAGAAGGCATTGCAACATTGGCATCAACTAACCATCCGACTTTACCAATACCAATACTTGTGAGGATGCGGTTAAATAATCCTGTATCAAAACCATAAAGCTGCTGCCAAAGAATAGTAACTACAACTCCTGAAACAATAACCGGGAGAAAAAATGCTGCTCGAAAAAATCCACGAAATTTTATTTTCTGATTTAATATCTTCGGCAATAAAAAGTGCAAAAATTATTTGAAGAGGAATATGAATTAATAAAAATATAATTGTGTTCCAAAGTGATCTAAAAAAGAATTGATCGTTTACCAATCTTTTAAAATTTCCCAATCCAATGTATTCCATTGGAGAAATAATATTCCACTTGTGAAATGTTAAAACGATAGAGAAAATTACCGGGAAGGCTATGAATACAAAAAAATGTACTATGTACGGCATTACAAATAAATATGGTACTAATTTTTTGTTTTTCATTTTGAGCTATTTAATGTATAGTAAGTTAACTGCTTTTTCAGCGTCGCTTAAAGCTTCTTCAGGGGTTTTCTTACCATATACAACACATGCTTCATATTCTTGTGAGATTAAATCAAAAACTTCTTTTAAATAAAGAACTTGATCTGTTCCTCTAACAAATTTTGACTGTTTTGCAAAAGGAATCATTTTCGGATTGTTCTTAAAATATTCTGCATAATATGGATCGGTATCAAGATTTTTTCTTCTTGGTAATTGATTGGCAATTTTTAAAAATTCGAGATCACCTTTTTTAGTTATCATGGTTTTAATAAACTGCCAGGCTAATTCTGCATTCGGAGCAAGTTTTAAATATCACAATGTTTTTAGGATCACCGTAAGTATATATTGGCCCTTTATGATTATCCGGAACGGGTAAATGAGCAAAATTATATTCAAATCCTTTTGGTTTAAATTTTTCAGCATGAGATATTTCCCATGGGCCGGTAAACCTGGAGGCAATAACGCTTGAAAGAAATACATCCTGTCTTTGAGATAAACGTTCACGTGCAAAATATTTTTTATCATACAATGTTTTTAGAAATTTAAAAACTTCAATTCCATATTTATTATTAAATGCAGCTCTATTATTTTTTATTAAAGGCGCACCGCCTGAAGCTGCAAGTATAGAGGATAAAAATCAAAAAATCTTTGCCACCAGGTTACTATTACTTCAGAGTATCCAAACCAATGATCAATATAGCCATCACCATCTTCATCTTTCTTAAATTTTTTGCAGGCTTCAAAATATTGGCTGTAATCAGTCGGCGGATTTCCTCCGAGGGAGTCCCTTTGGGAAAATCCAATTTGCTTAATTAATTTTTCATTATACAACAGCATTATTGGATTTATCTTCCACGGGATTTGGTAAATATGTCCATCTTGCGAAGTTATTTCTTTTACAACTTCGGAATCACATCTATCATAAATAAAATCAGTAAATCCTTGTAAAGTATCAAAAGCAACAAGCACTCCGGCATCTGCGTAAGATTCAACATCACCCTGCCACATATTGGAATAAATATCAGGAGTAGTTTCTCCAACAACAGCGGCAAGAATTATTTCTTCGCTGGATTGGCCTTCGGGCACAGGTTGAAATGATAATTTTTTTTCAGGATTATTTTTATTCCAATCATCTACTATTTTTTTTGCAAATGCTATTTCTTCCGTATTGTTGGATGACCAATAAAGCATTGAATTTGTATTCCTTTTCCTTTACTCGCTGCAAGAAAAAAAGTAGAGAAACAATAATAATAAGAATTATTTTGATTAAAGTGTATATTCATTTTTAGTGAAAAGATAATTTAAATTAAATTAAATGAATACATATCATTCCCAATTTATCCAATCATAATCGATCGTTGGATAAGGAGTTCTTGGAATCAATCCTCCTTTTTTTACAGTGTAAACTTCAACTGCTTTTGGATCATTTTCATCAGAAACAGATATATTATTTAATACATCATTATAAATATTAATAGAATATTTTTGTTTTAAGTTTAAAATTTTTCTTAAAAGATTTTTATTGAATTCGGAATTAAACTTATCGCTATTTTGGGACTCATCATCGCTATAATTCGCTTTTTTTTCTTTCTCGCTAAGTATAACTGAATTTGCAATTTCATTTTTAACAATGCTTGAAACAATTTTATCTTTCCACCATTTTGATTTGTTTAACCACTTCATCACTTTTATCAAAGCCGCGTGTTACAGCCTTTTGAGATAGTAACTTATCTCTCACCATTCTCCATACTAAGCTCTCAAGTGAGACAGAAAAATTTTGCAAATCATTCTTATTTAGTTTTATGTACTCACTTCTGTTTCTAAACCAAATAATAAATTCTCTTAAATTTATTTTATTGTTTTTAGATTCAACTAATATTTAATTGCCATAATTATTTTCTTTTGACTTAGTTATATTATTTAATGCGTCATTTAATTTTTCAGACAATTTCCACTTTTTATATTTTTCAGTCGGTAGAACATAACTTCCCAAATAAGATCTCAAAAGATTAAATGAATTTCTTTTGATGACTGGATTGTTTCTTAACATTAAGTGTCATTAACATATTCATCCGATAGCTTATCCATTTTATCTTCTTCAATGCATTAACTGATTCTTGTTTTAATTTTTCATATTCAGTTTGTGAAGTAATTTCATTTTCAATTATGTTTTCCAATTTCACAATATACCAGCCATCATCTACATGAATTGGAAGTGATATCTCACCGGCTTTTAGCGAATCCACAATTTTTGCAAGCAAAGGATTTTGCTGTTCAAGTTTAAATCGATCAATGTTCATCGATCGTTCATCCAAATTTACAGAATCATTTAATTGGATAATGAACAACGAATCGAATGAAATACCTTTTTTCATTTCCTTAAGAAAATTATTTGTTTTATTTTCTGAATTAGAGTAGAGCCATTTAATCTTCAATTCAATTTGTTTCTTATTTATTGCGGAATCAATTTCTCCTGATGTAATTTCGATGTTATTCAATATATCGCTTTAAATAATTCTTCAGTGGCTAAATCATTTTTATATTCCTTTAGCATATCCACTACAATTGCAGTAGTATCCAATCCTCTGGAATATCCATCCAAAGCCATTAGTTTTTCATTTATCAAATAGTTCAAATATTTCTCTTTTGATTCCTTTTCTCTTTTGACAAAGGCGGGGCCAAATTCATAACCATAATAAAATTCCTCAGCAGATATTTTAAGCGTATCTAATTTTGCTATAATTCCTTTTAGTGGAAAATTTTTATTCTGATTCCCAGCTTTATTTTTCTCTTTTGCTAAAGTATAAATTGAATAAAGAAAAAATAAAAATATTAATAGTGAATAAACTTTAAAATAAAATTTCATGATATATTTCAATTTGCTTCAAGAATAGGAATGATTAGAATTGAATTCCAACCGAAAAAGTATGAATATTCTGCAATCTGCCAAAATCTCTAAACGCATAATCAAATTTTACAGTGGCTTCGCTAAAAAACATTTTTGAATTTACACCGAAACCCAAAGTCAATCCGCCTTCTGAATCTTTAAGAAAAAGTGATTGATATCCGCCTCGTAAGAGAAATATAATTCATGAAAGAAAACTCACCGCCAACATTTACACTTTCAAAATCATTATTCGGATGAATAGCATCAGCAGAAACTTTTAATTTATATTCCTCTAAATTAATTGCATCAGTTGAAACACCGATTTGAAAAGTCAGCGGAAGTTCCCAGTCATCCATTTCAACGTCCGTAGGAACTTGTTCTGTGGATCCAAGCTTTGTATTATCAACACGAATAAAATATCTTGCGTCTCTACCATCCAATCTCATAGTACTTCCAAAATTTGTAATTGAAGCACCGATTGTCATACCGCCAAAAAGATCTGTCTTAAATAGGGTCCCAATATCAAAGTGCAAATGCGGTTGCGCTCATGTGCCATATTTTTTGCTGAATATATTTTCCCGTAAAACCTATTGAGAATCTATCAGTTAAATTCTTTGCAAACGAAACACCCACGGCAATATCTCCCGCGCTAAAATATTCGCCGGTGCCTTCCGGTTGATCAACAGTTCTTACTTTCATATCGCTCATATTCAAAGATGTAAAGCTTAAACCAAGTGAACCAAAATCACCCATGGGCAAAACTAAACCGGCATAATCAAAATTTGTCCCGGCTATCCAGTTAGTGTGATTTATAATTGCTTCATAACTTATCTAATCTTGCAATGCCTCCGGGATTCCAATAAAGAGCGGTTGCATCATTTGCAATGGCTAACAAATGCGCCGCCCATGCCAATAGCAGCAGCGCCGACAGAAATTTCCAAAAAAGATGCTGCCGTGGTTCCGCTTTTAGAAACATTTTGAGAATATATTTGATTACTAATAAAGATTAACTTTAAAAGCAATAAATATCAATTTTGTAAAAATTTTTATTTTAAATATTTTTTGCTTTAACATATTCTAATAGGATTATAGAACACAATTAATCATTTTACTTATTTAATTACAGCAAACCTATCTATTTTTTCACCTATGCCGGGCGCTTCAATGTGATAAACATACACACCGAAAGAAATAGCCATTCCATCTTTAGAAACAAGATCCCAGGGCTCTTCGCCGTCATCAATATTTCCATGATGTTCAATTGTATTAACTAATTTTACCACTAATAGTATATATTCTTATTGTACATTCTTGCGGTAAATGAATAAAGAAAATTCTTCTTTCGCCTCGCCCCACATCTGTTGTCGCAGGTTCCCATGAAGCTGCGCCGGTATATGGATTAGGAACTACAGCAACTTTATCCAAATCTTTTTGAGCAGTACTTTTATTTAATTCTGAACCTTTTGTAGTAAACTCAAAATATTCATCCGGTTCTGAATGGTTTCTTTGTAACAACTCTAAAAACATCTCCAGGTTTTGGAGGAATTTGTTCACTTTCCGGCAATCGTTGTATCCTTTAATAATTGTAACTGACCAGCTAACTTTTGCATCATTAAATTTTTGCGCTCTTTTCCCTGATGAATCTCCGAAACACAATAAATACTGCATCACTATCTTCGAAAATTCCATCATTGTTTATATCCCGGAAAATAAACTGGAAATGATCAATATTTTCGGTTGTATTTTTTATTACAATATTTGTCTGAAGAGATTTGCTAAAATTTGTTGCAGGAAATGACGAATCTCCTTGAGCTGGATTTGTAAGTGTTAATTTCAAAATCTGCCGGGTAATCAACTCTTCTTCCGTTGTAAGCTGGTGCATATCGTGAATCAAAACCAACCTGCACTATGTAA
Organism: uncultured Bacteroidota bacterium; assembly: GCA_963777615.1. Classification (GTDB taxonomy): domain Bacteria; phylum Bacteroidota; class Ignavibacteria; order Ignavibacteriales; family Ignavibacteriaceae; genus CAVSWT01. The sequence goes on along the minus strand of CAVZSD010000047.1, from coordinate 15,518 downwards.
TTACTATTACCTGTTATCCAGCCTGTTTTATCCTGATCAATCGTAACAGCAGTATCACTATTTATATTTACAGAAAATCCATCCAAAATTTTTGTTTGTTCGTTTTGCCTGAAATTCGGGATAAGCGAATTAGGGTATCCTTATCAGAATAATCTATCAAGCTAAAATATGGTCTAGGATTATTATGATACTTCGTTGAATCCTGGAATTCAATTCTGTATGTATGCAAATTTTTTACTAATGCTGGATCTAAAATATCTATAGAAACATTTCCTGTTCCCGGGCCTGTTGCTGAAAAATTAGTTACATCAGGAGGTACATATCCTGCAGCCGGAGATCTCGGAGTAATAACAGCAGTATTAATATCTGTAGTTATATTTCCGTTAATATCTTTTTTAAAATACTTGTTGTTTCAGATGGCGGAATTCCTTCGAAGTTACCTTTCACATCAACATTTGTAAATCCCTGATCATAAGCTACAACAGCATAATAATAAGTTTGGCCGTTTTGAACTGTGGTATCAATAAATGAATGCTTAAGTACCCGTGTCATTTCCCAGATCAAATTTAGCTCCATTAACATCAATCGGATGCAAACCTTTAACACCGTCAATTAAATCATATTGAGCCATAGGCTTTCTGAAATGTAGCTTTTCCGTATGCATCAGTTATAATTTTGTCTTCTAAAAAATTAGGCTCTGTTGATCTATAAATTCTATATCCTTCAAAATTATATTTTTGATAAAATGCATCAAAAGTTTTCTCTGCCCTGTCGTCCCAATATAATGTTACTTTTTCATCTCCTGGAATTGCTTTTATTATTGGTTTATCCGGCGGCTTGGCAAATCTATAATTTGCATTATAAATTTGCTGAACTGTTTTCTTTCTTCTAAATAAATCATCCTGATCTATTCCAAAAATTAATCCCATTGAAAATCTTTCAGTCTCGCCTGTTTCTTGAACAGTTCCTGTTGTAGCTGAATAAGTATTTCTTACCTTGCATGCCGAATAGATAACTTGAAAAATAATTAGCAAGGTTAACACCGACTAATGATTGGCCATGAGGTTCCGGTAAGCCGGCAAGAACTGTCCAGTTTTCTTCATCATTATCAAGTTCATATTTATGAACAGGATAAATTGCAAATCCTGTTAATCCCAGTTGGTCTGATTCATCTTTATCAAGAATTCCGAAATTAGGTTCTCCCTGATCAGGCTTTCCATTCCCTTCTGTTCCATCCGGATCAGGGCCATTATATCCTTCATCAAATGGGCCAATTCCATCTGTTCCAACATCATCATTTAATGATTCGCCGTCGTCCCATTTCCCATTTTCATTTACATCAAAGTATGACTTCTCCAATTTGCATTTTCATCCGCATCCCAATGAGGCTGCCATGAATAGCCATAAAAGTTTTTAAAATTTATTGTATCCTGAAAAGCATTTAATAAAAAAGGATCTTGATTCGGATTTTGAATATAAACAGTTGCAGCATTATCTCTTCTTTCATCAGTTAAACCATCTTTATCGTTATCTCTTCTGTCATCCGCTACTCCCGGGCTTTCAAGAAATGCATAACCTGCTAATCCCACCGGACTCCAATTCCCCGGACTTCCGAAAGGAACAGTTGACCAGGCATAAGACATATCTAATAATTCATTGTAATCTCCGGCATTATTGGATGAATTATCATGACCTCCAATTCCCCAATCAATATATTGTGCAAAAAGTGTTTTGCTATAATCTGTAGTTCCCATATTGGTAATTTCGTAATACCAGAAAATTACATCTTCTGCCAAAACTTGCGACCATTGAAATCCTCTTGCACGAACCTGCATTCCAAGGCCGCCTCTTGATAAATCATCTGCATCAGGGCGAAAATTATTGTTAAGCATATATTCTTTATCTTCATTATCATCAAATACAAAATAAGTTTCAACATCAGCATTACGCACACCTTTACCAAAAAAACCATTCCAGGTTCCATCCCAATCATTCGGCCTATCAGGCCAATGTGAAGGCCATGTAGTTGCTTCATCACTTCTTGCCGGAGTTGTACCAAACGGATTTGCATATCCGGGCAAAGGCCACCATCCATATGTTACTCCTGTTGAAGTATTAAATCGTGTAAACTCATAATAATTAGATTCAAGAGGATGAATCAATTTACCTGCCGGATCTTTTGTTTCCGCTTGCACAATTATTGCAACACCATCGATGTAAGTATGATTAGTGCCTTTTGGCCAAACACCGCTTCTTGTGGGTTCATTTTGCCAATCTGCAATTTCACCAAAATTATAATATGCAGTTTCAACAAGGTTTCCATTCATAAAACCTTTTTTTGTTTGGTTATGATCCCCTTTGTTTTTATCAACAATTCTTTGTGCATTTACATTAAACCAGGGTACTATCATTAATAACGATAATAAAAGCAATAAATTTTTTTGATGAATAAACATAATTTTCAATTTTTTATTTTTCATTTTAATATTTATAATCCATATGAAACTCCGATTATAACTTGACGAGGGGCAGAATAAAAATCAGGCCTTGTAAAATACTCTTGCAATGTATTCAAACCTTTTGGCGGTTCTTGAGCCCTGGTTAATTCCAAACTATAACCGGCTCTTCCCGTATCAGTAAATACATTTAGTTCATTTGCAGAATCAAATAAGTTATAAACTTTTAGGAATAGTGAAAGCTGCTGTTCAAAAACATAAAAGTACTTAGTTAGATAAAGATCTACATTAAATATCGAAGGACGAGTATCGCTGTTTTCCAACCCGGTTCTTTGATTTTGTACTGATGGTGTGTAAGGCAAGCCTGAGCCTAATCTTCCAATAAAGCTCGCAATAAAATCTCCTGGCACACCGCCGGTGAAAAGAAAATTTAGAGAATGACGCCTATCCCAATCCAAGGAAACTAATTGTGAATTAATTTCTATCGGCGGGATTTGCCTGTGCTTTATTAAAAGCATCATTTGGATCCGATGCATTTCCTTTTGCTACCTGATAAGTATAATCTATCGAAGCACTAAAACCATCGTGTAAATCTTTTTTCAAAAGAAAGTGTTATTCCTTTTACTGAACCATAATCACGATTAACAAGCTTGCTAAATTTTTTAAAATCATTTTTAATATGAATTTCTGTGGCTAAAAGATTTCTAATATCTTTTTGATAAGCTGTTAATGTAAAACTAATATCATCTGTCAAAGCCTGCTGTAATCCAACCTCATACATTACGGTTTGCTGCGGTTGTAAATTTGCATTGCCGATAGTGTTTCCAATTTGTTCAGGGAAATTGCCGGTTAAGGGAATTCTAAAATTTGGATTCCTGTACAAATACTCAAAAGGCGGCACCTGGAAAAAGTGGCCGTAAGAAATATGTACTGCACCGTATTTTGACATCGGATATGAAATTCCAATTCGGGGACTAAATTGATATTTAGCTGTTGCATCAGCAAAAAGTGAATCAGGAAATGGAGGTTTTAATTCATCAAGTACAGCAATATTATCCGGATTTTTCAAATATTTCCCTTTGGGTTCAAAATAATCAAACCTGGCGCCGACATTTACAATCAAATAGTCCAACTCAATTTTATCCTGCAAATAAGCTGCTATCTGATAAGGTTTTGTTTGATAAGAATTATAATTGAATGAACCTGGCAGCGGTAATGCAGGTTTAAAATTTGTTGTGGCATCGATTACTATTTGAAAATCCTGATATGTAAGATCATGATATTGAAATTCAACTCCGGTTTTTAACTGATTAATCTGATCTAATTGATCTGTAAAATCAATTTTTCCGGTATAAGATTTTGTTTCATGATGGAAATGCCAATTCTGTGTTCCACCGGCTAAAAAAGCATTTCCGCTTACTTCACTCATTCTATCCGGATTAACATATCTTGGATCTAAAGGATTCTCATAAACATACTGTTTATATTTTGAAATAAATGCAGAGCCGAGAAAATCAATAAAAGCTGAATTACTTAAAACCTGTGTATAACTTATGCTTGCGAGAAAACTTGTATTAAATTTTTTGTAATCACCATCAGGATTTAATTGAAAACTATGATCGTAATCTCTCCATTGATTATCTGAGTATAAAGAGTTTAATACAATCCCTCTGCCGCGGCCGACATTAATAGATATTTTACCCTGCAAGGATAGTTTTTTATTATAGTTCATAGGAACAAATGCACTATCACCTGTTGCACCTATATATCTTTCGGTTGGGTTGTCGGAAAAATTTGAAGAATCAGATGGATTAAAAACTCTTCTCCCGTATAAATAACCATTATCAAAATTATAACGGCCTGAAATAAAAAATTTAAGCAGATCATTCATGCCCGGAATTGGCCCGCTTAGACTGCCTTGATAATTATAAACATCTTTAGGAGAAATCTTATCTATATTCTGAAACAAATGATTTCTTGATGAAACATAATCGCCGCTGTAGGCAGAAAAGTTTGCTTGATAATTATCTCCTGCAATCTTCGTTACTTGGTTAACCACACCGGATAATGCTTCGCCATATTCTGCATTAAATGTTCCTGTTAATATTTGAACCTCTTGAACACTGTTAACTTCAGCTTCGAGAGTAGGTGTACCGGAAAAGACGTCATTTGCTGAAACACCATCAATCAAATATTTAACTTCGCCAATTCGGCCTCCTCTAAAATGTCCATCTACTACTCCCGCCTGCAGGTTAACAACAGATTGAACATCCTCAACAGGCAGCATTGAAATGTCATCTCCGCTTACTTTAGTTTCAGTTGAAGTAAGATCCTTTTGGACCAATGGTTTTGCTGCAGTTACAATTACATTTTCAAGTTGAACTGCTTCTTCATTCAATTCAAAATCAACTTTTGTAGTCTGATCAACAGAAACACTTACATTAGTAACTGTCACTGAAGTATATCCGACAAGAGAAGCTTTGACTGAATATGATTTGGGAGGAATATTAATTATAAAGTAATTTCCGTCGAGATCGGTTGCAGCGCCATAATTAGTGCCTTCAATAATTACGTTAGCACCAATTAAAGGTTCATTTGATTTTGCATCAATAATTTTCCCGGAAATTTTTCCTGTCGTTCCGGCAAACAAAAACCTTGATGCAAGAATGATAAAAATAGAAATTCGAAAAGTGAGTAGTAAATTATTGTTCATAGACATCTCAGCATTTTACAATTATTTAAAATTCAAAAATAAAATTAAAGCTGTCCTAAAAGTTTCCAATTAAGTTGGAACTTTCAGGACAACTTTATTAAATAAATTATCCTGCTGAAATTATTTCATTAAGATCATCTTTTTAGCCTGATAAAATTCGCCTGCTTTAATAGTGTAAATATAAGTTCCGCTTGAAACTTTATTTCCGTAATTGTTATCACCATTCCAGGTTAAATGGTAAATTCCGGAACTTTGCTGATCGTTTATAAGCGATTTTATCTCACGTCCAAGCATATCATAAATCTTAACTGTTACATTAGCTGCTTTCGGAATTGAATAGCTAATAACAGTGCTTGGGTTGAATGGATTAGGATAATTTTGATTCAAACTGAATTCAACCGGTAAGGTCTGATCTTTATTAACATCCGTAACTGAGCCGATTGTTTCTACTTCCAGTTTATCAAAATAAACTGTACCCTGGAACCTGCCTAATGGATGCAATCTTACAGACAATGATTTTGTTTCATCAAGTATCTTTACATCTACATAAAACTGTTTCCAGTCAAATGAGGTTGCATTTGGGAACTTCAACGGTATATCGCTTGCCCAGAAATCTCCAAAGCCTGCATTATTGCCTACTGTCTTATGTAATATCGGTGTTATCGCTACACTCCACGCATCACCTGCTGCTGCTGCTGAATCCGGCAATAAGTTCTCACCTTTTACCCATACGCTGATTCTTACTACATCACCGGGAACTACTCCATTCAATGCACTTATATCTGTCGGGCCTTCTGTTCTTACTGATGATGGGCCTGCCGATCCGTCTATGGCAAATTTTCTTGTCCCTACAAATCCGTCATGGGTACCCGGAAGCATATCAAACTTTAATGAATACTTTCCGTCATACGCTGTTTCATCTGTGATTACTGTATTCTCATATCCATCACTCAGCAATCCGTCATTGCCTCCGTTCGGTGGTAACCAGTAAAACCAGCCTGTCGGTACGCCTAACTGTGTGTTCCAATCCTGGCCTGCCCAGCCTCCTCGGCCTGTAAATATATAGTTATCTGTCCATACTGTACCTGTGGCATCTTTTCCGCCTACAAATCTTATTATCGTTTTATAGGAATCTTCCGGTAATATCAACTCACCTATGTTTGTGGTATCTGCTACCCACCCGCTGGTGCTGGCTGTACTCTGATCCAGATCAAACTTCTGTTCGCCTATTACACTGCCGTCTTCTCTGTAGAATGTATAGCTTACATACCACTTCTGATCATCATTGGCCGGATTGGTATTTACTCCGGATGTCATATAATACATTCCCGGTTTTTATATCCACATCCTTAAAATGTCGTTCTGACCATAAGTCCACCATGTTCTCTGACTCCCACATTGCTGAGTCCCCGGTAGCATCTTTTTCTATCTTCAATGATCTGCCCATCGACATTGACTGATCACTTGCCCAGCTTAAGCTCGCTCCGCTTGGCTCTGAACCTTTGGTCCAATAGCTTGGTAAATCTTGTTCAAAGCTGCCGATTGCACTTATTTCCGGTATATCTAATTTCTCTACTTCCAGTTTATCAAAGTAAACTGTACCCTGGAATCTGCCTAATGGATGCAATCTTACCGACAATGATTTTGTTTCATCAAGTATCTTTACATCTACATAAAACTGTTTCCAGTCAAATGAGGTTGCATTTGGGAACTTCAACGGTATATCGCTTGCCCAGAAATCTCCAAAGCCTGCATTATTGCCTACTGTCTTATGTAATATCGGTGTTATCGCTACACTCCACGCATCACCTACTGCTGCTGCTGAATCCGGCAATAAGTTCTCACCTTTTACCCATACGCTGATTCTTACTACATCACCGGGAACTACTCCATTCAATGCACTTATATCTGTCGGGCCTTCTGTTCTTACTGATGATGGGCCTGCCGATCCGTCTATGGCAAATTTTCTTGTCCCTACAAATCCGTCATGGGTACCCGGAAGCATATCAAACTTTAATGAATACTTTCCGTCATACGCTGTTTCATCTGTTATTACTGTTTTCTCATATCCATCACTCAGCAATCCGTCATTGCCGCCGTTCGGGGGTAACCAGTAAAACCAGCCTGTTGGTACGCCTAACTGCGTGTTCCAATCCTGGCCTGCCCAGCCGCCTCTGCCTATGAATATATAGTTATCTGTCCATACTGTTCCTGTGGCATCTTTTCCGCCTACAAATCTTATTATCGTTTTATAGGAATCTTCCGGTAATATCAACTCACCTATGTTTGTGGTATCTGCTACCCAGCCCGCTTGTGCTGGCTGCACTCTGATCCAGATCAAACTTCTGTTCGCCTATTACACTGCCGTCCTCTCTGTAGAATGTATAGCTTACATACCACTTCTGATCATCATTGGCCGGATTGATATTTACTCCGGATGTCATATAATACATCCCGGTTTTTATATCCACATCCTTAAAATGCCGTTCTGACCATAAGTCCACCATGTTCTCTGACTCCCACATTGCTGCTTCCCCGGTAGCATCTTTTTCTATCTTCAATGATCTGCCCATGGACATGGACTGATCACTTGCCCAGCTTAAGCTCGCTCCGCTTGGCTCTGAACCCTTTGTCCAATAACTTGGTAAATCTTGTTCAAAGCTGCCGATTGCACTTATTTCCGGTATATCTAATTTTTCTACTTCCAGTTTATCGAAATACACTGTTCCCTGGAATCTGCCTAATGGATGCAATCTTACCGACAATGATTTTGTCTCGTCAAGTATCTTTACATCTACATAAAACTGTTTCCAGTCAAATGAAGTTGCATTCGGGAACTTCAACGGTATATCGCTTGCCCAGAAATCTCCAAAGCCTGCATTATTGCCTACTGTCTTATGTAATATCGGTGTTATCGCTACACTCCACGCATCACCTGCTGCTGCTGCTGAATCCGGCAATAAGTTCTCACCTTTTACCCATACGCTGATTCTTACTACATCACCGGGAACTACTCCACTCAGCTCGAATTTTCTTGTTCCTACAAATCCGTCATGAGTGCCCGGTAGCATATCAAACTTTAATGAATACTTTCCGTCATACGCTGTTTCATCTGTGATTACTGTATTCTCATATCCATCACTCAGCAATCCGTCATTACCGCCGTTCGGTGGTAACCAGTAGAACCAGCCTGTCGGTACGCCTAACTGCGTGTTCCAATCCTGGCCTGCCCAGCCTCCACGGCCTGTAAATATATAGTTATCTGTCCATACTGTACCGGTTGCATCTTTTCCGCCTACAAATCTTATTATCGTTTTATAGGAATCTTCCGGTAATATCAAATCACCTATGTTTGTGGTATCTGCTACCCAGCCGCTGGTGCTGGCTGCACTCTGATCCAGATCAAACTTCTGTTCGCCTATTACACTGCCGTCCTCTTTGTAGAATGTATAGCTTACATACCACTTCTGATCATCATTGGCCGGATTGATATTTACTCCGGATGTCATATAATACATTCCCGTTTTTATATCCACATCCTTAAAATGCCGTTCTGACCATAAGTCCACCATGTTCTCTGACTCCCACATTGCTGCTTCTCCGGTGGCATCTTTCTCTATCTTCAATGATCTGCCCATGGACATTGACTGATCACTTGCCCAGCTTAAGCTCGCTCCGCTTGGCTCTGAACCTTTGGTCCAGTAGCTCGGTAAATCCTGTTCAAAGCTGCCGATTTCATTTATTCCATTTTGGCTAAATAAAACGCCAGGAATTAGGACTAGCAAAATAAGTCCATAATCATAAAATAGAATTGTTAAAAAATTTACTCATGTAACCTCCTAAATGTTTAAATTGTTGTAATGAACTTTAAATATTCATGATGAATTAATTATTCGGAAAAACCATGTATTTAAATACATCATTCGATTTTTTTGTTTTAAATATTTTGTTAATATCATTTTCAGTTAATTGCATTTTTGTCGGATTTAACAAATCGACTTTTATTTTTGAAGAAGTTAAAAGATCAACTGCGGTTTGAAAAGTAAATGGATTTAATAACGAAGTTTTTAAAGTAATTTCTTTATGAAAAAATGATTGAAGAAATAGTTTTAAATATGCATCAGCACTTGCCAATCCGAATATCAAAACAGTCCCCCCTTTTTTCGTAATAGCTAAGTGCTGTTTCAGATGCTTTTGAATTGCCGGCACATTCAATAGCAACATCAACTCCTCCAGAAGTTATTTCAACTATTTCTTTAAGAGTATTCTCATCATTGACATCGAATGTTCTATTAGCATTTAACTTTGCTGCTATAATTAATTTTTCATTCGAAACGTCCAGAGCAAAAACTTTTGAAGCACCTTTAAGAATTGCCAATTGAAGCATTAATAACCCAATTGTTCCGCATCCGACAATTGCAACTGTATCGTTCAATTTAATATCAGCTTGCTCAATTCCATGTACACAACAAGAAAGTGGTTCTGCAAATGCTGCTGATTGAATTGAAAAATCTTTGGGAATTAAAAAGGCTTGAGATATTGGAACAACTGAATATTCTGCTAAACCGCCGTTTTGGGTAACACCTAATGCTTTTAGATTTTCACATAAATTTATCTTGCCTGCCTTACAATACTGACAATAACCACAATGTATATTTGGATTTACTGCAGCTTTATCACCGACTTTGAAAGTTTGAACCTCTGTTCCAATTTCAACAACTTCACCTGCGTATTCATGGCCTAAAATAACATGACGTCGGGCAGGAGCCTTACCTTCATAGATATGAAAATCTGTTCCGCAAATACCACAGGCATTAACTTTAATTAGAATTTCATTTTTATCTAATTTCGATAAACTTTGAGTACCTACATATATATTATTTATATCTTCAAAAATAGCTGCGAGCATAGAGATAACATTATTTAATTTTTGCTGTCGATTTCCTGATAACAAGTTCAACAGGCACTAAAATTTTTTTCGGTGATTTAGTTTCTTTTTTTAAGATTTGGGACATTAAACGCATCACTTCAACACCCATTTCAATTTTAAGAACTCGGATAGTTGAAAGTGGAGGGTCTAATAATAAATCAGCTTCAACATCATCAAAACCAATTAATGAAATATCATCGGGGATTTTGTAATTGTTTTCTTTTAAAAACTGCATTACACCAATAGCCATAGCATCATTACAAGTAAAAATTGATGTAATATTTTTATTTTTTTTCAGTAATTTTTTTGCGGCTTTATAACCATTTTCTCTTGCAGGGTAATCTTCATCTATAACATAGAAAGTTTGATCATACTTGATCCCGGCTTTTTCAAGAGCCATTTTATATCCAAGGAATCTATCTGAAATACCCGGATGATTTATATCCCCGGCTATAAATCCAATTTTTTTATGCCCATTATCAATGAGATGTTGAGTTGCAATCATTCCACCGGAAATATTATCTATCAACACTACATGATATTTTCCATTTGGAGGAATGTAATCAACAAAAGCCAGCGGCAAATCATATTTTTCAAGTTTTCTAATAATTTCATCTGGAACTTTACCAGCAATTATGACCCCTGATACATTTTTTTCCAAAACAAACCGTGGAAGTTTATCTCCATTAGAAAAATTGGACGGTATAGTAGTTAAAAGAATATAATGTTCGTGGTTCCTGGCTTCAAATTCAGTCCCAAGAAATATTCTAGTATAAAATGGTTCTGATCTAAGGAAGTGGTCCTCAGTTAAAATGAAGCCAATGTTGCCGGTTTTTTTTGAAACTAATCCCCTCGCTGCGCGCGAAGGATAATAGTTTAATTCCTTTATTGCTTTATTAACTTTTGTTTTAGTTTCGGGCGAAATACGTTTATGATTATTTACAACCAGGGAAACAGTTGCTACGGAGACATTTGCTTTTTTTGCTACATCTTTAATTGTAATTGACATTCGATAGGTTTTATAGTTAATATTAGTTAAACGTTTAACTTAAATTAACCTTTTTTAACCGAGATGTCAAATTAATTTTTATAATAATACGATATAATAAAATTCAGTCGTTAATGTGAAGTGAGCTAAAATATAGTTTATACTTCTTAAAAGAAGGTAAATATTATATGGTAAGCATCCATACAGTAATTAATTCAGTAAGAATATTATGCGGCGAGGTTGTATAATTTTTCTTGAAATAGAAAGTAGTAATAATGCAAGCACATTTCAGAAGTGTTTACTTAATGAAGTGAATGAACCTTATGAGTATTATGATTAGTTCTTCAATAAAAATGATAACAATAATACAGCTATAATTATTACTCTGGTTAAATATCTGCTAGTTTCAAATTCTAACACTCTTTTAAATTTAGATTTCAATCATGAGTAGTAAAATTTAATAGATTGTAATCCGATTCTTTATGAAAGTGCATAAACTTTTTATCTAAATTTAATTCTGCCAGGTTGAGCGAATACCAGGCGCATAAGGGAATTTCAAACTTTCATAATACTCCAAAGTTTTATCCGGTTTTTCCAAACTATTAGGAATTTTTGGTTGTGAAAAAGTTTGGTAAAACAATAGCGCAAGCATTTCGCCACCAAATAGCTTCTTTCTGTTGAATGTTTAAAAGCATTCTTACCTGGTTAAATCTTTCATCATCAATTAAGCCTTTTAATGATTGCCAGGTTTTATTCATATCCCCAACTTTTTTTGCACCGTCATAATAATGATAACACAATTCGTCCCATAATGTGTTGCCTGATTTTAATTTGTAATTCCAGCTTACATGATGAAACCAAAGTAGAAATTTATCCGGGCAAGTTTTTAGTGAAGAAAACATACTTGCAACTTCAGGATAATATTGATCAACAGCATCGCTCCCGGTTTTTGTACGATCGAAACCTATTCCATCAGTATCGACTTTACTGTAATAAACTGAAGTCCAATCGGCACGCGGCTTATCCTTTATCCATGGGCCCGGACCGTAATGATGATCCCATCCCATCTGATGGTGAAGTCCTAAAGGAGTCATATAATTAACTATTGTTTCGCGTGAAGTAAGCATCATATCTAAAACTTTATCAACAAATTCTTTGTCATTTGTAAATGTCATTCTTATCCATTCATCAGCAATCTCTTTGGAGGTTAGTGTATGATCCCAGGCCAATCTTCCGAAAGCATACCAATTAGCCTGGCCGAAAAGATGCCCGGTCCAATTTCTATCAGTTCCTATATTTGCGACGCCAGCAATTCCAGTTAAAGTATGATTTTCCAAAGTACCGTCAATTACTTTTGCAACGGTAGATCCTTTACCTTTTGCATATGTATCCGACTCAAGGCATTCTTTATACATGGGGGCAAGATATGCTAACGTAGTCGCTTGCCCTAAATATTCCTGCGTTAATTGAAATTCCATCATCAATGGAGTTTTAGGCATGGCGCCAAATAACGGATGAAAAGGTTCGCGAGGCTGAAAATCTATTGGGCCGTTTTTGGGCTGTATAAAAACATTTGAATTAAATTTACCATCAAGAGGTTTAAACTCATCATAGGCTTGCTTCGCTCTGTCTTCCGGATTTTCATTACTGTAAACAAAAGCCCTCCACATAACAACTCCACCGAAAGGCTGTAAAGCTTCTGCAAGCATATTGGCTCCATCTGCATGACTTCTATTGTAATCATTCGGGCCCGGTTGTCCTTCAGAATTTGCTTTAACAAGAAAACCGCCAAAGTCAGGTATATAACTATAAATTTCCTTTACTTTATTTTTCCACCAGTCTCTAACTTCCTGATTAAGTGGGTCAGCAGTTTTTAACCCGCCGATTTCAATTGGGGCGCTGAATCTTGCAGTAAGATAGACCCTAACGCCATAAGGACGAAAAACATCTGCAAGTGCTTTAACTTTTTCCAAGTATGGTGTAGTTAGAACCCATGCATTAGCATTTACATTTGTTAATACAGCTCCGTTGATTCCAATGCTGGCATCTGCTCTTGCATAATCATAATATCTTTGATCTATATAACCGGGCAATCTATGCCAATCCCAGATAGAAAAACCGGCATAATTTCTTTCGGAAGTTCTATCTAAATTATCCCAGTGATCGAGAAGCCTTAATTTAATTTTAGGAGTACTAATCACTGAAAGATTTTCTATGCTTTGATGCATCTGCATAAATCGTAGAAAATTAAAAACTCCATACAATACTCCCACATCAGTTTTTCCAGCAATCACAATTACTTTTTTACCATTGTACATTGCTGATTTAAGAATAAATCCTTCATCATTTATCTTATTGAAATCCTTTTGCGGAATTATCGAAGTTACTATTTTTGAATTTTCATTTGTCCCGAGAATAAAGGTTCCATCGGAAGATACATCAGAATAACTTTCAATTGACTTTCCTAATAAACTTTCCAAATCATTTTTTAATTCATTAAAAGCTAATTTAGAAGTTGCAGAAGTATCATTAGAAATTATTCCACTAATATTATTTTTATACTCATTTAAGATTTGAGTGTCGGTTATTAAATCATACCGCAGCCAAAGCCTGTATCCATCTTCAGCACGAATAAATGCCATTGAAAAAATTATAAATACGAATAATAAATGTGATATTTTCATGTTAATCTTTTAATTATTAAAATTATTGAACCTTATCAAACTCAAGTTTATTTGCATATTGCTCCAATTGAAAACCTAATACATTTCCATTGCCATCTAATTTAAAATGAACCAAAGCATACCTTCCTATTTCATAAAATTCTTTATCGGTTTCGGGATATAAAATTGTTTCTCCGGATAAAGGAGAGTTAGTTATCAAATTACCATTATCTGTTTTAACATTAACTTTTATTCCATTTTTCGACTTATATGTACCTTCATATTTTTCCAAAATATTTTCTGCAACAGGAACCGGTTCTTTTTCAAAAGCAAATTGAAGCCCTCTTGTATAACCATCCGCTTTGCCTCCCGAATGCCCAACGCCATCAATTACATTTGATTTAATTTTAAGTCCGGGATAATTTTTCCCTTTAAGCACATCAACAAACTTTTGATAGCTGTCTACATCTTCATATCCACCTACAGCCATAGAAAGTCTTTTAGCTGAGCCGGAATTATTTTCAGAATATTTTTCCATATAAGAATTGATAACGCCGTTATCCCATTGAATTGCGGGACTGGTTAAAACATAATTTTTAAACACGGTTGGATCATTAAACAAAGCGTATAAAGTAAAAAGTCCGCCAAGCGAACTTCCCATTAAAGTTCTATCGTCTTTTTTAGTTTTAAATTTACTATCAATAAATGGAATTAATTCTTCTTTAATAAACGAAAGAAATTTTTGTGCTCCGCCTCCTGTAGGATCCTGCATAGTTTTAGTCGGAGTAAAATCAGTTACCCGCAATGAATCCGGGTTTGGATTTTTACCTCCCCAAGTTATGCCAACTACAATGGCGTCCGGTAAAAATCCATCAAAGTATTGCTCGCCATAAATCGCATTAAGAAGAGGGAAATCCCATTGAGCATCTAAAAGATAAATTACAGGAAAAGTCCTATTTGGGTCATCAATATTTCTTGGAAAGTTTACATAAAGTTTATAGTCTTTATTTGTAATAGAAGATTTAATTTCTAATTCTTGTGTACCCGAAATTTGAACTTGTTTTGGATTTGAATTATTATCCTGTGCAATTAAATTTACAGACGTAACAACAAATAGAATTGATAGAAATAAAAAATGATTAAAATATTTTATCATGTGCTTCCTCTTCTTTTAATAATATTATTTTAACTGATAAAAACTTTCCGGTGGGCCTAAATAACTTGGTTTAACACCTCCGAGATCTACTACAACTTTTTCCAGAACAACGCCAGGATCAACCATCCAACTTTTTAAAGTATGATAACCAGGTTTTGAAATAACATGTTTTGAATGACTATATCTTGCATTATTCATAACCGATAGTTTCCCAATCTCTATTTCCATTCTGCGCATTATAATCAGTGGGGACTAATGTAACTATTTGTGGTGCATCCATTATCAAATGAAACTGCATACTGCAAAGGGCGTCCAGCCATAAAGTTTAATGTAGGCGAGAAAATTCCTTCTACATCAACTGTAGTCTTTATTGAATAAATACATTTTATATTCAAGACATGGAGAATCTTTCCCCGGAGATGCTGGAGGTAGCATCAACAGGCGCATTTGCTCTCATACCGGAAAGAGTACGGCCATAATCATCAATTTCAACCCAGTGCCTGTCCCCGTTATCAATTTTTCTTGTATAATGTTCTGCTTCTATAGAAACATAACCCTCGCCTTCAACAAAGCCATCAAGAGATTTATTGGTTACTTCAGTTGGATTGAATG
>CAVZSD010000046.1:0-225537 GCA_963777615.1 uncultured Bacteroidota bacterium | reverse complement strand
AGGAAATCATGTGGGAAAGTAGCAATTAAATATGATTACTGTGTAAATTATTATATTTTACTACGGAGCGCTCTCTATTTTTTTTATCGTTGTAATAACTTTGTAAAGAGGAAATAGCTGAATTTATTTCTTATTACAAATAGTTGTTAAGTGACTATTAGATAATTATTTACAATTTTAATATTTGCCGGAAAATGATTTTTAGAAGTAACATAAATAATTAAAGTGTTAATAAATTTCAAAACTTATAAAAAATACTAGAAGTTTATTGTATTTCCGTAGGCAAAGAACATAAGAAATTTGTATTTGGATTTGAACACCTCAATATTAGTTATAATGAACAACCACATAATAGTATTGTTAAAGTTTAGAAAAAATGAATTTGATTGAGATTCATTGCCAAAGACCATATGCCCAATTTACATAATAATGAAGGACGAGACCAGTAGTCATAGCTTCTGCCAATAAAGGAAAAGGTAGAACAAGAAATGGAGAAAAACGGAAATACTACTACCGAAGCCTTGAAGAATGGCATAAACGAATATGAAAAGGAAAATGCCATAACAAAGATTAGAAGAAGATCAGCAATAGAGCCGGTTAACATGCATATTAAAACAGATAATAGATTATCACAAAATTTCCTTAATGGAATCATCAGTGATATCTAAATTTGATGTTAACTACTACAGTTTTTTAAATTCAAAATGTGGATGCGTGAGACAAAAGGCATTTTATATCCAATTTACAGAATCCTTGTGAAGGATATTTATAAAGGTGGAGAGCCCCTTTTCGCTATCTCTATCTATATATAATTCTTTAATGTTGGACTAATTAGTTTGGTATGACTTCATTTAATGCTAATATTATATAATAAGATATTTTTATCTAATCTAAGGAAAGAATAATTGTACTATATTTTTATTTAGCATTTTAGAATTCAGCATCTTGTAGGAAGATATGAAAAGATTTTGATTTAAATTACTAATATATTAACAGACCATCTTTTCAAATGGTCTGTTTTTTTAAGGTTAAAATTATTGAGCCGGAGAAAGTTTTACTCCATCAATCCATATTGTTGCAATACCATTAATACTTTGTGATTTTTTAGTGGAAATTCTTAATATTAGATACGAAGTATTGTCAGGAGTTGTAAAATTAAATTTTTGTTGATTCCACGCATACTCAAACGGGCCTGTATAATCTAGTATTCTAACTGTATCACTAACCCCAACTTTACTTATTAATACTCTAGTTTGGCCTCCATTTCCAGTTTTTATCCAAAAAGACAGGTCGTATGATTTGTTACTTGTGATATCACTTGAATAAATTTGCTGAGTTATTTCAGCATAATTCTGCAAACCATTTGAACTTGGAGTAAAAAGGGAATCGACAAAATTTATTTTTAAAGATGTATTTACCATCATGATGTTCACTTCCATCTAATGTGAATACATTATAATTTGGTGTACCATTATTATAAACTTGCCAAAAATCCGGTTTAATACCGTCAGAAGAAATTTCAAATCTCCCATTACTAATATAATTAGTCTCAACTAATGAATTTAAGGTGATAATATTACTTCCACTAAATTTCCCATCATCAGAAATAATGTAAACCCTATAACTATATTGAGTACCATTTATAAAAGTATTATCGTCATAAGATGTATCATTTTTAGCTACAGTGGAATATATTAAATCGCCATTAACATTGTCAACAGCTAATCCCTCTTGGCGATAGATTTTATATCCTTTAAATGATGAAGAAGTTGATTTTTCCCAATTTAACGGAATTTTATCAATGGTTTCCGTTGCATTACTAACATGAACAGGTTTAGGAAAATCGATAGTCCCTAAATCAGTTTCAGTTTGAGTTAGATTAATACTTGTTTGATAATAGATTACTTCACCTGAAGAAAGATTCTTTTCTATATAAAGTGAATGTTCTCCATCTGATAAAGTAGAAATCTTAAAGTTTCCATTTGCATCAGTTGTTGTTTGCCAGTTTGCAACATCATCAACTTTGATAGTTGCATCGGTAACTATAATCCTTCAATGGTAACTTTGCCTGTAATTTTATCTGTTCCTAATTGTGGTGTATCTGAACTAAGATTTTTACAGGAAGAAAAAATTAATATTAAAAATAAAAAGAAAATTACATTAGTAAATAATGTTAATTTCATAAATTCTCCTTTGTTATAGCGGTGGTCAGTTAAAACATAAATAACTTTTACGTTTTTAAGCATGATATTTGTCACTTATCTACAAGCACTTACTGTTCTAAAGCAATGAGTCTATAACAATAATAATGCCGATTTTACTTTTAACAACTTTATACTTTTATCTATTTCTCTGTGATAGAACTTTTTAAAGAAATCTCATCTTGTAAAATATTTGATTAATAAAATGAGAATAAACATTCTATTGATACATTTAAGCCATATTGTGTACTAACTACTCAATATAATTTAACTGAATAGGAAATCGAATTTCTTTCAGTAATGCATGACAATATGTATAACATTTAAGTAAAAATTTAAGACTTATAGCTCTATACTTAATTGAAATTAGTATTAAATATTTACTTTTTTTTCAATTAATTAAACTAAGAATATATATTAGAATATTTTTTCTTTCTTTTTTTTATCTTCTTTTCCCCATTATCATCATAACCATAGTAATACCCATAGCCATATCCATATCTATGTTTGAAATATGAATTTTTTATATTACAAGCATTCACAACTAAGCCATTAACTTTTACTTCCTCCCTGCCTAATTCTTTTATTCCCCATTGCACGCTGTCTTTAACTGTATGATTAGGCCGGATAACCATCACAACATCTTTTATTCTCTTTCCCAAAACAAGTACATCAACAACCCTTGTAATAGGTGGGGTATCAAAAATTATATAATCGTAAGATGAATCTTTAATCATTTCAATTAGTTTATCCATTTTTTCAGAACCAAGAAGATCACTAGAGTTTTCTGTAACACCTCCCGATGGAAGAATATTAAGAGTTTTAAGCGAATTGCCTTCTCCAAAATTTTTATTAAGATTATATATATTCGGAATATTTATATCTTGAGTTAAATACGTTATTAAACCAGGAGAATCTTTTGAAATCTCAAACAATTCTGTCAGTCTTGATTTTCTGAGATCGCAATCAATTACCAATACTTTCTTTTCAGCCTGAGCTAGATGATATTGCAAGATTAGCAGCTACAGTAGTTTTGCCGCTATTCTCTTCACAACTTGTCAACATAATAATTTTTTTCTTTGCTTCAGTAGATGATGCTAATTTAGTTCTCAGTACCCGATAGGATTCCCTGAAACCATCCTGATTTTCCATTAAGTGTCACAAATCTAGCTTTGTAATTTGTTGCATTCTTAATACTTTGACTAACCGATTTATCGTAATTTGGAATGATAGCGATAAACGGTAAGCCTAAATCAGTTTCTATATCATCTAAGATCTGTGATCTTTTTATTCATTGATTCTAGCCCAATTACAATTCCTACCCCTATAACTAAACCAAATAACAATCCAAAGATAGGATTAATTTTTTTACGCATGTCATCAGCTTCATAAGCTGGTTCTGCAATTATTATATCTTGGAGCTTAGAAAGTTCTGACATCCTCATTTCTTCCCTTTTACTCATCAACATATTAAATACTTGTTCATAAGTTTCTTTTGCACGAGTTAATTCTGCTAATTTAGTTTCTTGTGTTGGTAAGCTTCTAATTTTGGTTTGGTATTTTACAATCAAATTATCCAATTGTGATTCTTTTTGTTTTAATGCATCAATATTTATTTGATATGCTCTGAATGTATTTTGATTATAGGAAGACAACTTATTCTTTATTTCTTTAATCTGGTTATTAAGATTAACAACTTCAGGATGAGATTCAGTTCTTTTCTGAATAATTCTATTCTTTTTAACTTCTAAAGAGGAAAGTTTATTCATTAAATCTGCAAAAGGAGACATACTACTAGATGAATTTGTTCCCTCTGACGATATCGTTGTTTGGTCAAAATAACCTTTATCATTAATATTGCTTTTTCATTGAAGCAAGTTTATTTTCATAATCGCTTAAATCAAGGTTCGCATTAATTTTTTCGGCTTCTAAGCTTACTTAGGAAATCAACTAAGTTACTTGAGTTCTCATCAATTTTAACAATTTGATTTCCGGATTTATAGCTGCTTAACTCATCCTCTGCATTCCTTAAGCTTTTCATTTATTTTTTGCAATTGTTGATCAATGAAATTATAAGAATACCTAATTGATTCTTTTTGCTGGTCAATCCTACGTTTCTCTAAATTTATCAGCAATAGTATTGGCAAGAGTAACTGCCGCTGAATGTGTTAAAGCTGAACATGTGATTGAAAATATATCAGTTGTTTGTTTATGATCAGTAGTAATTTTTCCTTTAAGATTATCAATAACATCGTTAATGCTTGAAAAGTCTATAAATAATTTACTTCCTATTATTGAATTTGGCCAGTATAATAACACTCGAGCTTTTTCAAAATTAATATCAGCTGTAGAAGGATCATTAATTTTCTGAATTAATTTACCTGAATCTTCGTTATAAACTTCGAAATTATTTGGAGATGCTTTTTTTATGGAATATGAATAATCATAATTTGAAGGTTTTGTTTCAACTTCTAAAAATTCAGGAAATTTTTTATCTGAATTATTATTATCCTCCATAAACATCATTGTAATCTAAAATATTTTTATTTATTTGAATTGGGTCAGAATTAGGAATTTCAATTCTATCTACATTCAAAGTTAAATTAAGTTCTGTAACAACTTTTTCAAGCACTCCTCGTGTTGTAACTAAGTTCCATTTCAGTTTCAATTTGATCTTTAGTATCAATCGCTAATATTCTATTTAGATCATCTTTTGCAGATTTTTCATTATTCTCTTTTTTTAATAGAACAGTTGCTGAATAATAAGATTTACTAGTATAATTAAATGCTAAAACACCTAAGACTAGCTATAATAACAGCAATAATAACAATTTTCTTTCTTCTGATTATCATCTGAAGAAAATCGCCAATACTGCGCTCTGGTTTGTTTTCACCACCCTTTAAGAGATTTAATAAATCATCGCTATTCATATTATTTTCCTATTAATATCAAATTCAAAATTAGCTTAATATTTTTTTGAAAATTATTTCTTCAAAACCAAAGCAATAATTGTTACAAGAACGGCAATACCTGAAAAAATAAAAGTTGTATTCCTTGCGCTTACCCACCAGCTTCTAGTTAAATAAATTTGATCGCCAGATTCTAAACCGGTATCGGTAAGTCTATTTCCTTCTTTTATTATTTCCTCACCATCTATTTCAATTTGCTCATTATTTCTAATTAAATATATTTCGTTTAAATCTGCATTCTCTGTTTCCCCGCCTGCCAAGGCAAGAATATCAGAAAACCTTTCTATCCCTGTTGCATAGTAAAACCCCGGATTTTTAACTTCACCAAAAATATTAATTCGATAAAGTGGTAATATTTTCAATTCAGGGTCTTTATACAAGCTGTCGTATTTTACTTCTATCTCCTGTTTTATATCATCAAATTTTCTGTTTCTTGATTGGACAATTCCTATAAAAGGAAATTGTATATTTCCATTCTGCTGTACAAAATAGTCACCAGAAATCTGATCTTCTAAATTATAAAATGTTAATCTTATACCGTCACCCGGATTCAAATCTTGCGCAAATATTGAGATACAACTTATGAAAATAACAGCAAGAACAACCATTAATATTAATTTCATTCTTCCTCAAAATTAAGATATTGATAATCGAAAAATAGTATCAATATTTCCAAGGTGCAATGGAAATAAACGAACAACAAAGTGAAAAATATTATTAGAAATTATTCTACATGAGAATGAATTGTATCACGAATAACTCTGGCTGGAACACCTGCCACTACAGAATTAGAAGGAACATCTTTTGTCACAACTGCTCCAGCGCCTACAATTGCATTTTCACCAATTGTTACGCCGCATAAAATGGTTGCTGAAGATCCTATTGATGCGCCTTTATTGACAAAAGTCTCAATCACTGCCCAATCTTTCTCTGTTTGCAAACCCCCATCATCTGCTGTAGCTCTGGGATATAAATCATTAATAAATGTCACATTATGTCCTATGAAAACGTCATCTTCAATGTGTACCCCTTCACATATAAATGTATGAGAAGATATTTTACAATTTTTCCCGATATATGAATTTTTTTGTATTTCAACAAAAGTCCCTATTTTGAGTTCCGTCGTCAATAGAACAGCCATACAAATTTACAAAATCAAATATCTTTACATCTTTGCCTAATCTAACATTATTAATATTTTGTTTATCTGACATAATTTAGTCCGCTTGAGTTATTAATTTTCAATTAAAATTGATTTATCTTTAAATGCTTCTTCAGCAATGATTTCCTTCAAACCAACAAATAAGCCAAGGTTTTTTATTGATTCGTTAGATGCTTCAAGAATTCTAACCACTTCAAGTCCATCTTTCCCGGAGGTTAATGGTTGATGATTGTTATTGATTGCATTCAAAAATTCTGTTGCTCCTAAAGCTAAAGCTTCAGTCTGAATAATCTTTGGAGAATACATATCGCCGGTTCTATATTGCACTAATGTTTTATGAATGTTTTCTTTAGAATCTACCTGAACACTGCAATCATATACCTTTATTTTTTCAAAGTTCTCCATGTCATCAAACACTAACATTTTCTTATTTCCCGCAACTATCATTCTTCTAATTTTAACAGGAGAAGTCCAGTTAACATGAAAATGTGCCAAACATGAATTATTTTCAAAGTGTAATGAAAGATGAGCAATATTTTCTTGATCGGTTTCATAATTTGAGATACCAGTTGCAGTTACACCCAATATTTTTTTATCAGGTAAAATATATTTCATAATGGAAAGATCATGAGGAGCAAGATCCCAGATTACATTAACATCATGTTGAAATAGTCCTAAGTTAATTCTAACGGAATCAAAATAAATAATATCGCCTAATTCACCATTGTCTACTAACTCTTTAATTTTTTGAACAGCACCAGTATATATGAAAGTATGATCAACAAAAATTTTCAATCCTTTTTTATCGGCAATCTCAATTAATTCTTCTCCTTGTTTAGAAGTTGTAGTGAATGGTTTTTCAACCCAAATGTGCTTCCCGGCTTCTAAAGCTTTTTTAGCCAAATTATAATGCGTAAAAACAGGTGTAGCTACAATTATTGCATCTACATCACTATTCAAAAGATCATTATAGTCATCAGTTAAATAAGCGCTTGGAAATTTAGATTTGATATAATTTAATCTATTGATATCACTATCGCAGCCAATTACTTTTTTAACGTCTTTGTGAGCTAAAAAATTTCTAATTAAATTTGGGCCCCAATAGCCAAGACCTACAATTCCCACTTTCATTTAAGCCTCCGTTTTATCTGATTGATGGATCACTACTCAAATACATATTAATTTTATTTGCCTCCTCTAGCAAGAATCATTACTGGTAAGGTTTTCAGAATTAATTTCAAATCTAACCAGGGAGACATATTATTTACATAATAAAGATCTAATATAATCGAATCTTTAAAAGATACTGAACTACGACCTGAAACTTGCCAAACACCTGTGCACCCGGGTAAAACACTTACACGCCTTTTTTGCCAATTATCATAATGCTTATATTCATATGGTAAACAAGGCCTTGGCCCAACAAGACTCATATCACCTAATATTACATTAAATAATTGTGGAAGTTCATCAAGAGAAGTTTTACGTATGATTTTGCCTA
Organism: uncultured Bacteroidota bacterium; assembly: GCA_963777615.1. Taxonomy (GTDB): domain Bacteria; phylum Bacteroidota; class Ignavibacteria; order Ignavibacteriales; family Ignavibacteriaceae; genus CAVSWT01. The sequence continues at coordinate 217,703 of CAVZSD010000046.1, read as the reverse complement.
TTTTTGTAAGCCTTCTATCGTTAATTATCTTGGTGTTCTCTTGATGCGTTTTCATAAATTCAAGCATCTGTTTTTTGCGTTCTTCATCTTCCCCAACAGCAACATACATAGATCTAAATTTAAAAAATTGAAAAGGTTTCCCATTTTTTCCAATTCTAGTTTGCCTGAAAAATACAGGTCCTTTTGATGTAACTTTTATTAGAAAAGCAATCATCATAAAAAGAGGCGACAAAATAATTAACGCCAGTAATGAAGCTATTATGTCGGATATTCTCTTGAAATACTATTGAGATGCTTGTTTTATAAAGATTAGAAGTTTCAATAACAGGTATTGAACCATATTTTTCTGTCGAAAGTTTTTTATGAACTATGTCAAAAAGCTGTGAGGTTACTTTTACATTCACGTCAAATTTTTGGCTTTGGTCAATTATTGCTAATAATTTTTCATAATCATCATCATCATTTGAAATTAAAATTTCATTCACCTTATTGGAAGCCATTATTTTTTCCAAATCATTTAAGCCGCCTAACACTTTTTTACCTTCAACAACTTCTTCATTTATTTCTCGTGACTCATCTAAAAATCCTATAATATTTATACCGATAGGGTTTTCAAACAAAAGTTTTGTTGCTAAAATTTGTCCTGATTTACCATTCCCGATAATTAAAACATTTCTTTTAAATTGTTTGTGATTAAGCTTTATATATAAGTTTCTAAGAATTATTATCCTTCCAAAAAATAATAATAACAATGAACTTACAGAGAAAATAAATATTACTAATGTTGAATCAATGATATTAGATGATTTTAATAGAAATGAAAAAATAATTATATAAATAATTCCAAAGAATAATGATTTAACTAATGCAGTTAAATGAGCAGCCTGACTTAAAATTAAATGAATTTTGTATAAGCTGTTAAATTCAAAAATTATTATAAACGATAGAACTAAAAACAAGACGATAAATGTTTGAGTGTTAATAATTGTTTGTCCATGAGTTAACTTTATTTAACACTTCAAAAATATAACCGGCAAATAAGAAAGATATTGTAAGTAGAATTATATCGGAAATAGCAAAATAATACTTATACTTTGGTAATTTAAACATTAATAAATTTCCTTAATTCTTATTTTATTTGTTTTTGTATATTGATTTGTTAAGCAAAAATCTTAATTACTTTTTAAAATAACTTTTAATTGTGTCACATACATAGTTTATCATTGAATCATCAAGTTCAGGCATACATTGGTAATGAAAGTCCAGCTTTCGGCTAATTTTTCAGTAACCGGAAAATCTCCCTTTTTATATCCAAGATAGCTAAAACATTTTTGTTGATGAAGCGGAATCGGATAATGAAAACCTGTTGATACACCATTCTCATTCAAGTATTTTGCTAACTTATTTCTTGCTTCTACTCCTTCGTTTTTAATCTGGATAACAAATAAATGATAAACATGTTTTGCATAATCTGCTTCCTTTGGTAAAATTATCTCATCAACATCTGCTAACAAATCATTATATTTTTTTGCAACATTTCTTCTTGCGTCTGTCCATGTATTTAAATGATTTAATTTAACACCAAGAACTGCACCTTGTATTCCATCCATTCTATAATTATGTCCAAAAATTTCATGATCATATTTTTGAACAGCACCATGGTCACGAATCATTTTAACTTTTTTTGATAGTTCATCATCGTTTGTTGTTACTGCACCACCTTCACCATAAGCACCTAAATTTTTACCCGGATAAAAACTGAAAGAAGCTGCGGCGCCAATCCCACCAACTTTTTTCCCTTTATATTCAGCTATATGTGCCTGTGCACAATCTTCAACTAAAAATAAATTATGTTTCTTAGCTATTTCTTTTAAAGGATCCATATCTGCAGGCTGGCCATATAAATGAACTGCAACTATTGCCTTTGTTTTAGGAGTAATTGCCTGCTCAACTTTTTGTGGGTCAATATTGTAAGATTTCCTATCCACGTCAACAAAAACGGGATGAGCGCCGCAAAGTGTAGCACCCCAAGCCGTTGCTATAAAAGTATTGGCAGGTATTATAACTTCATCACCCGGACCAATACCTAATACCCATAAGCGCCAAATGATTTCCATCAGTACCTGAACTGACACCAAGACAATGTTTAACATTATGAAATTCAGCAAATTGTTCTTCAAATTCAAAAACTGCTTTACCTAAAACAAACGCTGAACTTTCGATTACGTTTTGTATAGATGGAGAAATTTCATCTTTAATTTCCTGATATTGCGCTTTAAGATCCAGAAAAGGTACTTGCATTTTTATATTTACTTAATTATTTTAATTTAGTATCAATTAACTTTATGCTATTTCTGATTTAGCCTGTTTAACAATTTTGGTTTATTAAAGTTCTCAATTGCTTCTTCGCGTGAATTAAAAGTTTCAAATATTCTAAACAATCTTGCTAATTCAAATAATGCTCTTGCAGATGGATGCAATTCAACCAATTTCAGATCGCCATTTAAGGCACTTACTTTTCTTAATGAAACGACTAGGGTTCCCATAAATGTTGAATCCACAAATTCGCACATCGACAAATCTACAATAATTTTTCTTTCGCCGATGTCGATTCCATCAAACAAGAATTGTTTTTTAATTCTTTTGATTCTTTTAATGTTGCCCTCGAAAAGTTGACTTTTACAACCATTATATCTTTTACACGTTCTACAGTAAAATCCATTTGAAACTCCACAATTTTTTTAGTTTTAAGCTATTAAGAATTTTTTATGCCCAAAATTTCTTAATCTTTTATAATTAGAGCCAATTCAAGTGCCAAATATTGAATAGTTTGAAAAATTCAAGTAAATAAACTTTTCAAAGTAAATTTTTTAATTATCCAGCTTTTATCTGTTTCAATATAGGACATAGTACAATTTTAATTTTAGCTATTGTTCTTTATTTGGTGAATCATCTTTATAATAGTCAATAATCAAATGTATTTCATCAACTAATTTTTTATTTAGATTTTCTATGCTATCAATATAAGAAAGTAAATCGTCCGGAAGTTTTTCTTTTTTGAGAAGAGAAAGATAACCCAAAATTTCAAATATTCTTGAATGAATGCTATGAGAAATTGCTTCATCAAATTTTAAATTTTTAATCAATTTTAACAGGTCGTCATCTGTTGAATTCATTATATATTATTTGTTAGTTAACAGATTCTGCAATAATTCTGTTTAAATCGGGAAAATTTAATTGTCTACCCTCATATTTTAACTTACCTATCAAATACGAATTATCATTTTCAGGTAAAAATTTTAATGCGTTTGTTTTGAATTCAACATCAATTGTTATTATTTCTTTAATTCTATCTACAAAAAAACCTATTTTTTTATCGCTAATTTCAATTATTAGTATTCTCGTATCTTTCCTAGAATTCAAACCTATTTGTTCAATATTTCCATATTTATAAAGATCAATTATTGGGACTAAAAGTTCGTCCACTTGAATTTTCTTAGTCTCAACTGGATTTAAGTTTATCCCTTCTTCCAATTCATTTGGATTTATAATTGCTGAAACATCATTAATATCAAGGCAATATTCATTTATACCTATTTCGAAAATGACCAAACCCGTCAAATTATCTACTATAGTGGTATGGTTCACCATGATTAGCCTTTAGTGTAGTTTTTAATAAATAATTATTAAGCATGAATTGCTTGTAATTTGAGAACAATGACAATTAAAGTGCCAATACTATATCTTATAAAATCAATCAATATAAAGGATTTTTAATAACTATATAAATTAAGGGTTAAATTTCTTAACCGTTAACAAAAAAATAATAATAGAATTCAAATGCTGTTAAAGATTATTAGAATAGATGTTGATAAATGATGAAATATTAAATTCTTAGGGATATTGCGAGTTATTAAGACCTTTTGATTTCTTAAAAACTAACCAGTCTTTTTATAAATTTTTTCGGTACCTCCGGATATTTTCAGAAAACTTTTCATTTAACAATGAGTTCAAAATCTATTCTTTTCTGGACTGAGATATTATAGCCATCCTGTGTAATCATTTGCTAATTTTTCCTTGTTAGTTATTAATTTCTTGAATACTAATTTCTTATTTAGTCTTGTTATCCTTTAACAACTATATTATGCATTAGGTTTTATAACTCGCTAAGCTATTTTAGAATATAAATGCCATCTCCTATTTAACAAATTCTGATTGTAATTTTATATTTCATCCTTTCTATCTATTAACATCCTCCCCTGCCTATTCATTTACATTTTTTTATTGTGACTTAATCATATTTATTTTAATTTAAGTTCGTCATTTAGATTCACGCCAAGCTTATATAAATAAAAGTTGATTAAACTTATATTCAATTCAAAGACACTACTCTATTATTAATTGTTCTTTTATCAATCAATTTTTCGAGGAGGCTTCATGAAAAAATTCGCTGCAGAATTTATCGGAACATTCTGGCTGGTACTTGGTGGGTGCGGGAGTGCTGTAATAGCCGCTGCATACCCTGGCTTAGGAATCGGCTTTGCCGGAGTTGCGCTTGCATTCGGGTTAACCGTTTTAACTATGGTTTATGCAATTGGACACATTTCAGGTGCACATTTAAATCCCGCTGTAACAATCGGACTTTGGGCCGGAGGACGATTCGATAAAAAAGAACTGCTACCTTATATTATAGCACAAGTTTTAGGCGGAATTTTGGCGGCTTGCATTCTTTATATTATTGCCAGCGGAAAAGAAGGATTTGAAATTGGCGGATTCGCAGCTAACGGATATGGTGAACATTCTCCAGGCGGTTATAGTTTGCTTGCGGCTCTTGTAACAGAAATTGTAATGACTTTTATGTTTTTATTTATCATCCTGGGTGCAACTCATCCAAAAGCACCTAAAGGTTTTGCCGGAATTGCAATTGGATTAGGCTTAACTCTTATTCATTTAATAAGCATACCTGTAACAAATACTTCGGTTAACCCTGCAAGAAGCACAAGTCAGGCAATATTTGCCGGAGGTTGGGCTATGGGACAATTATGGCTTTTCTGGTTGGCTCCTATTGTTGGGGCTTTGATTGCCGGATTTGTTTATAAGTCTATTTCTCCAAATACAGAAGGCTAAAAAGTATTTAAAGTTATTTCTACATACTTAATTATAAATAATATTAAAGCGGTAATCATTACAATAATTGCTGTGATTACCGTTTGGAATAAATCAGATGAAATAAAATTAAATTATGCTAATATTGACAAATCAAAATAAAGCAACTTCTCTCATCCAAGAAGCTAAAGAGGAATTCAGAATTAATATCTTTCCTAATTTTATTAACAGGATACAATTATATCTTACTGGTAATACAGATAAAGGAGTTCAAATATTCGGCGTAGGGCCCTTCTGCGATGAGAGCTTATTATTCTTTACTTGATTACAGCAAGCTTGTAGGAGATGCTATAGGGAATGGATATAGAGTATTTATTGTTAAAGAAGGAGATATATTTAACCAAGGAGAATGGTATTTAAATTTTAAATTATAATTGAATAGTAACCTTGAAAGTTATGAAAGACATTCAAGGTTTATGCTATGATTTAATAAATATAAATTCAAAAACTTTTTTACCGGAGAGAAATTTTGAACTCACAAGAATTACCAAAATACAAATACAACGGCGCACGTGCTATGGTTATTTTACATGAAAAACATTTACGTTCATGTGTACAAACCTGGAAAGAAGCAAAAAGCTTAAATATAAAATTGCCTGAGACCAATGATGAAAATTATAAATCATTAGAAACTTTGCTAAGGCATATTTTAAAAGCAGCAAGAAATTATATGATCTGGATTTGTGAAAAACTAAATCTTCCTGACCCTGAAATTGAAATTCAGCCAGACCCGGAAAACATAGAAGGTAAAGCAGATGAATTTGTAAATCATCTACTTGAGAAATGGCAACTGCCTTTAATAGATGTGCCCGAAGATAAGTGCATAGATATTACATTCAAATCAAATTGGGGCGTTGACTATTGCATTGATGCTATGCTTGAACATGCAGTGATGCATCCAATACGTCATGAGTTTCAATTAAGAAATTTAATTAATGAGCAAAAGAATTGACGGCATTTACAATTACTATTAGTCGACATTTAATGTTAAAAATATCTTTGATAAATATTTTAATATTTCTGTTATTCTCTTCTTTTAGTTTTTCCCAAACGACCCAGATTAACAACGGATAGTATTATATCAACGGTGAAAAATTTTTTATTAAAGGAATTGGATATGAGACTCATGTTCGCCCGGGACAAGCACCAGGGACTTACTCTTTCGATGTTGACTTAATAAAATTTGATTTGGATAGAATTAAAAATGCCGGCTTTAATACAATACGGACCTGGGGGCGAATTAAGTGAAGAAGAACTAAAATTAGTCGATGAATCTGGATTAAAAATTATATTCGGAATTTGGATTGACCCTGCATCAGATTTTGGGGATTCAACATTCATATCAAGCACAATTTATCGAGTTAATAATATACTTTCATATTCATCAAAATTTAATTGTATAATTGGATATCAAATAATGAATGAACCACAAGTTGAAGACATTTACAGCGCTGGGGCTCAGTCAATTTCCAATTTATGGCAGCTTGTGATTAATTTAATTCATGAAAAACATCCCGGGGTACCTGTTTCTATTTCTAGTGCTATAATTGGTGATTACATCAATATGCATAAGTTTGATTTTGCCGCATACAATGCATACATATATAACCAGGTTACTATTACAAATTCACACGGCTATAGCGGCTATCATCAATTCTTAAATCAGAACCGCGCAGTAAACTTACCTTTCATCGTAACAGAATATGGTTTATCTGTTTCCCCACCAGCAGTCATAGGTCAAGGTTACGATTATGGAGGAAACACACTTGAACAACAAACAACAGGTGACTTACTAATGTACCGCGATTTACTAGATGCCGGTGCGGAAGGCAATTGTGTTTTTCAATATCACGATGGCTGGTGGAAAGGCGAAAATGAATTTGTACATGATGCAAATCCGGAAGAATGGTTTGGGCTAATTGAATTTTCAAACGTGAATGATAAGTATGGTGAACCTCGTCCGGTTTGGAATGCTTATGAAAAATATAACAAAGCAATTATTACTGATCCAAAAAACGGAAGCATTTATCAAAATATCATTCCGCTTGAGTTTTTTACATCGGATGATGTATCATACTGTAAAATCTTTATGAATGACAGTTTGCTTTATTCAAAACCAATAGCATCAACTTATTATACAGACTCATTAGATTTAACTTTCAATGAAGAAATAAAAGATGTTGTTTTGAATATTTGTTTTTTCAACCCAAATAACGATACGCTTAAATCAGAAAGTATTTCCATCCTTTGTACAAGAAATGATATTGAACTACCGAAAGTTAATTTTGAACTAACACCTGCAGCTTTACAACCAGGCGGTCGAAATTTTATTATTATAGAAGTAACAAAAGATTCAATATTTATTGTTAAAGATAACAAAATAGATTATGTACTTCACCCGCATACCGGCTTTGATCCTGGTTTAGCTAAATCCAAAGTTATGTCATTTAACAAAAATCATTTTTACATATCCGGATTATTTTGATATCCCCTCTGATACAAAAGTTGCAACTTTTGGAGCAGGTCTAACTATAATTTACGGAACATTTAAGAAACGGATTTATGATCAAAAAATTTTACTTGACGGCGGCTGGGCCAACTCAATAGAAGTACCGGATTTGATTACTGGAATTATGGATAAAAATAATTCTACTTCAGTTCAAGCAAGTATTTATTTATATCAGAATTATCCGAATCCGTTTAATCCAACAACTATCATTAAATATTCTGTCCCAAAAGTAGGAACTTCATTAATGAAGTTCATGCAACTTAAAGTTTATGATATTCTTGGAAGAGAAGTTGCAACACTAGTTAACGAAGGAAAATTGTCTGGTGAATATGAAGTAGTTTTTAATGCAGAAAAGTCACATAGCCATGAACCTATACAAAGTGGAATATATTTCTATCAATTAAGAGTCGGTAATTATATAACAACAAAGAAAATGATTTTGCTTCACTAATACCTTAATTCTTTTTTATTAGATATTGTTTAACTCCAAAAATACATTCCGAATTTATTATCTAAATTATTTTTATAAAATATTATTTTAGATTATAATATATGTATTTTGATTATATTGTTTAAAACAAAAAAATTAAAACTCTATGGATTTAAAGCTCGCAGTATTAATCGACGGGGATAATATTCCTTCAGCTTATGTTAAAGAAATGATGGAAGAAATTGCCAAGTACGGTAACCCCACTATAAAAAGAATTTACGGTGACTGGACCAACCCTAAATTATCCAAGTGGAAAAATGTTTTGCTCGAAAATGCAATAACGCCAATTCAGCAGTACGGATATACAACCGGGAAAAACGCTACCGATTCAGCAATGATTATTGATGCCATGGACATTTTATATTCTGAAAAAGTAAATGGATTTTGCCTGGCTACCAGCGATAGTGATTTTACTCGCTTGGCAACACGCTTACGCGAAGCTGGAATGAACGTAATTGGAATCGGTGAAAAGAAAACTCCCGGACCATTTATTGCGGCATGTGATAAATTCATTTACATTGAAATTCTTAAAAATCAGACTCAAGAAAATGAATCAGAACCGGATAAAAACAAACCAGTTCAAAAAGCTGACTTCGACAAAGTAACTCCCAAAGTTGTAAACATGATTGCTTCAACAATAACTGATCTGGCAGATGATGATGGCTGGGCATTTCTTGGTGATGTAGGAAATCTTCTTCAAAAAAAGCAGCCTAATTTTGACTCAAGAAATTACGGCTTTCTTAAGCTTACTCCACTGATAAAATCAATTAAGAAATTTGATGTGGAACTTCGAGAAAGCCCTAAAGGGCGATTCAAATTAATTTATGTGAGAAATAAAGAATAGAAACTAAAATTATAATTATCTAAGTAGTTGGGATATTATCACAACTTCAATCTCGGTTTATTTTAAAGTGTTTTTTAATGCTTTCTTTATTACGATTCTTAACCCAAACCTTCAATTTCAACAAATCTTATACGATACCTAACCATTGAAGTTATTTTAATTTTAATACGGCAGCCTGAATTTAATTCGTATTAAAATATTCGATAATAATACATAAAAAAAATATATTTTTGATTGTAACTTAATTTTATAGCAAGTATTTTATACACCGAAGCGGTATTTAAGTAAAATTGAGAGGGTATGTATCTGAAAATTTTCTACAGGCCATTAATTAATACTTTCCGATTTAAGTACGAATTTAACAAGCTATTATTAACTAGCTTTTTCAAAATATATTTTCTTCTATCTCCCAATTTTGTTATTCATAAGCAAAAGAAAATGGGAAAAAATCCATGAAAGAAAATCTAAAAGTAATTATAATTGCCGGGCCTAAAACCAATTCTTCTCTTTATCATAAAACTCTCGAGAAAGCCGGTTATGATATTTCATACCTTCTTATTAAGTCCAAACAAAAGTTTAAACAAGCATTAAACGAGAATAACTGGGATATAATTATATCTGAATATAAGCTGCCAAAATTTACTGCGCTGTCGGCACTAGAAATTTTAAATGAATCCGGATTTAATATTCCGTTTATAGTTGTGTCTTCCAAAAAAAATAATGATACGATAGTAGAGCTAATTAAAAAAGGCGCTTCAAATTTTATACTTAAAAAAAATATAAATACTCTCTCTAAGATAGTTAAGAATGAAATTGCTGAATCAAAGTTAAAACTTAAAAGAACATTTGTTAAAAAGGTAATATCATATCCAAGCCCTATACATTTCAAAACATTATTCGAGAACTCCCCTACCCCTTTATGGGAAGAAGAATATAGTGAGCTTGATAAATACTTGAATAAGCTTAAGGATAAAGGCATAAAGGATTTTAGAAAATATTTTGATAACAAACCATCAGAATTACTCAAGTGCCTAAGTAAAATTAAAATAGTTGATATTAATAAAGCCGCTCTCAAATTATACAAAGCAAAAACAAAAGATGAGCTTATAACAAACCTTGATAAAATTTTTACTGATAATTCTCTAAATATTTTTAAAGAAGAATTAATCGCAATCTCAAAAGGTAAGCGGGAATTTGAAGCTGAAGTTGAAACAAAAACCCTCAATGATGAAAAGATATTTGTTCTACTTCAATTAAAAATAGATAAATATGAAAAAGATCAAAAACGTGCCCTGATAGCAACAACAGATATTACACAACGGAAAAAAACTGAAACAGATCGCCAGTCAAATTTGGAGTTCTTTAAAGCTCTTGAACTTATAAATCAGGTAATACAAGGAACTGAATATCTAGAACAAATGATGAAAGATGTTTTGGATACTCTACTCTTAGTATTTAATTGTGATAGAGCCTGGCTGGTTTATCCATGTGATCCTGAAGCATCTACATGGCAGGTTCCAATGGAACGTACACGTCCTGAGTACCCAGGGGTATTACCGATCGGTGTGGAATTACCTCGAGACCCGGCTGGTGCGGAAGTTTATCGAATCTTAAGAAACAATGATGGAGCAGTTCAATTTAATCCATCATCTCTAAATAAAGTTCCAAAAGAAATGATAAAAGGATTTAACGTCCAATCATTTATTGCCATGGTTTTTTATCCTAAAGTTGGAAAACCGTGGTCTTTCGGACTTCATCAATGTTCTTATCCAAGGGTTTGGAATGATGATGAAATAAAATTGTTTGAAGAAATCGGGAGAAGGATTTCAGATGGTTTAACCAGCCTATTAAATATTAAGCAACCTTAAAGAAAGTGAATTAAGGTACCGTGAAATTTTTGAAAATACTTATGACATTATTGTAATTTCTGAAGTCGTTGATAAGAAGTATTTCAGAATACTCAATGTAAATCCAGCTTGTGAAGAATTTTTTGAAATGAGATATGAGGATTTAGTAGGGAAATTAATTCATAATTTGAATGATGATGAATTAAAAAATAGTGTTTTAGATAGATACCGTTTAGTAATAGAAACAAAATCTAATGTAGATTTTGTGGAAACATTTCAGACCGCATCTGGAACTCAAATTATTTCTACAAATCTCATTCCTATTTTTGATTCTTCAGGAAATGTAAATCGAATATTGTCGGCTGGACATAATATTACAAAACAAAAGAAAGCGGAAGAATCTCTCAAAGTTCATGCGTCAAGACTTGAACAAGCGGAAAAAGATGCAACTATGGGAAGCTGGGAATTTGATGTGGCTAATCAAACTGGCTGGTGGTCAAGACAAATGTATGTGATGCTTGGCTTTGACGAATCAAAAGGAATTCCTGCGTATGATGATTATCTTAATCATATTCACACCGATGATAGAGAGCATGTTCTGGATGTACTAAAACGTATGGAACAAAGTATGAATCCCATTTCTGCAATTTTTAGAACTAGCCCGGATCTTGGTGAAATCCACTACTTTGAACCAACATTTAATATCATTAGTGATTCAGATGGTAAAGTATTAAAATTTACTGGAACATTGCACGATGTGACCTTACGTACAATGAATGAAGAAACTTTACAGCGTCTTAACCGTGAGTTGAGTGCTATAAGTAATTGCAACCAAACTTTATTAAGAGTTGATGATGAACAAACATTATTAAATGAAGTCTGCCGTATCATTTGCGAAAAAGCAGATTATCTATTTGCCTGGGTTGGTTTTGCTTTAAACGACGAATATAAAACAATTCAACCTGTGGCATCAGCCGGCTTTGAAGATGGTTATCTTAAAGATGCAAAAATTAGCTGGTCGGAAGAAACTGAATATGGCCGGGGCCCAGCAGGAACAGCATTCCGAAATGGAGAAATAATATACTCTCAGAATTTTTCAAAAGACGAAAGGATGAAAACTTGGCACAAAGCAGCATTGCAGCGAGAATATAATTCTGGGATAGTATTACCATTAAAAGATGAAAATAAAAAACCATTTGGCATTCTTGTAATGTATTCATCTGAAATTAATATAATTACTCCAAATGAAATCCGCTTAATAGAAGAATTAGCTGATGACCTGGCATTTGGTATAATTAACTTGCGCTCCCGTGTAGAACGTAAAAAAGCGGAAGAGGCATTACGTGAAAGTGAAGAGCGTTTTGCAAGTATATTTAGATTAAGTCCTATGGGAATTGCAATTTTTAACGCGAGCGATGGACGCTTTTTTGATGTTAATGACTATTTTGTAGAAAAAACTGGATATACCCGTGATGAAATTCTTGGACATACTGCTTTTGAGTTAAATTTGTATGCAAATCAGTCAGAAAGAGAACAAAACTTAAAGCAGCTTTATGAAAATAATTTGATAGAAAACTTAGAATATAAAATTCGGAAAAAAAATGGAGAAATAGGTTATGGTTTAAGTTCCACTACTAGCATAACGCTTGGTGGAAAAATGCATTTTATATCAATGGTAGTTGATATTACTCAACACAAGCTGGCAGAGGAAGCACTACGTATAAGTGAAGAAAAGTTCAGGCTTATTGCTGAAAATACTGCCGATACTATTGTGATATTAGATTTAAATCTAAAGCTAACTTACATAAGCCCGTCCATAGAAAGGCTGCGTGGATACACCGTTGAAGAAGCCATGGAAATTCCGTTAAATGAAATTTTAACACCGGAGTCTTTTAAAAAAGCAGCAAAAGCTTTTGATGAACAAATGACAATGGAATTAAGCGGAAATGCCGATCCAAATAGGATAACTTTGCTTGAACTTGAGGAAAATTGTAAAGATGGTTCAACAGTTTGGGTTGAACTTTCAGCATTATTTTTAAGAGATGAAAATCACAAACCTATAGGTGTATTAACTGTTACAAGAGATATTACTGAACGCCGGCGAAATGAAGAGCTTTTAAGGGAAAGTGAAAGAAGATTTAAAGAGCTTGCAAACTTACTTCCCCAAACCATATTTGAAACCGATAATAATGGTAAATTAACATTTGCTAATGAAACGTCTTTAACTACTTACGGATACACGCTTGAGGATGTAGCCAATGGAGTTTATATAACAAACACCGTTTCCCTAAGAGACAGAGATAGCGCGCTCAAAGATATACAACGTGTGTTAAAAGGGCTGCCTGCAAGCCGAAATGAATATGAGATGCTAAGAAAAGACGGCACAACATTTCCAGCTCTAACCTTTGTAGGCCCTATAATTAAAGATGGTAATATAATTGGACTTAGAGGAACAACTGTTGATATTACTAATAACAAGCAAACTGAGAATGAACTAAGAAGGATTTCCGAAGCAGTAGCACAAAGTCCTGCTTCAATAGTTATTACAAATCTTAAGGGAAATATTGAATATGTAAATAAAACTTTTGAAGAAATTTCGGGATACACATTTCAGGAAGTACTAAATGAAAATCCAAGAGTATTAAAATCCGGGATGACAAAAAAAGAAATATACAATGACCTTTGGGAAACCATATCTTCAGGTAACATCTGGCGCGGAGAATTATTAAATAAGAAAAAGAACGGCGAATTATATTGGGAAGACGCCCTAATCTCCCCTCTTAAAGATAAGGATGGAACTACAACAAGTTACTTAGCTGTTAAGCAGAATATCACAGAGAAAAAGAAAATAATGCAGGAATTAATTGAAGCAAAAGAAGAAGCAGAAGAAATGAACCGCGTAAAAACTATCTTTTTTGCAAACATGAGCCATGAGCTTCGTACTCCTTTTGTAGGTATTATGGGCTTTGCAGAATTGTTAACAGAAATTTTGACGGATACGGATGCCAAGCAAATGGCTGAAGGAATATTAAGAACTTCTATAAGAATGAAAGATACCTTAACAAAGATTTTAGATTTATCCAAACTTGAAATAAATGAAATTCGAGCTACTCCAAAGCTTATAAGTGTACAGACTTTAATTGAAAATGTATATAATCAATTTTCAATTGCTGCTATTAAGAAAAATCTTACTTTTCAAACCTTTATAGATGAGGACCATTCAGTAATTGAAACCGATGAAACATTACTGTCAGAAGTATTAAATAACCTGGTTAGCAACGCTATTATTTATACAAATGAAGGCGGTATCAAAATTACCGCTGAAAATTCGATTAAAGATGAGAAGAAAATACTGGTATTAAAAGTTGCAGATACAGGAATCGGAATTCCATTAGAGAAGCACGACTTAGTATTTGAAAGAATTCAGGCAGGCAAGTGAAGGAACAACACGAAGCTATCAGGGCACAGGCCTTGGTTTATCAATCGCAAAAAAATATACCGATCTTCTAGGAGGCAAAATTTATCTGGAAAGTGAAGAAGATAAGGGATCTACTTTCATTATAGAACTTCCTATAATTGAACGCCACATGTCTAAAAATTCACTTGAAGTTAAAATGACACATGGCATTGATTTTATAAATTCTGAAATTATAGTCGATAAGAGAAAAATACTCTATGTAGAAGATGACGAAACTTCAATTGCTGTAGTTACTATTCCTCTTTCAAAATATTATTCAATTGATGTAGCTAAAAATGCTGACATTGCATTAACTAAGGTAAATGAACAATCATATGAAGCAATTTTGATGGATATAAATTTAGGCCGTGGAATGAATGGCGAGGAATTAACACAGGTAATCCGTAGGCTGCCTGGTTATGAAAAAATACCTATAATTGCTGTTACAGCTTATGCTAGCGAAGAAGATAAAAAAGAATTCTTATCAAAAGGAATGAGTCATTATATATCTAAGCCATTTTTAATTCAAGATTTAGTAAAATTGGTTAATAAAGTTTTACAAAACAAATAGAATCAAAATATACGGTTCCATTTGAAAACAGATTTTTTGGTCTTATAATGAAATATATTTTTTTTGTTGGAATTTAATTTTCTAACAAGTATCTTATATAATAAATCGATTATTATAAATAATCAGGCAACAGGGAATGCATTCGATAAATATATACATACCGACTTTATACAACTCCCCCACTATTATTTCTGGTGATTTAAATTC
This sequence comes from uncultured Bacteroidota bacterium, assembly GCA_963777615.1. Lineage (GTDB taxonomy): Bacteria > Bacteroidota > Ignavibacteria > Ignavibacteriales > Ignavibacteriaceae > CAVSWT01. The sequence continues at coordinate 202,612 of CAVZSD010000046.1, read as the reverse complement.
CCAAACAATAAGCACTAATATTATTCATTAGGTTTTTGATTTTGCTATTTACAAAATAAAAGCATTCAATGAAAAATGAATGAAAAAAAAATCTTTATTAGTAAATGAAAATGCAAAACTATTTTTATTCATTATAATATTTTTCAGTTTAGTCTTTATTCTATTGGAATGTAAGTCAGAATATTGTATTTGAATATTTCCTAAAATGAATTATGCTGGAACGGAGTAGATTAACTTTAATACAGCAAATCATTGAAAATAAATTAAAAATCAATCTGAAAAACAAATTAGTAAATAGAATCAAAGTTCTTTAGGAAGGAATAATGATATGGATAAAGTTGATACATCAAATCTCAGAAGATTTATCGTCCCGGAATTCACTTACGGCCAGGGAGCAATCAATTTAATAAGCCGGCATATTAAAAGTTTTGGTGCAAAAAAAGTTTTGCTGGTAACAGATCCCGGTATTATCCAGGCAGGTTGGGTTAAAAAAGTGGAAGAGAATTTAATTCAAGATGGAATACGATATGTTATTTTTAAAGATGTTACGGCAAATCCAAAGGATTATGAAGTAATGTCTGGAGTAAATGTTTATAAAGAAAATGCTTGTGATATAATAGTTGGTATCGGTGGTGGAAGCCCGATGGATTGCGCAAAAGGTATTGGAATTGCTTCAAGTAATAACAGGCACATTCTAGAATTTGAGGGAATAGATGAAGTCCCAATTCCAGGGCCCCCATTAATTTGTATTCCAACAACCGCAGGTACTTCAGCAGATATTTCTCAATTTGCAATAATAAATGATGCCACAAAAAAAGTTAAGATTGCTGTCATCAGTAAAACAGTTATACCTGATGTTTCTTTAATCGATCCGGAAACTACAACCACGATGCCGGCAGACCTCACCGCATCAACAGGGTTGGATGCATTTGTTCATGCATTTGAAGCTTATGTGTCCAATATTAGTTCACCGATTATTAATTTGACTGCTTTGGAAGCTATTCGTTTAATAAATGAAAACTTGATTCATACTTTAAATAATCCTATGGATATGAAGTATCGAAATAATATGATGATGGCCAGTTTACTGGCAGGAATGGCTTTTTCTAATGCCAGTTTAGGGTTGGTTCACGGTATGGCACATAGCCTTGGAGGGTTATTGGACTTGGCCCATGGGGTTTGTAACGCCGTCTTGTTAGAGTATATTATTGACTATAACTATGAGTCCTCTCCTGAGAAATATAATAACATTGGAGAAGCACTAAAGCTTGACTTGAAAAATATTAATCCGGCAGAAAGAAAATCTGCACTTCTTAAAAAAATTGCAGAACTTAAAAAGGATGCTGGAATCAATATTACACTTGGAGAATTAGGAGTTAGCAAAAAGGATTTAGATCAGTTGGCAATTAATGCTATTAAGGATCCATGTTTAGCAACTAATCCACGAAAACCAAAGTTAGAAGATATTAAGGAGATTTATGAGCGAGCACTCTGATTCAAAGGACCATAACTATTCATTACAAGAAAAATTAATCGGGATAGGTGAACACTCTTTTCGAAAAACTTATTATCCCCAGATGCTTAAACAAATGGAACACCTTGAGGATAAATCGACGGCACTTGTAAATATGCTGAATGACCTTGAAACAGCAAGAAAACAAATAGAAGAAAGTGAAGCCAAGTACCGGTCCATTTTTGAAAATTCTCCTATTTCATTATGGGAAGAGGATTTTTCAAACGTTAAAATTCTTTTTGATAAACTAAAGGATGAAGGCCAAACAAATATTGAAACTTATTTTGAAAAAAATTCTGATTTTTTAAGACAGTGTGTTGAATCAACAAAAATTATTGATGTAAATAAAGCTGCTCTTAGTCTGTTTGAAGCAGCAGATAAAGAAGAATTACTTGGAAGTCTGATAAATACGTTTACTCCCGATTCTTTTCAAACTTTCAAAAATGAACTCACATGCCTATGGAATGGCGGAACAGAGATGTCAAACGATACCATTATAAAAACTTTGACCGGCAAAGTTCGACATGTTAGTGTTAATTTTTCTGTTACTCCAGGATTTGAAAAGTCTCTTTCAAAAGTTATTGTTTCTCTTACAGATATTACTGAACGGCGGCGAAATGAAAATCTCCTTCGTGAAAGTGAAAGAAGATTTAAAGAATTGGCTAACCTTCTTCCTCAAACTGTTTTTGAGACCGATATAGACGGAAAACTTACTTTTGCAAATGAAACTGCTTTAACTACTTATGGATATACACATGAGGATATCGATATTGGAGTTAATATTAAAAATACTGTTTCTGAAAAAGATAGAAAAATAGCACAGGAAGATATACAGCGTGTACTTAATGGATTGCCCGCAAGCAAAAATGAATATGAAATGCTAAGGAAAGATGGAACAACTTTTCCTGCTTTAACTTTTGTTGGGCCTATCTTTAAAGAAGAAAAAATAATTGGGATTAGAGGAACAGTAGTAGATATTACTCAAAATAAAAATGCGGAAAGTGAATTAAGAAAACTTTCCGAAGCTGTTTCTCAAAGTCCGGCATCTATAGTAATTACAGATGTAAAAGGAAATATTGAATATGTCAACAAAACTTTTGAAGAAAAATCTGGATATTCTTTTAATGAGGTGATTAGAGAAAATCCGCGGATGTTAAAATCCGGCACTATGCCTCAAGAAAAATATAAAGAACTTTGGGATACAATTTCTTCGGGTAAAACTTGGCGGGGAGAATTACAGAATAAAAAGAAAAACGGTGAACTATTTTGGGAGGATGTTGTTATTTCACCTCTTAAAGATAAAGAAGGGACAACCATAAATTATTTAGCTATTAAACAAGACATTACTGAAAAGAAAAAAATTATGCAGGAGTTGATCGAAGCTAAAGAAGAAGCGGAAGAAATGAACAGAGTAAAAACTATTTTCTTTGCTAATATGAGCCATGAGCTTCGCACACCTTTTGTAGGAATCATGGGTTTTGCCGAATTGCTAACTGAAACTTTAACCGATCCGGATGCAAAAGAAATGGCTGAAGGAATTTTAAAAACCTCTATAAGAATGAAAGATACCTTAACTAAAATTCTAAACCTTTCGAAATTAGAAATAAATGAAATTAAAAAATTCCCTAAGCAAATCAATATACAGAAGCTTATAGATAATGTTTATAAACAATTTTCCATAGCAGCAGTAAAGAAAAATCTTACATTTAACGCTAATGTGAACGTTACCCATCCTATTGTAGAAACTGATGAAACATTACTGCTGGAAATATTAAACAACCTGGTTAGCAATGCTATTATTTATACAAATGAAGGCGGTATAAAATTAACTGCAGAAAATTTAGTAAAAGACGAAAAAGAAATGTTGGTTATAAAAGTCGCTGATACTGGTATCGGGATTCCAACCGAGAAACAAGACCTGGTATGGAGAGAATTTCGACAGGTTAGTGAAGGGACTACACGAAGTTATCAAGGGACAGGGTTGGGATTGTCAATTTCCAAAAAATATGTGGAACTTATTGGGGGAAATATTTCTCTAAAAAGCGAAGAAGGTAAGGGTTCAACTTTTATTTTAGAAGTTCCAATTGTTCTGCATGATAAACCAGATATATTACCCAAAAATAATTTGACTTATAGCAATAAAGGAGTGCCAAAAAAAGAAGTATTAAAGAAAAGAATACTTTATGTAGAAGATGATGATACTTCAATTGCTGTAGTAACTATTCCCCTTTCAAAACATTATTCAATTGATGTAGCTAAAAATGCTGAAATTGCATTGGCCAAAGTTAAGGAACAATCGTTCGATGCAATTTTGATGGATATAAATTTAGGGCGTGGAATGAATGGCGAGGAATTAACACAGGTAATCCGTAGGCTGCCTGGTTACGAAAAAATACCTATAATTGCTGTTACAGCTTATGCTAGCGAAGAAGATAAAAAAGAATTCTTATCAAAAGGAATGAGTCATTATATATCTAAACCATTTTTTATACAAGATTTAGTAAAATTGGTGGGCAGTGTTTTTAGTACTAAATAAAATTATTTTACGATATTAACGGAACTTGTGAAACTATATTTTCAAGAACATTTATTATAATTCTGCTAGGTTAAAATATATTTTTCTTCTATTTAAGAATACTATATCAAATTATTAACCCAATTTCTTTAAAGAAATTGGGTTAAATATTTTTAAGACATTAAATCTAATTATAAATTAAAGACCTGTTTAAGTATAAACTTAAGTGTGTCGTTAACAGGCATTAAAAGAAGTGATGGCCGGTCAATATGAAATTCTGTTAAGCTGATATCAAAAGCACCTGTTACCACAAGCTTTCCATCCGACCATTCAGTAGCAGCATTAACAATAATATCCTTTGTGATTCCATGAAAAGTAAGCTTACCTTTAACTTTAATGCTATCGCCATTTTGTTCAACACTTGTGCTTAAAAATTTTGCATAAGGAATTGAGATTGCATTTATTACTTCCATAGCATGTGAATCTCTGTTTGAATTGCCGCTGTTAAAAGAAGTAACGCCTACTTCAACAAGAACATTCTTAATTTCTTTTGTTTTAGCATCTGCATAAACTAAACATACTGCAACATGACTGGTTCCTTCTACTTCATGTAGTGGATGAGTTAATTTATATGTTATAAAAGATTCTTCTTTAACTGCTTCATATTTTTTCGGCTGAGCTAACATTACTGTAAATGGTATAAGAACGCTCATTAAGATATACAATTTTTTTAGGATTCATTTTTTTGCCTTTTAAAATGTTACTACTATCATTGAGGTAGCAAATATAGCTGTAGTTATATAACCGGAAATTTGATGGTAATGTGCTTTATCAATATTGAAGTGGCATCTTCCCCCAATCATTGACCCTAGTATTGGCGTTAATATCATTCCGGCTACATGAACCCATGCAAGGGTTTTATGCAGTGTCGTTGTGCTTTCTTCATCCCGGCGTATTAAAGGCGGCGGCGAAAGTATAGCAAGCAATGCAGTGGCTGAGTAAGAAATAATGGTAGCTGCAATCAATGTTTGGTGAGTATCTCCGGCATTTATATGTCCATCAATTCTACGCTGCCCATAATAATCTGCTGCCAGCATTAAAGCAAGAGTAGTAAAACCTCCTATCTGGTGTGTAGTTAACATTGCACGGCGTATACTTAACTCATGTTCCCTTTCTTCAGGTGATAAATCATCAACTAATCCAATTTTCCTGGTTAACCCATTTTCACCCCATAGAAAACTTTCCATGATACTCATTTTATCAGGTAAAAGATTTGGCTTTGTATCTTCAAATAAACTGTCAACATTTCCAAACACAGATTCAGTAGTTGAGTCCAATGCAGACATCGGTGTTAATGAACCGTTGTACTCAGTGTATTTATTATCTAGTTTTAATTTGAATGCAAGACTTTGAGCATTTATTGAAAATGTGGCGAACAAACTAATCACAATTGATAATGCTATGATTAATCTATTGTTACCCTTTAGATGAAAAAAATTCATTTGTAAATCTAACGATTTAGAATCAAATGAACCTTCCCCAGTTTCTTCTATCATTATTACTCCGTCATTTGTTTAAAATAAAAAAAGCGGCGATACAAAAATTTGTTAAAGACATGGTTTCCCCATTTTGAGCAAGCTAATAAGTTTTTAACAAATTTCTATATACACTGCTTTCGTATAATTTTTAAATAACTTAATATTAAACTCTTTAATTTCAATTATTTATTTTACTGCCTGTGACATTAGATAAGAAAAATTCATCTTCTTAATTGTTGGCTCTATATCAACATCAATGAATTGTAAAAACATGGTTTGCTTAACTTTAAATATATGTGTCTGCTTATTTTGGAGTTAGATGCAATAATTTGTTAAAAGGTTTCAAATAAATAATGAAATTATTATTAAAAAATTTTAATCTATTTGCGATATAGCTAACCTTAATCTCAGTCACTTGATTCTAATAAATGGATTGATGAGTTAAAAGAATTAAAATAAAAATAAGCTATTAAACTATTCTTTTTCAATGAACCACTTGAGAAAATGTGATTTTAAAATTATTCTTTTCTTTTGTTAATTTAATTTTATCTTTGTCAATCATTTCTTTAAGACAAAACTAAATTTTTATGGAGTAAAAAATGAGAAAAGTAAATTGGGGCATACTAAGCACAGCTAAAATTGGTAGATTAAAAGTAATACCGGCAATGCAAACTGGAAGTTATTGTAACTTTGCTGCTATTGCTTCGCAAGATATTTACAAAGCAAAAGAGGCCGCAAAAGAATTAAATATTTCCAAAGCTTATGGCTCTTATGAAGAACTGCTTGCTGATCCTAATGTAGAAGCAGTCTATATTCCATTGCCAAATCATTTACATGTTCCTTATACAATAAAATCTTTACAAGCTGGGAAACATGTTCTTTGTGAAAAACCAATTAGTATGAATGTTAAAGAAGCAGAGCTTTTATTATCCGAGGTAAAGAAACATCCAAAGCTAAAAGTTATGGAAGCTTTCATGTATAAATTTCATCCTCAATGGCAAAAAGTTAAAGAGCTAGTTAATAAAGGCGCAATTGGTAAATTAAGAACAGTTCAATCATTTTTTTCTTATTCAAATTTAGATCCAAATAATATTCGCAACAAATCCGATATTGGCGGAGGCGGGCTTATGGATATAGGCTGTTATTGTATCTCTTTTCCAAGATTTCTTTTTAACGATGAACCAATCAGAGCAATTGGCAGTATTGATTTTGACCGTGTTATGAAAATAGATAGACTAACTTCAGGCATGCTTGAATTTAAAGAAGGCACTGCAACATTTACTTGTTCAACTCAAATTTTTCCGTTTCAAAGAGCAAATATTTTAGGAACATCAGGAAGAATAGAAGTTGAAATTCCTGTTAATGCACCGCCCGAACAAAAAGCAAAAATAATGTTATTCACAAATGAAAAAATTGAAACAATAACATTTGATCTTTGTGATCAATATACAATTCAAGGAGACGAATTTTCTAAAGCTATCATTAACGATACCGATGTTCCCTTCCCCATTGAAGATGCTTTAAATAACATGAAAGTAATTGAAGCAATTTTTAATAGCAAAAAAAATAATAGCTGGGAAAATTGTTAAACTAATTAATTGATTAATTGACAAATTTCCTTACTCAAATTTTCAAATTGATAAGTGCATATATCTTGAATTCAAAGATTAGAAAATTAGAATATTAAAAACCTGGTAGTCATTAGAAATTATTATTAAACCCAACCACAATGGTTTTTGCTCATTCAATTAAGTTGTGAAAAAGAAATTATTGGAGAAAAATAATAAAATAGTTTTTTCTTAAAAAGCTTCATTTTAATTAAAAAGTAAAACCTCTTGTTGAAATTCTCATCATAATAAAGCCATTTCTTATCACGCTAAGTCCTTAAAATTAAACTATTTCAGAAATCTCCGATAATAATACATGACTAACTAGGAGAACTTTCAAATGAATTGGTTTTCAAATTTAAAGCTAGCTGAAAAAGCTAAGTTTAATAATCCTCTTCTTTTCAGTTGGTATGGTAGTGTTTGGTTTAATGTCATATCAAACTATTGAAAAGTTGAGAGTAAATGGAGAAATGTATTTACAAATAGTTCAAGGAAAAGATTTAATTGCAGATATACTTCCTCCACCCGACTATATAGTTGAATCTTATTTGAATGCCTTTCAAATGATTGATGAATCCAATAAAGGTAAATTGGAGCAGCTAATTGATAAATCTAAATCTCTCAAAAGTGATTATATAACACGCCATAACTTTTGGGTAAAAGAACTTGCCTGAAAATGAGATGAAGGATAATATGGTTGATAAATCGTATAAACCTGCAATTGAATTTTATGAATTAAGGGATAAAAAATTTATTTCCGCTAATTTTAAATGGTAAAAGAGATGAAGCAAGAATTCTTCTTATTTCCGAAATGAAAAATAAATATGAAGAGCATAGATCGTATATAGATAAGGTTGTAGAACAAGCTTCAAAAAATAATAACAAGCTTGAAGAGGAAGCTAAGGAAATTATACAAACAAAAACTATCAGCTTAATTGTTATTGGCATTGCCATTTTAATTGTCCTCTTTTTGTTTGTTGCAAGAGTCTTTAAAAATATATTAACTCCAATAAATAAAGTTTTGGAGATGGCTAAAGAATTAGCTAAAGGTCACGTTAAAGCCAGAACAAATGTTAAATCAGAAGATGAAGTTGGTGTAATGGCTAAAACTATAGATGGTATGGCTCAAAATCTTGATGACTTCGCTTCCCATTTAACAAAAATTGCAGCCGGAGATGTTTCTGTAACTCTTAAGGTGTTTGATGAAAAAGATGAATTGACCCCTGCTTTAAATTCAATTTCTTCAGCACTTAAAGATTTAATTGAACAAATAAATAATTTAACAAAGGCCGCTGCAAATGGTGAATTAAAAAAACGCGGTAATGAAAATAAATTTGAAGGTGGATACAAGGAAATTGTTTCAGGAATTAACGCCACCCTTGATGCTATAGTAAAACCAATCAATGAATCACGAAATGTGTTGGGAAATATTGCTAAGGGTGATTTAACAACACGTATGACAGGTGATTACAAAGGTGATTTTGCAATAATGAAAGACAGCATAAATGATTTAGCTTTTTCATTTAACAGTGCTCTTTCAGATGTTGTTGATGCAGTACAGGCTACTGCTAGTGCGAGCACACAAATATCAAGTAGCACTGAGGAAATGGCTGCAGGCTCTCATCAGCAAAGCAGTCAAACTTCCGAAGTAGCCACTGCTGTTGAAGAAATGACAAAAACTATTTTGGAAACAACTAAGAATGCTTCTATGGCTTCTGAATTTGCGAAAGATGCCGGCAGTATTGCTCAAGAAGGAGGAAAAATTGTTTGTGAAACTGTTGTGGGTATGCAAAAAATTGCTGAGGTAGTAAAAAACTCAGCCGTCACAATTCGTGCTTTGGGAACAAGCAGTAATCAAATTGGCGAGATAATTCAGGTTATAGATGATATTGCTGATCAAACTAACCTGCTGGCATTAAATGCTGCTATTGAAGCTGCACGCGCAGGAGAACAAGGCCGTGGATTTGCGGTTGTGGCTGATGAAGTAAGAAAATTGGCGGAAAGAACAACTCAAGCAACAAAAGAAATTGCGACTATGATTAAACAGATTCAGAAAGATACCGATAGCGCAGTTGATTCAATTGAACAAGGAAATAAAGTAGTTGAAAATGGAAAGCTTTTAGCTGATAAAGCAGGCGTATCATTTAAACGAAATAATTAAAGGTTCAGACGAAGTTGTAAATGCTATTGTGCAAGTCGCTGCTGCAAGCGAAGAACAAAGTGCAACCGCAGAAGAAATTAGCAGAAATATTTCTGCCATAAATGATGTCACCGAGCAAAGTTCTGCCGGGATTCAACAAGTGGCTAGAGCTGCAGAGGATTTGAACCGGCTTACAGAAAATCTTCAAAACCTGATTACTAAATTCAAGCTGGATTCAAATAGTTATGATAGAAATAATTCTCAATTAAATGAACAAAAAATTGAAGTAAGTAATAATCTTGCCCCTCATGAAGAGATGGAAGTGGACTGGTAATTTGTAGATATTTAAAACTGTTTGACTTTAGTTTTGTATAAATTTAAAAGTTATTTAGAGAATCAGGAATGCTTAAATAAATTATTCTAATACCTGATATTTTCAGCATTCCATTTCTCTATATCATCAAATTATTCCATTGCCGATTGTAAAGAATTATCTTGAAATTTCCAAAATGGTACCCATGTTAAGGCGCTAAGATTTACTTTAATATCTGTCTTTTTAGGACGTATTTTGGTCGTTTCAAAAACTTCGTTGGAAACATCATTTTTTTCAGAATATTCATTTATCTCTTGTTGTAATTCATTTTCCAAATCCTGCAGCTGCTGTTTCAATATTGTTAAATTTTCAGTTGCCCTTTGAACATCCTGTTTCTCTTTAAAATTTTACCAGCGCTTTTTAATGTCGATCCTGCTTTATTAACAGTCATGCTGCTAAAGGTTTTCCTTCCAAGAAATGCTCCTAATAAAGTTGCCCCAAGATTAATTGCTGTAGTTAAATTCTGCTGCTGCGACTGTGCTTTTTCTCTTTCAATAGCTGCTTCAGCATTCCTAAGTTTTGTTTCAAGCGCAGCAGATTTTTTAGCATATTTTTCTCTTAATCTTTTCAACCCACTCATCTCTTTCTTCCCTGGCAGTTTGATTTAATCTTACTCTAAAACCTCTTTCGCTTTCATTTGGCAATGAAGTTATTTTTAATGATGGGCTTGTTAAAAGATCAATGCTATTGTTCCGGTAAATATAATCTTCAAAATCATTTTCCCATTTAGAATAATTTTTTTCATTTGAAGCTTCGGCTGGCAATGCATCGTATGATGAATCTTTCTCTGATGATTTAGATAAATCTTCTATACTAACTTAATTGCTTTCCCATTTTGCCAGTCAATAGGAACCGGCCCATCACTTATGGAAAATATCATAGTTGACAATTCTTTTTGATCAACTTTTAGCTTTGCATTTAAATAATTTGTTTCAGCATTGCAAAGTAAATATGGTTTATATATTAGCTTTGCTTCATTATGAAGGGCCCGCGAACCTGGAATAAAATATTGAGTAACTTTCGAAGAAATAATTGGCTGCGAGGTAACAATTTTTGCAGTAGTAACATTTGTTGTAGCTTTGTTTTATTTCCGGAACGCTTTTAATGTTTGACTGCAGACATTAATTCTTTTACTTGAATGTTTGAAAGCGGCCCGGCAAGGTAAGACAATGCCCATCTTGTCTGAAATATTTCAGGGCGGTCTTCATGAACATTGTGCAAAAGAAAAACTCTCTTATCCAGGTTTGTAATTATTTTTTCCATTTCATTTCTGTTAAAGCTGCTCCCACTTTCATTTGTTGCTCCTTCAAGTCCATCTAAAACTCTTTGTTTATCTCTATCCGTTTGAAGCCTTCCAATAAACCAGGTTCCGATATTTGATAAAGCTTTATAATCCAAATCAACTGGGTTTTGAGTTGCAAGAACAATTCCCAAACCAAATGCTCTTGCTTGTTTTAACAATAACATCAAAGGCTGCTTAGAAGGCGGATTTGCCACCGGCGGCATGTACCCAAAAATTTCATCGAAATATAAAATTGCTCTAAGACTTCCCGTTCCGGTTTGCTTTCTCATCCAGCTTGTTACCTGGTTGAAAAGCATAGTTACAAAAAACATTCTTTCATTATCATTCAAATGTGCAATATAAAAGATTGAGGTACGCGGTTTTCCTTCAGTCGTATGCATAATGTTGTCTATATCAAGAGGCTGGCCCTCAAGCCAGCTCTTAAAGCTTGGCGCAGATAATAAACTATTTAATGAAATTGCTAAATCAAATCTTTCCTTTGAAGGATAAAATGATTCAACATCAAAGGCTCCGATTTGTTTGATTGGAGGATTCTGAATTGCCTGAATTAATTTAATCAATTCCAGATTAGTCCCCTGTTCCCAATAATATTTCAATATGTTTGAAATTAAAATGTGCTCTCTGCTTCTTAAAGGATCAGCATCAATACCTAATAAGTCCAAGTATGCTTGTCGCTGGTAGAAGAAATTTTTTCACTGAATAAATCATTATCTTCCAACAGTTCTTTGGATGGAGCATCAAAAGATTTTAAAATTGAAATTGGAATACCTGAATTACTTCCAGGAGTGTAAATAGAAAATTCAGCACTCTCTTTTAATTTTTTTATTCTCTCTCCCGACTGCCCCCATTTTTCCAGTCCGGATTTCCATAGTTCGCCTTGACTTGCTGCATATTCCTCATGGTTAATCCGCTTTAACTAGCATCTGTTTTATTTATCCATGGTAAATAATCTTCCTGCTTAAATTCCGGAAAAGTTAGCAGAAGATTTGTCATGTCGCCTTTAGGGTCTATAATTATTATTGGGATATTATCTATTGCAGCTTCTTCAACATTGTTATGCAGAGCCCAGTTTTGCCGCTTCCCGTCATCCCGACACACATTGCATGTGTGGTTAAATCTTTCGAGTCGTACATGACTAATGAATCTTCAATTTTTTTATCTGTTGGGTTATAAATTTTACCAAGGTAAAACGAACCGAGCTTTTCGTAATCTTGCATTAGTTTCTCCTCTAATTGATTTAGTTTATTTTATTAAAATTTTATTTATGTTTCGCAATTGAAATATTCTCTTAAATATACAGAGCATTTCGGTTAAAAAATAAAAGAATATTAAATATATGAAAAGATATAAATTTTCTAATATGAATAGAAGGTGTAATATCTTATTAATTAACGGATGAGTTATTAATCATTGAATCGGATGTAATAGATTCAGATTCTAATTAATATCAATCCGTAATAACCCTGTGACTGAAAGATGCTCGCGACAATTCATAAATCACCAATAACGCTGCAGCAGCAACTCCAATAATTAATGTAAAAGTTCTCACACCATCTGGAGTTTCAACTTTGATTCCGATATATCATCCATTGCAATTTTGCCGGAAAATGGGACTTTGTATTCCCCATTCATTTTTGCTCCAGTTCCATATAATGTATCAGAATCTATATGATACCATCCTTTTTCAAATTGATAAGTTTCATTATTTTTAGTTGTTATTGTCGCACTTCCTTTTTTATTTTTTTCTTTGAACTCATCTTTGCTCATTTCACTGACGCTGTAGCAGCCAGTGAGATAGAAAAACAATGAAAGAATTAGAAGCAAAACTAAAAATGTTTTCATTTATAATATTAACTCTCAATTATTTTGGAAAAAATATTTTCTGCTTAAAAAAGCCATTCACTTCTTTTTGTTGTCAATTATTGCTTTTGGTTTTAAAGAAGTTAAATCAATATCATTAATACCTTGTGGGAAACGAGCAAATTTTTGAATATCGTTCCAGTAAGCTTCGTTTGGATTATCTGTTTCATATCTATCTCTAACAGATTCACCAACTGAAACTGGTATACCGGTAATCAACCAAATTGGAGCAGTAATAATTGAATAGAAACCATTTGATATTGTTAGCAGACAACCGCCAGCCGTCCAAAGCCCATAATCAGTTGAATTTTTTCTATCTAATTCAAGTAGAGATGAAATAACATCCACTTTATTTACAATATAAAGTGAATCTGCTAGCAGATAAACATTTAATGTATCCGCAGAAATAAATTCACCATTGTATTGAAGGTATTTATCGTTATTCTTTAACGAATCGGGTTTAACAAATAAAGTCATCCAACCGCCATAAGCTTCTTTTTGAATGTCTTCGGTTTTTGGCAGCCAATCATGTGGGGCATAAGTTGTAGCACATCCTGAAAATAGAATTAAAAAATTAAAACATAATATTCTTTTTCTAATAGACATATTTACTGCTCCAAAAAGATTCCTCCATCTTTCCTTCAATTTTTTTGAATTGTGGGGCCATGTCTTTAAAAAATTGTTTTGAATTAAAAAACATCTCATATACTTTTGACGGATCTTCTTCAGCAAGCCATTCTTTCCTTAACCATTCCAAATAATATCCTCTGCTTTGCAGGAACAATTCATAATGTTCAAAATCTTCAGGAAGCTTATAATTTAGGAAATATTTATCGCCAGGATAAGTTAACAACACAGAATCTTTATCAGTTAAGACTTGTCTTACATTATTATTGTACCTGTAAATTTCGGGTTCACTTCTGAAGGATATATGGTTATAGGTCTAACTTTTCTAACAATATCCACAAGAGCAATGTAGTCCAATCTCCATAATCCTTTCGTTAATTTTAGTTTTACTGTTAAATCAGTTCCTGCATGAACATTTCCTAATGGAATTACTTTTATATCAGAAGCAATTGGGCCTTGTTCAGCCATTACTTTTGTTTCTTTTATTAAGCTATCTTTAACTTCGGCTGTTATTTCGATTCCACTAATTTCTTGCTTTGGATGGTTCATCAATTCTTTAGCTAATGCGCTGTTACTTACAAAAGATGCAAACCAATTGCCGGTAGATTTACCCATATAAGCTAGAGTTTGATAGAAAAGAAAGGTCGGCATTAAAGTTTGTCGTGAAGCTATTACCAGTCCTTTATTTCCTCCTGCAAGATTGTTAAATGTAAGTTCAATTGTCTCTTTAAATGCGAGATCATTGGAATCTGCCGCACTAAATCTTTCTACTCCATCATAAGAACACAACTTTTCTGAACAATCACCTTCTTCGGCTTTTAGCTTCTGATGCTTCCATAAAATTTTTAGCTTCAAAAAATCCTCCATCTTCTGTTGCTAAGACTCTTGTATCTTTATTTTTTGGAAGCTGCAAGAATATTTGCTTCCCTAATTACATGAGTTTCATAAGCTTCGTTTCTTAATTGAATTTCTAAATTTCGACTTTTAGGTCTTATTCTGTATAACGCATCAATGTCTGTTTCCTCTGGACTTCGGTAGTATGGAAGAAGAAAACCCTTCAGCCTGGACAATATAATCGCTGCCGTCATTCATGTAAAAAGTTGGACATGATCCGAAACATGCTTTAGGATTTGTTGCACAAATAATTCCTACTATTCCGGTTAATACTGTAACAGCGCCTAAAATAGAATTTCCGGAACTGCCTGAAATAATATTAGTTTCAGCTAAGACAACCTGCTTCACCGGAATTTTAAATTCTCCGCTGCTTATTATGTTTCTATTCAAATCTAAATAATTGCCATTGCCCGAGATCAAGTTTTCTTTGTTATCTACTTGCCATTTTTCAAGAATATAAACTTCACCATTTTTCATATGTAATTTTATAAAAGGAGATTCCCCAAATTCAGAATTTTGATTTATATGAGTAGATTCATTATCAATTCTTGTTATACGGTTAGCACAACCAATATAAAAAACCAAATTGATTGAAACTAAAAGAAGAATGAAGATTTTAATATGAGGTGATTTAGAATATTGTTTTATATGAAGCATTTATTTATCCCGTTTTAGATAATTATGGAAATACCAATTGACAAAGAAAGAATTGAAATGTTTACATCACTTTTGGTTGAGTTCAAATAATAATCGTAAGAATCATATGATGATGTTGAACCTTTCATGCTTTTATAATTTATTTCCATTCTTAATGCCATTCCGCTTGTATAAATAAATTTCAATCCGGCGCCTATATTAATGGTTTTGAAATCCAGTCTGTCAAACAAACCTTGAGAATAACTAGTATTATTTTGATAGTTACTAATGCCGTATCCCGCTTTTATGTATGGGAATACATTTTTTCTTAGGGACAGAAAATGTGTAGCATAGATTTCCTATTAATGAAATTGAAGTTTGGCCGAAAGGAATATTTAAATTCAATTCCGGCTCAACGGATAAACCATCAATTAAATAATATCCAATTGAAGCTCCAACTTGAACATAAAGTGCTCCATCCGAATGTTCATAATTATTTAAATGATAAGAAGAATCATAGTAGTCATAATAACTATAAACATCTTTTACTTTTTGGCTGCTTTCACCAACATTAGCTGAAAAACTAAATTCAAAATTCCCTTGCTTATATAAAGGCCTTCCTGAAATTACTTTTACTTGTGAATTACAAGTGGAAATTATTAAAAGAACCATCAGCAGTAAAAATATTTGTTTCATTTTCTCATTACTATATAATTTATTGTTTAAGTGCCAGTTGATAAAACTGTTATAAAAAAGTTATGAAATAATAGAATAATGATTGAAGTCTACTTAAAAAAGCGGTGATATATTTAATGTTAAAAAGGTTCCCCATTAAACGCACTCAAAATAATTTTTATTGAACACATTATAATGTAACCAATTTTAGAATAAGTTCAAGTAAATAAATTATTGCTTATTTAAATATTGGTTTTATCAATAAAAAAGACGCATCAGCGATGCGTCTCTACAATATATTGAAATTATAATTAGTTCACCTATTCATATCTCAAAGCTTCAATTGGGTCAAGGTTAGCAGCTTTGTAAGCCGGGTATGTTCCGAAACCAACACCAACAAGAATACATAAAGATATTCCAATTGCAACCCAATCGTAAGGAATAGCAGCAACCGCATTTAGAAATGAACCGGCAATGTTACCAATTGTATCCCTAAAAAGATTCCAATTGCGCCGCCGATTAGTGAGAGTAAAACAGCTTCAATTAAAAATTGTAAAAGGATATGTGATTTTCTTGCTCCAAGTGCCTTTCTAATTCCAATCTCTCTTGTCCTTTCTGTAACTGAAACAAGCATGATATTCATAATTCCGACTCCGGCCGCTAGTAAGTGCAATTACTGAAATCACCATAGCGCCAATCTTTACTCCGCCTGTTATATCATTTATTTGACCCATTACTGTTTCATTGCTGGCAATATCAAAATCATTATCTTCACCCGGAGGAACTTTTCGTATCTTACGCATATAACCAATTGTTGATTCAATTGTAGATTCATAATCATCTTTACTATTAGACATAACAGTTATCACAACACTGCCCGCACGTTTACCGTATATTGATTGAAATGTGGTTATCGGAAGAACAATATAATTATCTTGAGTTTGGCCGAAAAATTCAGGACGCTTTTTTAATGTGCCAACTACTTTGAATGGTTTACCATCCACTCGTATACCTGTCCAATCGGTTCAACATAATAAAATACTTTTTCAATTACATCATTTCCTAAAACACAAACATTATTTGAATATTCAATATCATTTTTCCGTATGTCACGCCCTTCACCTAAATCTAAATTTAGTGTTTGCAGTAACACCTTCAGTTGCACCTACTACATAAGTATTTGGATTAGTTTGCCTGCTTCCGAATTTAACAACCTTACCTCCTCTGCCTTGGTAAGCACCCAATACATTTAACATTGGTAATCATTTCATTTAATCTATCAAATTCATCAACTGGTAATATCTTTTCTTCTTCTAATTTTATCCCATGCTGCTCTATCGCCGGTTTGAACTGCCGGATATTTACTAACATGAAAAGTATTTTTATTAAGGAAAGAAACTCCTTCTTCGATGCTACTTTGAAGCATTGTTACAATTGTCATAATAACTATAATAGAGAATATTCCTACAACAATACCGAGTATAGTTAAAAACGTTCTCAGCTTATTGTGAGATATTGAATGTACTGCTATCGATAGGTTTTCCCCTAATCGCATTTTATTACCCTTTACTTTTTATTCATATCTTAAAGCTTCAATTGGATCAAGATTGGCTGCCTTATAAGCAGGGTATGTACCGAATCCTATCCCGACTATAATACACAAGCTCATTCCTATTGCAACCCATTCATAAGGTATAGCTGCTTTAGCATTTAATGCACCGCCTGCAATATTCCCAATTCCAACTCCTATAAAGATGCCAATTAAACCACCAACCAAACACAATATAATAGCTTCTACTAAAAATTGCGAGAGAATATTTATTTTTTTTGCACCGAGTGCTTTTCTAATTCCTATTTCTCTTGTTCGTTCAGTAACCGAAACAAGCATGATATTCATAATACCAACTCCGGCAGCAATTAAAGCAAATATTGAAACAACAAGCGCACCTATTCTTACACCTTCGGTGGTATCATTAACCTGAGTTATTAATGATTCGTTACTAAAGATTGCAAAATCATTATCTTCTCCCGGTTTTACTTTTCTAATTTTTCTCATATAACCAATTGCAGCATCTATGGTAGATTCATATGCAGCTTTACTTTGAGCCATTACCGTAATATTAACTGATCTTCCTGTTTTTCCGTAATTTGATCTAAAAGTAGAAATAGGCATTGTTACAAAATTATCATTACTCTGCCCAAACATTGATGGCTGCGCTTCAAAAACTCCTATCACCAATAACGGCTTACCATCAGCTCTAACTAGTTTGCCCTACCGGATCCATATTTGGAAATAATTTTTCTTTAACATCATTTCCCAAAATACAAACGTCATTTGAATATTGAATATCAGATTCTCTAAAATCCCTGCCGTAAGCTACTTTCCAATTATTTGTTTGAATGGCTCCGGTAGTAACACCTGCTAATTGTATATTCGGATTTGTTTCTTCACTTCTATATTTAATTACTTTTCCAAATTGCCATTGTTCACCACCTATATACTTTGCCTGAGTCAGCATATCATGAAGCCGATAAAATTCTTCCAATGTTAAATCTCTTCGAGTATCCACACCGTGTCGTCCGCCATGCATTCTCATTGCATCATATTTTTGAATCTGAAAAGTATTTTTATTCAACATTGAAAATCCGTCTTCAATGCTATTTTGAAGCATAGTCACAATAGTCATAATAACAATTATTGAAAAAATCCCAACCACAACACCGAGAATGGTTAAAGAGGTTCTTAATTTATTATTTGCAATAGATTGAGCAGCAATGTTAAATACTTCTGTACCTTTCATTTTATCACCTGCCGGTTTTTATTTTTATTCATATCTTAATGCTTCAATAGGATCTAAATTAGCTGCTTTGTAAGCAGGGTATGTTCCAAAACCAATTCCAACTAAAACACATAAGCTCATTCCGATTGCAACCCAGCCATAAGGAATTGCAGCTTTTGCATTCAAAGCTCCACCAGCTAAGTTACCAATTCCTACACCAATTATAATTCCAATTAATCCGCCAACAATACAAAGTATTATTGCCTCAACTAAAAATTGTGAAAGTATATTTGTTTTTTTTGCACCGAGTGCTTTTCTTATTCCTATCTCTCTCGTTCTTTCGGTTACGGATACAAGCATTATATTCATAATTCCCACTCCGGCGGCAATTAATGCAAAAATTGATACTACCAATGCTCCAATTCTTACACCCTCGGTTGTGTCATTAACTTGAGCAATTAATGATTCATTACTAAAAATAGAAAAATCATTTTCTTCGCCAGGCGATACTTTCCTTAATCTTTCTCATATATCCAATTGCTGATTCGATAGTTGATTCGTATGATTCCTTATTTTGAGCCATCACAGTAATATTAACCGAGTTACCGTTTTTTCCATAATTAGATTGAAAAGTTGTAATCGGCATTATTATAAATCCATCTCGTGATTGCCCAAATAATTGCGGCTGCTTTTCTAAAACACCAATAACTAAAAATGGCTTTCCATCAACTCTAACAGTTTTGCCTACCGGATTTATATTCGGAAATAATTTATCTACAACATCTTTACCAAGTATGCAAACATCATTTGAATATTTTATATCATTCTCCCGTAAATCTCTTCCGAAATCGACTTTCCAATCATTGGTTTGCATAGCGCCAACTGTAATTCCAGCAATGCTTAAATTCGGATTTGTTTCTTCACTTCCATATTTAGCCATCTTTCCAAATTGCCATTGTTCTGCACCAATATATTTTGCCTGGGTTAACATTTCATTCAATCTGTTGAACTCGTCCATAGTTAAGTCTTTTCTATTTCTCCAACTGCGGTCACCATCAGGCCCTCTGGCTCTCATTCTATCAAATTTTTCAATCTGAAAAGTATTTTTATTTAATTGTGAAAACCCGTCTTCAATACTTGTTTGCAGCATAGTTACTATTGTCATAATAACAATTATAGAAAAAATTCCGACAACTACACCAAGCACTGTTAATAAGGTGCGAAGCTTGTTTCCTTAAATTGATTGAAAAGCAACAGAAAATACTTCACCAAATCTCATTATTCATACCTTAACGCATCAACAGGATCCATTTTAGAAGCTGAATAAGCAGGAGCAAATCCGGCAATGACACCAGTAATTAGTGAAACAACAATTGCTAAAACAACAGCATCGTATTGAATTGAAGTTGGAAGAAACTGATTTACTAGATTGCTTAATAAAATTGCAAGTAAAAGTCCTACCAGACCACCCATAAGACAAATTACAGAAGATTCAAATAAGAATTGAGAAAGAATTGTTCTGTCTTTTAGCGCCAATTGCTTTTCGAACACCAATTTCTCTTGTTCTTTCTTTAACGGAAACAAACATAATATTCATTATTCCTATAGCACCAACAAAAAGAGATAACCCGGTAATAAATAATCCGGCAATTTGAATTACCCCGACTACTTTATTGTAGTTATCCATTAAACCTTCCTGCTGATTAATGGAAAAATCGTTTTCTTCATTTATAGTTAATCCTCTAACATTCCTCATTACACCTTCAGCTTCAATTTTTGTATCTTCAACCATAGCCGGGTTTGCTGCTCTAACATTAATTGTAATTGACCCATGAGCATTGCTTAAAAAGTTTTTAAATATAGTTCCGATTGGAACAAATACTTGATTATCAGGATTATAAGAACCTAAAATAAAACTTCCCTGTTCTGCCAGCACACCCACAATTTTATAATTTACACCGCCAATTTTTATAGTTTTATCAAGGGCATTTCCAAGCGGAAATAAGATTTTTGGCAATCTCACTCCCAACTACAGCAACATATCTAGCACCTTTGCTTTCAATTTCAGAATAAAATCTTCCCTGGTCAAAAGTAAAATTTGTTGTTTTAACATAATCAGCATTTGAGCCATTTATATTAACGATTCTATTCGTTTATCATTATATTTAATAGTTTCTCGTGCATTCATAACCGGGGCAACAGCAAGAGGCAATTTTGCAAATTCTTTAAATCGTTCGAAATCATCCATATCTATATTTCGCCGTTTACGCATTTTCCACCATTCGTTATTTGTAAACCATGCCCACTTATCAATATAAAGAACATCGCTTCCCAAAGCACTTATTCCCTTTTCAAAATTATTATCGATTCCTTTAATTGCAATACTCATCAAAACAACAACAGTAACGCCAATTATAATTCCAAGCATTGTTAATGCAGCCCGAACCTTGTTTGCTCTTATTGCATTGAAAGCAATCATAAAGCTTTCTTTTATTTCTAAAATTAATGTTCCCATAATACTTCTCGCTTTATTAAATTAATTTTATTCAGGAATAATCTGTCTACCCGCAAACAGATTGGAGTTACAGTTAATTAAAATATTTTTTATCATCTTCCAGGTACGCCATAGTCTAAATGAAAATGTTCAATTGTTAAATTGCTTTATTGTTTAAGCAATTTATCAATAGAAAATTAAACAATTCATATCCATACTTTAAAATAATTTATAACTTAAGAATATTTTTCACTTTTACATTTCAGCAGATACTCTTGGCTTTGGAATATATCTATTTTCAACAGGTTTATCCGATTCAATTAAACCATCTTTTAATCGTACTATTCTTGCAGCATGTTCAGCAATATATTCTTCGTGAGTAACCAAAATTATTGTATTTCCTTTTTCATAAATTTCATTAAACAAGAGCATTATTTCTTCGCCGGTTTTTGAATCAAGATTTCCGGTTGGTTCATCTGCTAAAATTATAGAAGGATTTGTAACAAGTGCTCTTGCAACTGCAACTCTTTGCCTCTGGCCGCCTGAAAATTCATTTGGTTTATGATGCATTCTATCTTCCAATCCAACATCAATTAATGCTTGCTTTGCTCTTTCTTTTCTTTCATAAGAAGGAACTCCGGCATAAATTAAAGGAAGTTCTACATTATGCAAAGCATCCGACCTGGAAAGCAAATTAAATGTTTGAAATACAAAACCAATTTCTTTATTTCGAATTTTTGCAAGCTCATTGTCAGTCATTTCACTTACACTTACTCCTGTGAAATCATATTTACCTGCAGTAGGAGTATCAAGACATCCCAGCATATTCATCAATGTTGATTTGCCGGAACCTGAAGGTCCCATTATTGCAACATATTCATTCTTATCTATTCTTAATGAAACATCTCTTAAAGCATGAACTTTCTCAGAGCCTACTTCATAAATTTTCGAAATATGTTCTATGTTTATAATATTCATTTTATAATTCCGTTATTTTTTTTCACTGAATGATTTTTTCTGATCTTCTTTTCTAACAGTTGATCCATCTTCAAGTTCTCTTGAAATCGCCCTGTAACTGCCGGAAACAACTTCTTCACCGCCGGAAAGTCCATTTTTAATCTTCAATATAATTATCATCACTTATACCGGTATCAACTTCAACTTTTTTAACCTTATTATTTTTATCCATTACAAAAACGATTTCCTGAATTTTGTCGTTTGATTTTTTTGCTCCGTTGTCCATCTTTAAATCATTATCATCGGAATTTTCTTGTGCACCAGGATTCATTCCTGATCTTGCAGTTACACTTTGGATAGGAACACTTACAACATTCATTTTTGTTTCTGTTTCAATATCGGCAGTTGCAGGACATTCCAGGACGAAGATTATCATCAAGATCAATCAATTTAATTTCTAACTTCAAAATTTACTACTTGTTCTTGAGTTCCAAGTCCGGAAGATTGTGCACTGTTTCCGATTTGTTTAACAATACCTTTAAAAATTCTATCACCAAAAGCATCAACTTTAACTCTGGCAGTATCACCCACACCAATTAAAACAACATCATTTTCATCAACATCAACTACAGCTTCCATATTTGAAAGATCAGATACTGTCATAATATCTGTACCCTGACTAAAGCCGCTTCCTAAAACTCTTTCACCAAACTCAACATTAAGCTGAGTAATTGTTCCATCCATCGGAGAATAAATTGATAGTTTTATTTATCTGATCATTTATTTCTTTAACAGAAGCTTCACCCTGGGAAACATTTGCTTTAGCAGTTTCATAAGCCGCCTTTAGCTGATAAGATAATTACTTTTTGCATGTTTCCAATTCAGAATCGCTTGAAAGCTTTTTATTATGCAGTTCTTTTAGTTCTATCATATTCTGATGTCAATTTATCCAATTCGGCCTGGCGCATAGTCAATGTAGCTTTATAGGCTTGAAGATTTGCTTCAGCTCTTTCTTTTTGAGCAATATAATTATCTCCCTTAATTCTTATTAACAACTGCCCTTTTTTAACTTTATCTCCTTCTTTAACCGGAAAGCAATAATTTCTCCGGTTACTTCAGGGGTAATAGCAACTTTAAATTCAGGGTCAATTTTTCCGGTTGCAGATACTTTTTGAGTAATAGTTCGTTTAATAACTTTTTCAGTTTGCACTGAGATTATTTCCTCTTTGCTTCCGCCTAATAATGCCATTAAAATTAAGGCGACGACTAAGACCCCGAGTATTGAAAATATTATTACTTTCTTCTTTGATTTCTTTTTGTTACCGTTTGCCATTTTAATTTTTCTCCTATTTAAGGTTATTCAAACTTTTGATAATCTAATACACCCAAATAATATTTCAATTGCTCATTTAATTTTACATAAGCAAATTGTGCATTTATATAATTTGTTAATGCAGTTGTATAATTCGAATTAGCAACTAAAACATTTAATAATGTACCTGATCCGAGTGAATATTTTTCTGATTCAATTTTCTGACTTTCTTGAGCTGCCTCCACATTTCGTTTATCAACTTCCAATGCTTTCTCTGCTGCCTGTAAATTTAGAAAAGTATTTTGCAGGTTCTTCTTTATTTGCCTTTCAAGATCATTTACCTCAACTTGTTTATTCATCACATTTACTTCTGCAAATTCAACCTGGTTTTCAGTATTAAAATTTGAAAAGATTGGCAAGCTTAATGTTAAACCGGCAGAATAGTTTTTGGATTTGAATAATTTATCAACCTGGTTTGCATAAGTGCTGAAATTAGCGCTGCCTGTTAATCTTGGCAAATAACCTGACCAGGCTTTTGTTACGCCATTTTCGGCACTTGCAAGATCTAATTGGATGCTTTGATAGTCAGTTCTTTTATTTAAAGCTTCTTCAACTAATTGAGAAACATTTTCATATTCTTCAGATAATTTTTGATTCAGTATAGAAAGTTCCTGGGCAGATAATGAATCTGAAAACTGATACTTGTCTAAAACATCCAGGCCTAAATAATCCAGCAAATCAGCTTTTGAACTTTCCAATGCATTTTTAGTTTGAACTACTGCCAGTTCAGCATTTCCATATTGCACCTGCTGAGCATAAACATCAGCAAGCGTTACCGCCCCAAGCTTATTTCTTTCTGTAATTGTCTCCAGGCTTTCCTTATTCCATTTCACATCGTCTTCTTTTACTTTTAATAATTGCTGGTTGTTTACAACAATATAGTACAAATTGATTGTGCTGAAAACAATGTCCTGTTTTACCCTCTCGAAATATAATTCCGCAGACTCAAGATCATTTTTCGATTGAGAGAGATTTGCGATGTTTGAAAGTCCATCAAATAAATCTACACTGGCTCCTGCCCCTACTGAATAGCTTCTGGTTTCTGTTGTAGTATGGGATCTGTTGTAAAATGTTACTCCCTGAATAACATAATGTTTCTCCACCTGCGGATTCATTCCGGCTCCAGTTTGCAGATGCACTTGGCACCTAAAGAAGGAAGAAAAGCACCGTAAGCTGCCTTAACATTTGATTGATAAGTAGCCAGATTGTTTTCTGTTTTCTTTAAGGTGGAATTTCTTTGAAGAGCAATTTTTATTGCATCATTCAGCGTTAGCATTTTTTGTGCAGGTGTAAAACCTGATAAAGAGATTAGTAAAATAAAAGTCAGCAAAATTCGCAGCATCTTTTTCTCCAAATGATTTTTCAATATTTATATTTAGTGAAATTCGATAAATATTATTTAGACGATTTTATTATTCATAAGGTTACAGGATCTCTCCTTTTTCAGCTTATGAACTATTCCCTCTAAATACTTGTAGCAAAGATATATATAAGTCAAATACTTTTTACTTTTTAGTTACAAACGGTTGTATAATTACATAATCGGCTTTATTGGAAATAATCTAGTTTTAGCAGTATTGATGAATATTTATTTAGTAAAATAATAACAATAAAATTTAATATGGTTCAATCTAAATATTGGTCTTTTATCTCCATTAAATATCGGTATGCTTCCTCATAATTATTCCCTATTTTGCCATCAAGAATAGCCTCCTCAATTGCAGATTTTATTTCGCCAACTTTTTTAGAAGGCTTTAAATTACAAACTTCCATTATTGTTTCACCGCGAACCGGAGATTGAAATGCTCTTAGTTGATCTTTTTCTTCAACTTCCCAAACTCGTTTCATAACCCGTTCATAATTTTCAAGATATTTAGAAACTTTGCCGGGATTTTTACTGGTTATATCAGCACGGCATAAAGTAATTAAATCTTCAAGATCTTGCCCGGCTGAAACAATTAATCTTCTAATTGCAGAATCAGTTACATTCTCCTTTGCCAAAGCAATTGGACGCAAATGTAAGCCGCACCAGTTTTTCGAACATATTCAAGTTTTGAAAACGGCAGTTTTAATTTTTTGAAGATTGATTTCATCATTCTTGCACCAAGTTCTTCATGGCCATGAAATGTCCAGCCGATCCCTTCAACAAATCGTTTTGTCTGCGGTTTGGCAATATCATGAACCAAAGCAGTAAACCGAAGCCAAACATTATCTGTTGCTTGGAAATATTATCCACAACCATACAGGTATGAAGAAAAACTTCTTTATGATGATAATCTTTTCTTTGGTCAACACCACTTAAGATTTGCTATTTCAGGAAAAATTATTTCCATAACGCCGGAATAAAAAAGCAGCTTTAAACCGACCGAAGGCTTGGGTGAAGATAATATTTTCAAAAATTCATCTGTGATTCTTTCCTGGGAAACTATTTTTAATCTTTCACGTAATTTAAATGCTGCTTCATTTATTGAATTATCAACTTCAAAATTTAATTGAGAAGCAAAACGGAATGCTCTTAAAATTCTAAGAGGATCATCATTAAATGTTAGCATGGGATCAATTGGAGTTTTAATTATTTTATTTTTTATATCTTCGTATCCATTATAAATATCAATTAATTCGCCAATACTTCCTTCATTTAATGAAATTGCTAATGTGTTAATTGTAAAATCTCTACGGCTAATATCTTCTTCAAAGCTTCCTGAAGTAACAATTGGATTTCTGCTTTCTTTATTATATGATTCTTTTCTTGCCCCTACAAACTCTAATTCAAAATCATCAACTTTGAAATTAGCGGTTCCAAAATTTTTAAAGATATTTAATTTTTTTAATCTCAAATTTTTTTGCTAACTCCGATGCGAAATTTGGGCCGTCTCCAATTATTACAAAATCGATTTCATTTTTTCGAAAACCCGATAAATCTTTTCATTTTTAAGAATTAAATCTCTTACAAAACCACCGACAATAAATGCTTTTACATTTAACTCTGATGCAGTTAAACAAGCTTCTTTAAAAACAATTAAATCTTTAAGATCATATTTTAAAATTCATTAGAAGATCTTATAGATTTTTTTCAATTGAGTTATGAATTCAGCGGTTCGGATTTACTTCCCAGTAAAATAGCTATTGGTTTTAATGGTTCAATGTTACTAAATAAGAATTTTCATTGATGCTGAAATTGGTACTGCTAGAAACATTCCAACTATTCCCCATATCCATCCCCAAAAAATTAATGAAAACAAAACAAATACAGGGCTAAGATCCATTCGTGTTCCAAGAAAATGAGGCTCAGCTATATTGCCAATTATGTTTTGAACAATTAATAGTATTACCGCCATTGAAATAATCGTAAATCCAAATCCGTATTGAAGCAAGCCAATTATTATTGGGCAAACAGTTGCAATCATTGAGCCAATATTAGGAATAAAATTTAAAACAAAAGTTAAAAAGCCCCACATTAACGCAAAATCAATTCCATAGGAAAGCAAAATAATTGTTGTAACAAATCCTGTTACAAGCTTAAAATTGTTTTTATTACAATGTACGATTGAAGCTGAGAGTTTATATTTAAAATATTTTTATCAACAGAATCTTTATTCTCAGCAAACGCAATTCTTAGCCTATCTTCAAATTTAGTTTTTCCCTGCCATCATGAAAATCCAGAATATTATCATTATAAAAAAATCACCCATAGCAGAGGAAAAAGATGTAACAACATTTTGGATTATCCCGCTCTTGAAAAGCTGCGGCAACAGTTTACCTATTTCAAAATTTTGGTAATCTATTCCAAGCAGTTTCGAAAATTCTTTTAATGTAAGATTGAAAGGACTTAAAATAGTTTGAAAAAATGTATTAAGATTTTTTGAATAAGATTCAAATTTATCCGGGAAAGTTGAAAAATTTGAAACTATCAGTAGCCCTATCAAATAATAGCAGGAAAACACAAAAATTAAAATGAAAATAATTGACAGCCATTGGGGAATTTTATACTTCTTTAAAGAAATAATTAGCGGATGAAATAAAAATGTTAAAAAAATCGAAAAAGTAATTGGAATTAAGAATGATCTTAGAGACATCAAAATAAAAACAAACAATGAAAAAGAAATAAACCCTAAAAAATATGCTATGATTTTTATATGCTTTGCAGATATTTCTTCAGGGGACTTCATTATTTATTCTTTCAATTGTAAATAAATTCTTTAAGATATTTAGTACCGTTAAAATACATCCAGGTACATTTTTTATAATTTTCAGTTTGAAGCTTTATGAAACTTTTATCACCGGTAAATCGCATGGATAAAGCTGCCATTTTTCTTGCACGGGCAAAATCTAAATTCTCAAGCATAAATAATGATAACTTATAAACTGCATAGCTGCTTCGGTAGTCATCAACAATTATGGTTTTCTTAAATTGCGAAATAAATATATCATAATTTTCTTTTAATGTTCTTGACAATTCTGTAATCGCCGGGAAAGAATAATACATATATGAATTTTTGTTCATCTCGCTTAAAATTAAATATTTATTTAAAACATCACTTTTTAGATATAAAGGAAGCAAAGTATCACGCTCAGAAATTCTATTTCTTAAACCGGTTAAATTAAATAATGTTCTGTTTGGATTCTGTTTACTTATAATTTTGTACAATGAATCTGCAAGACTCATATAATTATTTTTTGCTTTGAGATCAGCTAATTGAAATTCCATGGTATAATAGTAAGCTGTGTTTTTAAAGTAATTAGATTTTCCTTTAATAATTTTGCTGCCTCATTTTTACTGCCAAGTTCATTCAAACTATTTGCTAATCCAACCAAAGCAGAATAATTATTTGAAACATTTAATATCTCTTGAAATATTTTTTTTGCTTCTGAATATTTTTTTAATTGATATTGTTCCCACCCATCTTTTAAGCGGCTCGAAATATATCTTGGACAAACCTTGCTGAAAATTGACTGTCTTCCAAAAAAATAATAAGCTGAATTTTGATTATTTGCCGGAATGGTTTCAATATATTTATAATATTCAGATTCTAATTCTTTAACAGGCTTGTTATAAACCTTAATGAAATCAATATCAGAATACAAATTTTTCATCTTGCCAACACCGTAACGATCAATGAGGTACTTTACAAATGAGCCGGCATAAATGTACGAAAGGCTTGAAGCGTTAGTTAAGAAAGAATATCCGGAAAATAAATTTTTAATGTTAATTTTAAAACCATTTTTGTAAGCAAGAGCTGCCATATAATGAATATTATATTCGGCATAAAACGGGTCGGCAGCAACTGCCACGCCTTCAATTAAAGAGGGATTTATATTTTCTGCAACCTTAAAAACGCCGGCTCCAAATTTACTGCTTATGACATGAGCAATTTCATGCCTTAGTGTAGCATCATAATTATCATAAACCGTAAAGCATTGATGGAGCCATGGCTTTGCAATATCCGCATTTTCAGTTCCCAGCAAAACTTTCTTTTGATGGGAATCTTTAAAGACAAATGAATTGATTTTTTCATTCAATCTTACTCTAAAATAGAAAGCTATTTGCCCGTAATAATATTCATGATGGAGAGCTATCGACTTCATTAAATTTTCATCAATTCCTTCAGAGTAATGAATTTTAAAATGAGGTGTATCAATTTCTTTATTTAAATAAGATGTCATCCGGTTAATATTTGTAGAATAACCAAATTGAGGCGACAAATAAATAAATAACGATGGGATAAAGAAAGTTAAAATAAAGAATAGCCTCTTAGATATTTTTGATGAGTTATTGTAAATCTTTTGTGAAAAATAAAATAGCAGCAAGAAAAAAATTATATTTAATGAACGGTAGATCAATAATTTCAAGTCAACGCTTAACCCTTCATCATATATAGTCCCGGGATAGTATCCGAATAAAGGATTGTAAAAAAATATTTGAGGATTAAAATAAAATTCAAATAACGGAATGAGTAAAATTGAAATGTACAATAAAATAAATTTTAATATTGCCAGTCTTTTCCCGGTCACTTTCGTAAAAAATCCCAGCGAAGATCCAATTAAAACTGAAGGAACAGTTAATGAAAAATAAAATTGAATTCCATCACAAAGCGAGCAATTAATCGTAAATAATGAATGTATTATTGAAATTACAGCAGGGAAAAATAAGAATGCAGAAAATGCCATGGATAAATATTTAACAAGCTTGTTTTTATTGGCTTCGACAGCATTCAATTTTTTAAGAAGAATTATTGTATAAATTCCACTTAGAAATGAAAGCAGCAAAGAATTAAATGCTGAAAATTCATAACCAAATATATTTGTAAGCGGCAAAAATAAAAGCAGGATGTTGAAAATAATAATCAGCAAAAGGAAGATGGAAAAATATTTATATTCAAATAATATTTTTTGTGATGAAGACAAGCTAAAATTCGGTTCCCGCAACTCTTTCGATGTTGGCTCCAAGTGATTTTAATTTTTCTTCAATGCGCTGATATCCTCTATCGAGATGATAAACCCTTAACACTTCTGTTGTCCCTTCAGCAGCTAAACCGGCAAGCACTAACGAAGCACTTGCGCGTAAATCAGTCGACATAACTTTAGCACCGTTAAGTTTTGAAACTCCTTTAACAACCGCTGTATTCTCATTAACAGTAATGTTTGCTCCTAATCTTTGTAGCTCCGGAACATGTTTAAACCTATCCAAATAAATATTATCGGTTATTGAAGCCGTACCTGAAGACAATAACATTAATGAAGTCCATTGAGCCTGCATGTCGGTTGGAAAACCTGGGAAAACTGAAGTCACAACATCGGTAGGTTTTATTGTTATGTTTGAAGCATCAAGTTCTATAAAATCATCCTGATAATTTATCTTACAGCCGCAATCTTCTAGCTTAGATAAAACAGCAATAAGAAATTTAGATGAAATATTATTTAGTTTAATTTTACCTTTTGTAATTGCAGCCGCAACCAACAAAGTCCCGGCTTCAATTCTATCCGGTATAGTTAAAAAATCTGTCGGCTTTAATTCATCTACACCTTCAACCGTTAATGTTGAAGTATTTATTCCCTCAATCTTAGCCCCCATTTTTATTAAGAACTCAACCAGGTTTGTAATTTCCGGTTCCATAGCAGCATTATATATAATAGTTGTTCCTTTAGCTAAAACAGCAGCCATTAAAACGTTTCCTGTTGCTCCAACCGAGGAAATATCAAAATTTATTTTTGTACCAATCAGCTTTTTTGCTTTTGCAATTATATATCCTTCTTCAAGTTCAATCTCAGCTCCTAATTTTTTCATACCTTCAAGATGAAGATTTACCGGGCGCGGCCCCCAGGCGCAGCCGCCGGGCAATGAAACTTTTGCCTGGCCGAATCTTGCAAGCAGCGGCCCTAAAACATATACCGAAGCTCTCATTTTTTTTACATGTTCATAAGGAGCAAAAAAACTATTTATACTTGTAGAATTTATTTCCAACTTATGTGAATCAAATTTAATCTCAGCGCCAAGCTCTTTTAATAATTTAATCATTGTGAAAACATCGTTAAGTTCGGGTGTGTTCTTTAGAATTGTCTTTCCCGAAGTTAAAATTGTTGCAGGCATTAAAGCTAAAGTTGCATTCTTTGCACCGCTCACCTCTGCTTCTCCGTTTAAAATTTTCCCGCCATTGATTACGAATTTATCCAAGCTTTCCTCGAATTAGAAATGATAAAACTGAATTATTACTAAAATCAAATTAAATATTAAGTTGTGTAAAATCAATTTGAGGAATATAGGGTAATAAAGATTTGTGTTTTATAATTAAATAATAGTTCTGTATTCAGCAGTAAGAATTATTTCGCGGGTAAAAATTATGTAAGATTAATTTTCTTTTTTAGAAATTAAAATAAAACTGAAATTATCCGGGGCGCCTCTTTTCATAATTAATTTTTTCATTTCTTCCGACAGTTCGTTAATATTTTTAACTCTGTCGTCTAATAATTTTTCCAATTCCTCATTTTTAATTACAGCAGTCACTCCATCAGAACAAAGTAAAAACCTATAAAAATCTTGCGGGTTTATCCTTATTTTACTTAACTCAATATCAATATAATTTCCATCACCTAAAGCCTGCATTATAATATTTTTATTGGGATGATTTTCTGCTTCCTTTAAAGTTAAATATCCCTCATCTACTAATTTTTGAACTAAAGAGTGGTCCTTAGTAAGTAGCTTTAAAATTCCATTTAGCGAAAGATAAATTCTTGAATCGCCAACATGACCCCAATAAGCTGTATAGTCTTTAATAAAAAGTACTTCGGCAGTAGTAGCCATTCCTTTTAATCCAAAATCGGTTTCTGATTTTTCGTTTACTGTATTATGAGCAGTAATGATAGAAAAGCGAATTCTTTCCAGAAAATCTTTAATGGTAGAATTTTTAAAAGAATCAAAGATGGTCTCAACTGTAATATGAGAAGCTACTTCCCCGGCTTTATTTCCGCCTAAACCGTCACAAACGATGAACAAAGTTCCACCGTGTATGTCAAAAACCCCTATTGAATCTTCATTATCTTTTCTTTTAAACCGATCTCAGATAATGAGGTGTAAGAATATTTCATGAATTGCCCTGAGAAACAATTTATTTATATAAATATTTGTGCAAAAATAAACACAATTTGTATTAAAACAATAAACATATTAATTATATTTCAAAATAATTCACCAGGCTTCAACAAAAATTATACCCAATTTTTCATAATTTGCTTAACTGTAACCATACAATTATATTTGAAAACTAAATTTGAAAAAATACAGTTTTTGCGAGAGTGGCGGAATTGGCAGACGCGCTAGACTTAGGATCTAGTACCATTACGGTGTCGGGGTTCGAGTCCCCGCTCTCGCACTTCTTTCTTTTCATATAACTATTTTAAAATGATTGTTTGAGGGTTAAGTGGAATATAAATTAAACGAAATAAATTCTTCTGAAAAAGAAGTTGAAGTGTCATTTGCATACGATGAAATTAAAAATGAAATTGAAACAGAAGTTCGTAAGCAAACAAAAAGTATTCAGATGCCAGGATTTAGAAAAGGAAAAGTTCCACTAACTGTCTTGAAAAAAATGTATGGCGATGCTCTTGAATATGAAGCTTCCGAAAAAGTAGCGAACTCAAAGTTCTGGGATGTTGTCAAGGAAAAAGAGCTTCATCCAATCGGCCAGCCTCAGTTAACTGATTTAAAATTCAACTCAGGAGAAAATTTATCATTTAAGGTTAAATATGAAGTAGTGCCTGAAATCGAAGTAAAAGATTACACTGAACAGGAAATTGAAATCCCAATTTTAGAAGTAAGAGAAGAAGATATAAATCATGAGATTGAACATATCATAAAAGCGAATAGTACACAAGAATTAGTTGAAGAAGTAGGCGAGGGTAATAATTTTATTATAAAAGCTGTTCTTCAAAGAATAGATGAGGAAGGTAATCCTTACAAAGGCACCAAACCTGAAACCATTGATATTGATTTTTCAAATCCAGGTATACAAGCTGAAATTATTGAGAACGCTAAAGGGAAAAAAGTTAACGAATTTTTTAATTTTTCGTTCAAAGATGAGCGGGCAAATGAAGATAAAGATGGAAATGAAACGAAGGACGTTGAGAAGTATGATTACAAGGCTGATATAAAAGAAATAAAAAAAGTTGTTCTTCCGGAATTGAACGAAGAGTTGATTAAAAAAGTTACCAAGGATAAAGTATCAACTGAAGAAGATTTGAAAAATGAAATTAAAAATGATATTCAGACTTATTATGATCAAAGAACGGAAGAAGTAATTCAGGATAGATTATTAAAACTAATAGTTGAGAAGAATGAATTTAAGCCGCCTGAAACTTTAGTCCACAACATACTTGATGACATGATTAAAAAAGAAGAAGAGCAGTATAAAAAGCAAGGATATAAAAATTTTGATAAAAGTGAAATAGAAAAGAGACTTCACCCTTATGCTGAGCTTGAAGTAAAGTGGTATCTAATTAAAAATGAAATTCAGAAAAAAGAAAACATACAAGTAACTGATGAAGACTTACAGGAGCTAGTTAAAAAGGACGTAGTAAAAACCGGGTTGCCTGAGGATAAGCTGATGGCATATTACAAGTCTTCTGCTTATAATGAAAGAATGCTTGATAAGAAATTATTTGATTTCTTAAAAGAAAAGAATACAATTAAAAAAGTTGAACCGGAAAAAAAATCACAAACAGAAATTGAGGAAAAGAAATGATAAACAGATCAGAAATATACAACCAGTTGGTTCCTTACGTTATTGAACAAACCGGACGCGGTGAACGAGGCATGGACATTTATTCACGTTTACTTCGTGAAAGAATTATTTTCATTGGCACTCCAATAGACGATCATATTGCCAGCTTAACGATTGCTCAATTAATTTTTTTGGAAGCCGAAGATTCTGACAAAGATATTAATTTATATATCAACTCTCCCGGCGGAAGCGTAAGCGCCGGATTGGCAATATACGATACAATGAAATATATTAAACCGGATGTTGCAACAATATGCGTTGGTTTAGCAGCAAGCATGGCTGCAGTTTTATTAGCCGGCGGAGCCGATGGAAAAAGAAGCTCCTTACCCAACTCAAGAATTATGATACATCAACCCTGGGTTGGCGGTTTGCAAGGACAAACTTCTGATATTCAAATCCATGCAAAAGAAATGTTGAAAACTCGAGACACCTTATATTCTATTTTAGCAAAGCACACCGGTAAAACAATGGAGCAAATCACTAACGACTGTGACAGAGATTATTTTATGAGTGCGGAAGAAGCGAAAGTATATAAGCTTGTTGATAGTGTTCTTGAGAAAAGAATTCCGTTAAATAATAAGTAAGAACTAATTTTAAATATGCTGTATTTTATTTTTCTATTATGTGAAAGTACAGCATATTTTATTTTATCAAATTCAAATCTAATAAGTTTTCATTGATGAGAACTTCCAAATTCAACAAAGTAATCTCCTTTTTCTTTTTCTTCTTTTATTCTTTTCTTTCAATTCCATTTTTGCTCAAAATTTAATTTCAAGGTTAGACAATTATTTAAAATCATATTACGAAAATAAAAACATTCCTTCTATTTCAGCAGGTATTTCTTCTAATGATGTAGTTATCTGGGCAAATGCTCAAGGCTATGTTGATTTGGAAAACCAAATTAAAGCAAATAATGAATCGGTATATAGAGTTGCTTCAATATCAAAGTCTATTACTGCTGTTGCTATTATGCAGTTGGTTGAAAAGGGAAAAATTAATCTTGATGAAGATGCACGCAAATACATTCCTTACTTCCCCAAAAAAAAATGGAAGTTTACAATAAGGCAAATTCTTAATCATACTTCCGGGATAAGAAGCTATAAGCCAGGTGAATTTGACAGCAAAGAATTTTTACCAACAATGAAGGATGCAGTTGGGGTTTTATTAAAGGATTCTTTGATGTTCAAACCTGGTTCAAAATTTTTATATTCTACTTTAGCTTATAATTTATTGGCAGCTATAATTGAAAATGTAAGTGGCTTGACTTACAGTAGATATTTACAGCAAAATATTTTTGAACCGGCTAAAATGACTTCAACCTGCCTGGATTTTCAAAAAGATATAATAAATAATAGAGTTCATGGTTACAATAAAGATGAATACCGGAAATTTATTAACGCTCCTTTGGCGGATTTAAGTATTAAATATGCAGGAGGCGGAATACTTTCAACAAACATCGATTTGCTTCACTTTGCTGATGCATTGATTAATGGAAGATTAATTAAGCCATCCACTCTTGACACAATGCTTGTCCCATCCAAATTAAAAAATGGGACACAGTTAACTTACGGATTAGGTTTTGGTATTGATTCGGATGAAAAAGGAAGAAAATATTTTTACCATTCAGGCACAGGAACCGGCTTTACTTCATTTTTAATTATCTATCCGAAAGAAAAATTAGCATCTGTTTATTTAATGAATATTCGTGATAGAAATTTGGATAACCCGGCGGTAGACTTGTTATCAATTGTTTTCGGAAATGATTCGGTTACGGCAAAAAAATCTCTTGCCGATAAGCTGCTTCAAACATCATTTAAAGTTAATGTTGATTCAGCGATTTCTGAATATAAGATGCTAAAAAAAGATTCTTCGGATATATATATAATTAATGAAGAAGAATTACTTCTATTTGGAAATGATTTAATTAATTCAAATAATTTTGTGGGAGCAATTAAGTTATTCAGATTTTTAACAAACGAATATCCTAAAAAACAAAGATGCTTTTTTAGGTTTGGCTAATTCATATAATTATGACGGAAATAAAGGACTCGCAATAAAAAATTATAAAGCAGTTTTAAAATTAGAGCCTACAAATTCACAAGCAGCCTACATGCTTAAAAAGCTAACTGATTATTAGAGATTGAAGTCGATAAATTCGAATGCTTGAAACACTAATAAATTATGGTTAAGTTGCCCAACCATAGATTTAACATCAAATATTCTAAATGAAACAAGCCCTGATTACTGATCCCACCAGCATTATAATTTTTTTAACCATAATTTTAGCTTTTGTTTATTGGATTAAAGATCAAAAGTATGTGAAGCCGGTATTCAAAGTAATACCATTTATTCTTTGGATATATTTCCTCCCTATGCTTTCAACCACTTTTGGCATAACGCCGCAGTCTTCAGAAGGATATACATGGATTACTAATTATTTTTTACCAGCCTCGTTGGTTTTGCTCCTAGTTTCTTCAGATATACCAACAATTTTAAAATTAGGACCAAAAGCTATTGTCACATTTTTAGCAGGCACAGTGGGAATAATGATTGGCGCTGTAATTTCCTATTTATTGTTTAAACATTTTCTCCCTGCCTGATGCATGGAAAGGGCTCGCAGCCCTCAGCGGAAGTTGGATTGGCGGCGGGGCAAATATGATTTCAATTAAAGAAAGTGTAGGCACTCCTGATTCTTTAATGGGCCCGATAATTATTGTAGATACAATTGTTGCTTATGGCTGGATGGCAATTGTAATTAGCTTTTCAGATTATCAAAAAAAGATCGACGAAAAAAATGAAGTAGATCTAAGCCTAGTTAATAAAATAAATAAAAAGATGGAAGAATTTTCTTCTCAAAAGCATCCGCTGGATTTGAAAAATTTTTCTTTAATGATATCGATCTCATTGGTTGTGACGGCAGTATGTTTGGAAGCGGGTAAAGTAATTCCACCTATAGGTGAAGTTCTATCATCATTCGCTTATACAATTATTTTGGTAATAATTATTTCCATTGCACTTTCTTTCACAAAACTTCAAGAACTTGAAAAATATGGAGCATCTACAGTAGGCAATTATATGCTTTATTTTTTATTGGCTTCAATAGGTGCAAAAGCAAATTTGACAGCAATCTTTGAGGCCCCTTTATTTTTGGCGGTTGGTGCTGTATGGATTTTAATCCATGCAATAATTCTTTACTCAGTGGGCAGATTAATTAAATCCCCAATGTTTTTAATTGCGACTTCAAGCCAGGCAAATATTGGTGGTGTTGTTAGCGCCCCAATTGTGGCAAGCATTTATCAAAAATCTTTGGCACCGGTAGGTTTGCTGCTTGGTATTCTTGGAAATATTACCGGAACTTTTGCCGGTTTAATAACAGCCCAGATGCTTTTTTGGGCTTCAAAGCTATAGTAAGACAATACTCAATCAATAGACTAAAATTTTTTATTTATTAATTATGATTTTAATCATCTTTTTAGAAATTTTTTATTATCTAAAAAAAATGTACTTGCTTTCCTTAACTATTGTTATCATTTTAGTGGCAATCACCACAAGAAAAGAAAAATTATGTTAGGGATTAGATTCACTAAATTTACTCCAGGCTTTGGAGGGCGTGGCGGAAAGTTTGATGAACTATTAAAAATATTTCTTCAGCTTCTCACCATTAGTTCCGGAGATGTATCGGAAGCATTAAATTGGCTCAACCAGTTGGATCAAAAGTACGGGTTAACAGATAATCAATATGGCGTTGGGAATTTTATAGATGAATTAAAAGATAATGGTTACCTGGAAGAAGATGAGAAAAACCAGACTTTTATAATCACAGCCAAAACTGAACAATCAATACGCAAACAGTCACTTGAAGAAATTTTTGGAAAGCTAAAAAGATCATCAAGGGGAAATCATCGAACTCCTTTTTCGGGGCAAGGCGATGAATCCACTTCCGAAAAAAGAGCATTCCATTTTGGTGATACCATGGATCAGATCGATATGACTGATTCAATTAAGAATGCTCAAATCAATCACGGCATTGATGATTTTAAATTAACCGAACACGACCTTGAAGTTGACGAACGTGATTTCAAAGCATTGACTTCAACAGTTTTAATGATAGATATTTCGCATTCTATGATTTTGTATGGAGAAGATAGAATCACTCCAGCTAAAAAAGTCGCTATGGCTTTATCAGAATTAATCACCACAAAATATCCAAAAGATACTTTAGATATAATTGTTTTTGGAAATGATGCCTGGCCGATTGAAATTAAAGATCTCCCCTATCTTCAAGTTGGGCCGTATCATACAAATACAGTTGCAGGATTGGAACTTTCTATAGACATATTAAGACGAAGAAAAACTTCCAACAAACAAATTTTTATGATCACCGACGGTAAGCCAACATGTTTGAAAGAAGGAGCTAAATATTATAAAAATAGTTTCGGGCTTGATAGAAAAATAATGAACAAAACTTTGGATCAAGCGGCAAAATGCCGGAAGCTTAATATATCAATTACAACTTTCATGATTGCCCGTGATCCATACTTGCAGAAGTTTGTCCGTGAGTTTACCCAAACAAATAATGGCAGAGCATTTTACAGCAGCTTAACAGGGTTGGGTGATTATATCTTTGAAGATTACATAAGAAACAGAAGAAAAAGATTAAAGTAATATTAATTTTATGGGAGCTTTACAAATATGAATTACAAAAATATTTCAACTTTACGAGAATTAAAAAAAAGCGGTTATAAGTCTAAGCCGATTAAACAAGAGCTGCGTGATAATTTAATTTCTGCTTTACGCAGCGGTGAAAACCCGTTCCGGGGTATTTTAGGCTATGATGAAACCGTTTTGCCTGATATTCAAACAGCTATACTATCCAGACATAATATTATTTTACTCGGGCTGCGTGGACAGGCAAAAACAAAAATTGCAAGATTATTTATAAACCTACTTGACGAATATATTCCAATAGTTGCCGGGTCAGAATTAAATGATGACCCGTTTAATCCTCTTTCAAGAATTGCAAGAGATATTGTAAATGAAAACGGAGACGAAACGAAAATTGAATGGATACATAAGTCGGAAAGATATGCTGAAAAGCTTGCAACTCCTGACGTTTCAGTTGCTGATTTAATAGGAGATGTTGATCCTATCAAAGCTGCATCACTAAAGCTTCCTTATTCTGATGAAAGAGTTATTCACTTTGGAATTATTCCACGTTCGCATCGCTCAATATTTGTTATAAATGAGCTGCCCGATCTTCAAGCAAGAATACAAGTTGCACTGTTTAATATTCTTCAGGAAAATGATATTCAAATCAGAGGATTTAAAATAAGACTTCCGCTTGATATTCAATTTATTTTTACAGCAAATCCTGAAGATTATACAAATAGAGGTTCGATTGTAACTCCATTAAAAGATAGAATTGACAGCCAAATTTTAACTCACTACCCAAAGAGCACGGATATTTCAAAACTTATAACAATACAAGAAGCTATTTTAACTAATGAACAAAAAGAAAAGATAAAAATTAACGAGCTCTTGCGCGATTTAGTAGAACAGGTTGCCTTCGAAGCAAGAGAAAGCGAATATATAGATCATAAAAGCGGTGTATCTGCCAGGCTAACTATTTCTGCTTATGAAAATTTGATAAGCTCTGCCGAAAGAAGATTAATAATTAATAATGAAAATGAAACATCATTAAGAGTTTCTGATTTATATGGAGTTATTCCATCTATCACAGGTAAAATCGAATTAGTTTATGAAGGTGAACAGGAGGGGCCAACAAAAGTTGCATTAATACTAATCAGTAAAGCAATTAAGAACTTGTTTGAAAAATATTTCCCTTCGCCTGAAAAATTAAAGAAAGACCAGGAAGCAAGCCCATATCAAAAAATTACACGTTGGTTTAGTAAAGGAAATACCATCGATCTATTAAATATTACAAGCGATAAAGAATATTCAGATACTTCTTCATAAAATACCCGGACTTCATGAAGTAGTGAAAAAATATTTGCCGAATCTTAATAACAGTGCAGAATTACTTTATATGGAATTTCTACTTCACGGATTGGCAGAGTTTTCATTGTTAAGCAAATTTAAACTTGAACATGGAATTCAATTTAAAGACATGCTTAGTTCAATGTTTACTATGTCAGCCGAAGATGATGATGAATTACCGGATGCTGATTTTTACAGGTAATGCTATTTTACAAAAATAAATTTGTAAATCAATTTTGAATTGTCAGTATTTTAAAGTTTGATTTTTAAATTCTTACTTTCATGAATCTATTAAAGATCGCAACAAAACCTGTGAATAAAAATTTTCATTCTTATCAGTCTGCCCAATAAACAACGCCAAGTTCAAAAGGATTAATTAGCAAAGGATGTTTTGGAACAATTCTAATTGTATAACCTTGATGCCCGCTTTTTATGCTATTAATATTACCGGAATAAATATAATGCGGATTATTTTTTTCAGATTCCGGTTTCATTACAACTGTTGAATATGTTTGCGGATCATTAAGCTTGTCAACCGGACCGAAATAAATTTGAACCTCAACATCATTCCGGAGTTAAATTTCCCAAATCAATTTCGGCTGTAATTTTATAATCTTCACCTACAAAAACTTCTTCGCCATTCTTGTTAGCACGCAGCTTAGCTACTTTAACATTGGACCAATTCTGAATTACATATTCTTTCCACTCGGAAAGTTTTTTTACTTTCTCCCAATTTTTATCTGAAAGAGTTAATCGTTTATTCACAGAAGACTCATAAAATTTTTCAAAATATTCTTGAACCATTCTATGAGTATTAAATATCGGGCCTAATTTTTTCATAGAATTTTTTACTTTGGTAATCCAACCACGTGGAAGCCCATCTTCTGTCCTTGAATAAAATAATGGAACAATTTGATTTTCAAGTGTATGATAAAATTGCCTTGCTTCAACTTCATCTTGATAATCCGGATCAGAATATTCTTCACCATTTCCAATCTTCCATCCAACTTCCGGATCAAACCCTTCAACCCACCAGCCATCTAGTACACTAAAATTTAATCCTCCATTTGCTATCACTTTCATACCTGATGTGCCGCTTGCTTCCAATGGACGGCGCGGATTATTTAACCATATATCACAACCTTCAACTAAATAATGTGCTACATTCATATCATAAT
The DNA here is from genome assembly GCA_963777615.1 of uncultured Bacteroidota bacterium. Classification (GTDB taxonomy): domain Bacteria; phylum Bacteroidota; class Ignavibacteria; order Ignavibacteriales; family Ignavibacteriaceae; genus CAVSWT01. The sequence goes on along the minus strand of CAVZSD010000046.1, from coordinate 161,879 downwards.
TTTCAATAAAAACAATTTTTCTTCTGAATCTTTCCTCTTTTGCAACTTGAAATATTTCCTGAATTAATCTTTTTCCTTCCTCATCCTTTGGATGAGCTTTGCCTGCAATAATAAACTGAACAGGATGTTTTTTATCATTTAGAATATCAGATAGTCTGTCAATATCACGAAACATTAATGTTGCTCTTTTATAAGTTGCAAAACGCCGGGCAAAACCAATAGTTAATGCACTTGGATCAAGAATTTCTGAAGCTGTCTCTATTTCAGATTGACTTCCTCCCCGCTCTTTTATCTGTTTCATTAATCTTCTTCTTGCAAAAGCAACTAATCTTTCTCTTCTTCGTTCATGAGTTCTCCATAATTCTTCATCAGGAATTTTATCTATTCTTTTCCACAATTCGGTGGAAGCCGGATTATGTGTCCAGTTTTCACCTATATATTGTAAATACAAATCTTCCATTTCTTTTGACAAATGCGAACGAATATGAATTCCGTTTGTTACATGGCCAATTGGTATTTCATTGAAAGGAACATTTTTATAACCCGATACCCACATTTTTCGAGATACCTCGCTGTGAAGCATACTAACACCATTTATATTCCCGGCAGTATTCATTGCCAAATGCGCCATGTTGAATACATTCGATTCTCTATCTTTATAGATGGTTCCGAGCGAATAAAATTCTTTATCGGATATTTTTAATTCTTCGCGATAATATTTACCCAAATATTTTTCAACAAGATCGTTAGAGAATACATCGATGCCCGCCGGTACAGGTGTATGTGTTGTGAAAATATTGGAGTAGTAACCCATTTGTTTTGCTTCACTAAAGTTCAAACCATTATTCAAAATATTTGTCCTGATTCTTTCCAAAGAAAGAAAAGCAGAATGCCCCTCATTCATATGGCAAACCATCGGTTTTATTTTAAAGGCGTGCATAGCTCGAACGCCGCCAATCCCGAGTAAAATTTCCTGTTGGATTCTTGTTTCAACATTTCCACCATAAAGCGCCTGTGTTATTTTTTTATCGGAATCTGAATTTGACTCGATATTCGTATCCAGCAAGTACAATGGAATTCTTCCTACATTTACTTTCCAAACCTGAAAATACACCTGCCGTTCCGCCATCTGCACTGAAAGTGTTAATGGCTCGCCCTTTTCATTTAAAACTTTTTTTAACGGCAGATTATCAAAATCATTCAGTTCATATTTCTCGTGCTGCCATCCTTCTGAATTCAAATATTGCTGGAAATATCCCTCTTTATATAGCAAGCCGACTCCAATTAGAGGGATGCCTAAATCGCTTGAAGCTTTTAGATGATCACCTGCTAAAACCCCTAATCCTCCTGAGTAAGTTTGAAGTGATTCTGTTAAGCCATATTCAGCGGAGAAGTAAACTATATTAAAATTTTCAGGGTAATTAAAATTTTTCTGATACCAGGTTTTTTCGCTTAAATAATCTTTTAATTTATTATATACTCTCTGAAGGTGGGCAACGAATCCATCATCATGTGAAATTTCTTCCAACCTTTGCTGACTGATGTAACCCAGCATCATTACTGGATTATGATGAGATTCTTCCCATAGTTCTCGATCTAATCTTCTAAAAAGCTCCCTGGCGTCAGCATTCCAGCTCCAATAAATATTATAAGCTATTTCTCTAAGGTTTTCTAAATTTTAGGTAAAGAAGGAACAACATGATAGGTTCCTAATAATTTAACCATATAATCTCCGTATTTATGAAATTATTTTCGTTTTCACAGTAATATTTAAAATTGGAGTTTTTAATATAAATAATAGAAGAATACCAGGAAATTTTAATAAAATAAATATTTAGATAAAAGAGTCAATTAAAATAAATAAAAGCCGGAATAAATCCGGCTAAACTTAAATTATTTAGGTATATTATTTCAACAAAATCATCTTTTTTATAAATGATAACTCTCTTCCGTTATCGCCACTAACCTTCAATTCATAAAAATAAATACCGCTGCTAACTTTGTTCCATTTTATCATCCGAATTCCATTTCACTTTATATGAACCTGCTGGTTTATAATTCATTTACTAATTCTTTAACAACTTCACCAATAAATCATAAATTATTACTCTTACGCTTGCAGCTTTAGGTAAACCATATTCAATTGTGGTTGATGGATTAAAAGGATTTGGGAAGTTTTGGGATAAAGTAAAATCATGTGGAATTAAATTTTTATTAACATTTACTGAAGTAATGTCATTTCTTAGAATTTCAATCCCTGTTACATTTTTAAATCCTATTGCTCCAATAATACTTCCAACTGCATTCAATGTATCGATTAATACCAGATTGCTTATTTGAGTGCTTATGCCAGTTATACCAAATAGATTTCCATTTTCATCAAAAATTAGGTCATTAGCAACAGCGCCTAAACCAGTAAATCCAATATTAGTTGTATCGCCAGAAGGTAAATTTATTTTAAATATTTTTTCCCGATTAACTCCAAATATGATCCCAGAAGATGCCCAAAGCTGATTTGAAAACGGATTAAAAGCCATACTAGAAATGCTAATCCCGGTACTATCAATTAAGTTATAGCTTCCATTCGAAATATTAATTGAATAAATCTCGCCGGTCTTCAGCACTCCATATAAATTTCCTGATGTATCAAAAGCTATTGACTGCATATCTTTTAATTTTAATATGCTTAATTTATACGCGTCGCCGAATTCAGAATTTACTCTCGCTAATTCAGTTTCAAAACCACTAGGTGAGATTGAATAAATCAGGCCGGTCTTGGGATTAATTGCAATATTTTTAACGTCATTATAATTTGATGAGCCCAAAATTGACCCTTGCCCGTTTTTAGCATCTATTGTTAAAAAAGCTCCACTGTTATTTAGGCCTGATGAAGCATAAATAATATTTTTACTAGCTGGAATAATTTTAAAACCATGCCCGCTTAAATTAATTCCGGTAAATTTTGGATCATTAGTATTGATTGTATAATTAGTTTCAAATACTCCGCTATCTGTAGGCTGAAAATATAAATTAAATTTTAGTGAATCATAAGTGCCAAGACTAATAGGAAATTTAATATTTTCAATTAAATGATAAGGCCCAATTGAACTTGGAATGGAAGTTATTTCTAAATTTTGGCTGCCGTAATTACTTAATATAAAACCAACTGTATCACTAAAATTATTTACTTCTATATCTCCAAAATTAAATTCAGATTTATCTTTAAATGTATATGCCCCATCAAAAGGAACCATTCTAATCTCACCTACCCAGGTCCCCCATATATTTGTAGCAGAAGCATTTTCAGAAAACATCCAGATGTTTTGTTCATTCTCGGGGTCTAACCACATTCCGCTATAATCACCCCAACGGTTTCTATTACCGCCAAAAGTTACTACGTAATTTCCTTTCCCTTCTTGTATAATATTACTGCCGGAAAAACCTTCCGAATCACTCTTTAACTTTGTAGTATAATAAGAACCGATATATTCATCATCGCTTGAACGACTATAAGTCATAGCTACATTTTGATCTTTGTCAACTGCCAACGCAGGGTAGAAATACCAATGGGTACTGTCTCCAAATCTATAATTCTCTACAATAGTATTATTATTAACATCAATCTTTACAAAATCTAAACTTGAATACTTTGGAGTGCTTGGATTTTGAATTGCATGAACCGCCCATATGTAACCATCTCTAAAAGTTGGCTCATTTCTTAACGCACTGCTTGAATCTTCAATCGAGCGGCGTTCCCCCGCCTAATTGATTTGCATTAGTTGAAGAGTTATAAGAACCAACTGAAACATTGACAGTGCTAACAGAGGGATTATTAATTACATCAACGATTTTTATTAAAGTCATGAAATTACCACCTCCACTTGGCGCATGAAGCAAGTAAAAATCGGATGAATCGCTGTAGCTAATAGAGGGCCTTATGCTAAATATTTTTTGTTTTACATTTGGAGCCGGATATCTAATGTCCCATAAATCAAACCAATATAATGAGTCAGCAGCATTAACATTTAGCTGCTCTTTAGGTATAATCCGTATTTTTGAATATTGAAATGCACCGTTGAAATTAAATTGATTAGATGTAATAATAATTGCATCTTTATTAAAACCCACACCTTCATAGTCTCCCCAATTAGAAGAACCAGTATTTCCATTTTTAGTTGAAGGTAAGACCCAATTATACCATGTTCCATTTGGATCTGCATCATCACTAATAGAAAGTAGAAAGTTTCCTCTCTGAGAATTATCATCCTGGTCAAGCCAAACCATTATCCACCTTTGATGCAAAATGATCATATAGTATTTTAGGATCAAATGAACTTACACTGGATAAAGCAGACGAATACCAATTATCAGCATTAATACTTTGGATTAAGTTCCCCTTTTTATCCCAGATAGAAAACTTGCTGTTTACAGTAGCCATTATATAATCCGTGCCAACCGCAATATATGGATCTGGTGGAATCGAATTTGTCATATTTATACCATGAAAGCTGTTTAGCAAAATGGTCTGTGCTGTATCAGAGACTAATTTCTTACTTAAGCTTTTATCATTGACATATTTAACTTTTGAAGGTGAAATTGGTGCTAATGTATTATCATAAACAGCCGGGCCATCATATTCAATTTCATTTCTTATTTTTTTAATTTGTGGGCCGGGTATTGGTGCAGTTTTAAGAAATGAATTTGTTGAAACAATAACCCCAGACGACACTCCTCCTTTTGCCGGGCCTTGATAACCTTGAGCCAATAATAAACTAACATTTAAAAATAAAAAGCTAAAGAGTAGAATTTTTTTCAATGAATTTGTCCCTTGTTATTTAAAATATTTATCATAAAATAAGGATAAAAAAAGAATGCGACAACAATCAACTTGAGGGAAATTAGGGTAGAAATTATGACTAAATCGAAAATAATTATAAAAAAACACTGCTAGTATTTTTTATATTCTCCCAATATAAATGTTGCTACTGCTTCTGCCTCATTAGGCTTTAAGCCTGGATTTGGCATGGGAGGAAAATCAGGGTTCTTTTTAACAGGGTTCCTGATAAAAGCAATTAACTGACTTTTATGACCTTCATATTTAGGCAATACATTTTTATACGCAGGCCCAACCAGTTTTCTATCAAAACGGTGGCATGCCGAACAGATATTATTAAAAATATCCTGTCCATTAACTGGCTTTACCGGCCCGCTGCTGGTTTCCAATCCGGCCAGGTATTTTTCATAATCTACGCTCAATACTTCAGCTTGCACTTTTGTAGCATTGCTCATAGCAAGCTGATCTTTAACAACAGTGCAAAGTAGAGCAAAAAGAATTATATAAAAAAGATGCCCGCTAAATCTTAGTGAAGATTCCTTTACCATCACATAAAGGAAATGATATGCTACAAATAGCAAAAGTAAAGCAAGTAATCCATAACCAATTACATAGCCAGAAATAGCATTAGTAGGTAAAACAAAAATATCAACCAATAAAAATATCGGGAATGGGATTGCAGATATAAAAGTAACTTTAGTTGCAATTGATTTAACTACATTCTTATATTCTTCATCTATATTTTTCTTTCCGCCTTCCCAATAGAAAAATCCAAAGAATATAACGCCGCCGGTTAATGCAAAAGCAAAAAGAATGAAACCGATATATTTTGTTAGAACTTCAATTGAAAATAAAGATAAAATTGTAATCGAATTATATTCGGAATTAAATATGGGAAGAGTAATCGCAGCTATAAATACCCACAATGCAATATAAAGAAACACTATTCCATATCTTCCGGATTTATTATTTAAATGTTGATTTCCTTTTCTAAACTTTTTAATGTCGTTTGAAACAATCTTGTCTGAAATTTTATTTTCATCAATAGATGAAAAAATTTCTGAAAAAGTTAATGAATAACGGTATGCATATATTAAAATTAAAGCTATGCTAAGTAGGACAAAGGCAAACATCATAAAGCCCACAGTTTCAATTTTTGAAGAATGAAGTAATTGAGCAAAAATCAAAATTGCTGTTAGCATAGGAGCAATACCAATCACAACGCCAATACTTTTATTAATTGTAACTAATTCAATAATATCCCTGGCAAAACGTAAATAGCTGTTGTTATCTTCATCCAATCCTTTTCTTTTAAAGAATAAGGAAAGAGTTGTTCCACCCAATATTATGCTGATAAAAGGAACAAACAAAAATTGGATTAATATAAAAAGATAATGAAGCAATTGAATATGTTCAGACGATTGAGGTAAAACTAATTTATCAAGAAACTCCATTTATTTTCTCTCTTAGATTAAAATGATATTACAAGTTTATCGATCGAAATAAGTACAACAACTAAAATTGCGAAAATATTTATTTCTCTGAATGCAAAGTTAAAATATATATTCTTTCTCTTTGATTTTAATAGCTTCAAAGAGCTAATTGAAAGCCACAAACCGGCTGCTAATAAACTAAAATTTATAAATGGGAATTTAACAATGCCGTATAGTGGAATTAATAATACCGGTAACTACAGTTGCAAGTATCCACATAAAAGTTATACGTGCTAATTGTTCCGTTGAAAAAATTTGAGTTAAGGTTGGAAATCCGGCTTGCTCATAATCTTTTCCTAATACAAGCAGCAGCAGCCAAAAATGGGGTATCTGCCATATAAAAAAGAAAAATGAAAGTACAATTATTTGCGGATCAAAAATATTTCCTCCTGCCGCAACCCAGCCAACAGCGGGCGGTATTGCTCCAACTAATGAACCTGGAATTATTGCCAGTGGATTTATTTTTTTAAGCGGAGTATAAATCCCATTATACCAAACAATATTTAATAATCCCAAACCCAAAGCAACCCATCCGGCACTCAATTGAAGAATTATAGATCCGAATAAAATAAAAATAAATAGCTATAGCTAATGCAGAGTTGGCAGAAATTTTACCTGAAGGGATAGGACGATTTTTTGTCCTTGTCATTAATAGGTCTGTCTTTCGTTCCTGGTAGTGATTTATTACAGCAGAACCGCAAGCCAATAATAGAATTCCAATTGTTGGTTTTAGAAATCCCCAATTAAAATCTTTAGCGAATGCGATGTATCCAAACACTGTAGTAAATGCTACAAAAGAAGTTATTCTAATTTTTGTTAATTCAAATAATATGTCGATTTGTTTTTTCAACTATATTTTTACTTATTTTTTTTTATCTGTCTTTGTTGAATCGGAAGCCTGGCTTACTGCGCTTTTAATGTTATTTAAAGAATCTATCTTTGCTTTGTTATCAAGCCATGAAAAAAATTTATTGGAAGGCATAACAACAACCTTAGTGTACATGTGCCAATGATTTAATCCGCAATACTCGGCACATGTTAATTCATAAGTTCCAGTCTTTTCAGCGTTAAACCAGGTTTCCCTTTTTTCTCCCGGGATAACATCTTTCTTAACCCTAAATGCTGGAATAAAAAATGAATGATTAACATCTAAAGATTTTAAATCAAATTTTATATCCGTTTTAACTGGGACAAAAAGTGTATCAGCCTTAACTCCATTTGGATATTGAAATGTCCATTTCCACATTTGGGCAGTTACCTTAATTGGATAAGCATCTTTAGGAATATCTGCCATTTGCTTATATCCAATCCAGCCATAATAAAACATAACTAACACCAAAAGAGTTGGTATCACCGTCCAGGTAATTTCTAAAGGAATATTCCCATGTATGTTTGACGCTTTTGGATTTCTTTTTCTATTATACTTTATAACAAAAAAGACCATTAAAAAAGTAATTAACACTAAAAAGAAAACAGAAATAACCATTACTATCCAAAAGGCAGTATCTACAGAATTTACAAAACTTGATGGTCCTGAAAACATAAATTTTTTACCTTACTAAAAAGAATAATCAGCAAATAATAGGACGAATGAAATAATAATGAAAAAAAGAGCCACTAAAACAAATACTTTAAATGCAGTTTGTTCTACTCTTAAGTGCATAAATATTGTCAGTACCAGGTACGATTTAACGCATGCAATTATTAATGCAGCGGCAATAGTTAATGAGCCAAGATTAATGCCCGCAACAGCAACTGTAACAGCTACTAAGGCCAGCAGAGCTAACCATACTAAAATAAATATTCCGTAACTATGCGTATGTTCAGTATGTGAATGAGATTCTTGCCGCATAGCGGTCAAATTTGATTGTTCCATATAAAAATCCTTAGGTAATTAGATAGAATAATGGGAAAAGGAAAATCCAAATAATATCTACCAGGTGCCAATATAAACCGGCGGCTTCAAGCTTAACAAAAGTATGCTGATTAATTTTTCCTTTTATCGTCAGTCTCATCATCACGCCAATTAGAGTAGCACCAATTATTACATGCAAGCCGTGTAACCCGGTCATAGTATAATACAAACCGTAAAATAAAATCTGTCCTTTGTCTTTACCAAGCAGGACTTCCGAACCTGGAAAATTACCGCGATGAAATTCTGCACTCCATTCAAAAAATTTATTTATTAAAAACCATATTGCAAATAATATAGTTACACCCTGAAAGAAAATAGAAAGCTTCTTATTATTTTTTTGAATAGCTGTTATAGCCAATGCAATTGTTAAGCTGCTTGTTAATAAAATTGCCGTGTTAAATGTACCGATAACAACATTCATTTCTTTTGCAGCAAGATGAAATGCTGCTTGATTTGTATATCTGTAAACGGAGTATATAAAGAACAAACCTCCAAATAATAAAAGCTCTGTAAATAAGAAAAGCCACATACCCATTCTTGAGGCAATATCATCTCTGTGAACATGTTCGTGAACTGCCTGTGTATGTTCTTGAGAACTCACTGTACCTCCTCAACTTCTAATGGATGATCATCATTAATTCTGTACTCATAAGGTGCATCAGTTATAGTTGGAATTTCATGGAAATTTTCATGAATCGGAGGCGTTTCAATTTGCCATTCAAGAGTTTCGCCGCCCCAAATATTTTTCTCTGTGATAATCGGGCCTTTTATAATAGACCTAATTAGATTTGTAAACATTATGATAAGCCCGGTAATTAAAATCCATGAGCCGATAGTTGAAATTCTATGATAGATTGTAAACTGGGGTAAATAATCATAATATCTTCTCGGCATACCTAACCATCCCATAATAAACATGGGGAAATACAAAGTATTAAAGCCGATAAATAAAAATGTAAATGCAATGTTTGCGGCTTTTATTTTATACATCCGCCCGAACATTTTTGGAAACCAATAGTGCATAGCTGCAAATAATCCAAAACCGGTTCCGCCAAACATTACGTAATGAAAATGGGCAACAATAAAAGATGTATCCTGCACTTGAATATCGATAGCCAATGTACCTTGAAATAGTCCAGTCAGGCCTCCAATAGAAAATAAGAATATAAAACCAAGTACGTACAATAATGGAGGGGCTAAATAAATAGAACCTTTGTACAATGTCGCTATCCAGTTAAAAACTTTTATTGCACTGGGAATAGCAACGAGAAAAGTTAATAACGAAAATACAAATTGGCCTGTATCACTCATACCGGCGGTAAACATGTGGTGTGCCCAAACCAGTGAACCAAATAAGGCAATGGCAATGCTTGAAAATGCAATGAACTTATATCCAAAAATAGTTCGTCTAGCAAATACCGGTATAATTTCAGAAACAATTCCCATCGCCGGCAAAATCATTATGTACACTGCAGGGTGAGAATAAATCCAGAACAAGTGCTGGAACAAAACCGGATCTCCACCTAAAGCCGGATCAAATAAGCCGACTCCAAACCATCTTTCTACTGCAACTAGCAACAAAGTAATACCAATTATAGGAGTTGCTAAAACTTGAATCCATGCTGTTGCATATACTGACCAAATGAACAACGGCATTTTGAACCAGCTCATTCCAGGCGCACGCATTCTATGAATAGTTGTAACGAAATTCAACCCAGTCAGAATTGAAGAGAAGCCGAGAATGAAAGCAGCCATCAAAGCATATATTACGTTTGTGCCGGTCCTAATACTGTAAGGTATATAAAATGTCCAGCCTGTATCTGCTGAACCGCCTGGCAAAGTAATGGCAAGAATAGCAACTAATCCGCCTAAAATATAAAGATACCAGGAAAGTAAATTCAATCTTGGGAATGCAACATCTTTAGCCCCAATTAATATCGGCAGAAAGAAGTTTCCAAATATTGCAGGAAACGCAGGTATGATAAACAAGAAAATCATTATTACACCATGAAGTGTAAATATTTGATTATATGTTTGCGGGCCCATTATTGTTCTTCCCGGAGAGAATAATTCAAGCCTCATCAAAAAACCAAGGCTCACTCCTACTGCAAAGAAAGACAAAACAGCAACCATGTATAGGATGCCTATCCGTTTATGGTCAGTGGAAAGAATCCAGGACTTTAATCCTTTTCCCTTTCCATGATAATGTATATAACTCGGCTCGCTTGCCTGATTAACTGCCAATGTTTCGCTTGCCATATAAAACTATCCTTCTTTTAACTTTTTCTTTTTAGGTTTGAAATTTAAATAGCCGACAAAGATTGCCGCTAATAATAAAATTCCAGCACCCGAAACTCTTGTAATATCTATCATATATGTTTTAGATTTTGGATTATAGCTAAAACAATATTGAAGCACTCGTGCAATAGTCGGGCTAGCTTTTCCTTCCGAAGCTTCAATCAAAGCCATCTTCATATCGAAAGGTAAAATACTATAACCATGCCCTTGTGAATAACCCGGGAATAAATATCGTGTAATCTTTCCTTTCGGAGATAGAAAAATTAATGCACCTGTATGAAGAAAATTTGTGCCCTGTCTTTCAAAATAAAATCCCATAGCATCGGCTGTCTTTTTTATATTTAAGCTATCACCTGTTAAAAATCTCCAGGCCGATTCCGGAAATTTTCCATTAATCATTTTTAAGAACGTTTGCTTTTTTTCAGAAGCAACTTTAGGAGTTTCATGTTCATCCATGCTTAAAGTAATTATTCTGTAATCTTTATTTGGAATCATGTCCAGTTTGCCAACAACATCTGCAATTTCCGACATCAAAGGAGTACAAAGACCGGGACATTTATAATAAACAAAAGCAAACACCGTTGGTTCAGTTATTAAATCTTTTAAAAGAACTTTATTCCCATTTTCATCAATAAAGGAAACATCAGTTGGAATATATTTACCAAGCTGCTCATCTATTCCAACTTCAACTTTCTTGTTTTCCGGATAAGAATATTTTGCTAAGCTAAAAGTCAGAACTAACAGAAATGATATAATTATATTTTTCATTTTATCATCTCATTACGTTTTATTAATGTAAACAATTAAAAATAACTGCCCACATACTTATACATTTCATCCCATTCTTTATTCTTCAGTTCTAAAACTTCTCCATTAAAACCATTTTCAACAACAGAATTTACAATTGAATTAATAAAAGCATTTTCATTCTGTTTCCAATTTGGGGTATTAAAAATTAGTGTTAATGCTTTTGTTTTATTGCTTGTAACCTTATCAAATATTTTTGCACCACTCGAATTTTTATCTGCCGAAATTTTATTTATTACTGAATTTATCAATTCAACCTTTGGAGCAGTTTCTTGTTCAATGATTTTCAGTGCTTCGGCAACAGGAATTTGAGCAGCAATTTCACTTCCTTTTGATAGGTTGTAAGTTTGATCCAGTGCCACTAAGTCATCTTTATCATCTAAAGTAGGATTAGGAACAAAAGTAGACCTAATATAATGAGCTAATGAAACTCTTTCTTCCGGTGTTAAGTAATCAAAAGCTGCCATTCCGCTGCCGGAAATACCTTCAGACAAAGTTGTAAATATTTGAGATAACTTTGGACCGTTTACCCAGCCTTCTTTACTTGTAAAATTTCTCGGCTTTGGATTTAATGCTGCTCCTGCAGTCCCATCTCCTTTTCCATCCGCACCATGACAAGAAACGCAAACTGTATTAAAAAGTTTTTCACCTTTATTAATCAAATCCTCATTAGGCTTGCTTAATGCCATAATATCAATTGGCGGAATTGTTCTTGGCTCAACTACCGGAAGATCTTTTACTTCAGTTGTATCCTGCAATTTAGGAGGAACTTTCTGACGTGAGATGTTATTGATATTGCTGATATAAATAATTCCGATTGCCAAACCGATAAGGAAAACATAAGGATAAACCATCCCGAATAACTTTAAAGGATTAGCTTTAATTTCCGAAAATATTTTATTCATTTTATTTTGATTGTCAGCCATTTTAAATATTCCATATCCTAAAATTTAAAGATGGAAATCAAGTCCTCTTTGTAACTTGGGATCTCCAATTGGAACCAAGTTATATTTTTTAACATTCATATTAAACAGCACGATTATTGTCCCAACCACTGCTAATGGGTAAACAATATCCAGCCAGCTAAATGAGTAACTATGTCCTGAACCATATAAGCTTGGCATTACCATCCAGTATATATCTATAAAGTGAGCACATAAAATCCATACCGCCATAAACTTTAATCTTTTAGGATTTGTTTTTGCTTTATGAGATAATAAAGCAAGGAACGGAACAATAAACTGGGAAATCATTAGAATTATGGAAACAATTTTCCAGCCGCCATTCCATCTATGGAAAAACCAAACGGTTTCTTCAGGGAGATCACCGTACCAAATAAGCATATATTGTGAGAAAGCGATGTAACCCCAAAACACAGTGAAAGCAAACATCAAAGTTCCAAGGCTGTAATAATGATCATTATTTATTCTTGAATGCAAGTAACCTTTTTCTTTCAACAAAACAGTAATTAGGGTTACGGCTGAAAGTGATGCAACAGTTGCACCAGCAAAAAAGTAAACTCCGAATATTGTTGAATACCAATATGCTTCAAGACTCATTATCCAATCAACTGCAGCAAAGGATAATGTAATTGCAAATAAAGGCATAAAGACAGCAGAGAGTTTAATATTATATTTTGTTAGTCTTTGGTCCTTCGATGAATCCTGCTTTCTTGAATGCTTTGTTAAGAAATAATAAAAAATTGTCCAAAGCCCGAAAATTGCAACTACTCTAATAACGAAAAAAGTAGAATTCAAATAAGGAGTCTTCGCCTGCAATACCTCACTCTTTGCTATAACATCAGGATGAGTCCAGCTAAATAAATCATGCATGCTGAGTATCAATGGGATTACCATAATAATTAACAAAGGCACAACTGATGATAAGAATTCGCTGATTCTTCTAAATGGAGTACTCCATGATGCACCGGCTATATATTCCAATGCAACTAAAAATAATGATCCGATACCAATACTTAACAAAAACATAAAAGAAGTTAAGTAACTGTATGATGCTCTGAAAGAATCAATAAAATAGCCTGCTATACCCAAAACCAATCCAACCACCAAAAGTGTTAAACCAATTTTTCCAACTTTAACGGGCAGGTCTTTTTTTGTGTACCCGGCTTCAATCTTTGACATTAGCAGAAGACTCCTTTTTAATCTCTTGAAGGTCAGAAAGCTTAGCATTTTTTGCTCTTTGCAAAACTCTGATGTAATTAATAATTGCCCATCTCTCATCTCTAGTTGTTTGTGCAGCATAAGAAGGCATTATATTTTGTCCCATAGTTATTACATGATAAATTCTTCCATCCGGCCACTCTCTAACTTTATTTGAATGAAGAGTAGGCGGATTTGGAAATTGCCCGCGTAATCTATTTTGCCCTTCAGCAAAGTTTCCATGACAAGGGCTGCAATACGTTAAAAATTTAGTTTTGCCTAACGCCAAATTTTCATTAGTCGGTAGAAATGGATTTGATAAAACAACTTTTGGATCTTTATCATCCTTATATGGATAAGGTATATATCCTCTTGCAACCGTACCTTCAACCGGCATTCTCATTCCAAAATCATCACTAAAGAAAGTGCTTTTTGCCTGTGCAATAGTTTTGTCTTGCCTGTCCATCCAATTATAAGGGGTTATATACATAAACTTATTTAGAGTTGTATAAGTAGCTCCGGAAACAATTACAATTGTAGCTGCGACCAACCATAAAAATTTCGGCTGTAAGTATAGGATATCTTTCTTCGATCTGGATAGTAAACTAATTCAATATTTTTTCCATCCAGGCTTGTTAAGTAAATCAACTACTTCTTTTTCATTAAATAAAGGATCGGCGGCTTCAATCATGATTCCATATTTATCTGCCGAAACATTCTTCATATAATTTGTATCGTGAATCGGATAATTGTTTTAAGGCAGATTGAAGAATACCGCAATCATTCCAAATACTGTTGATAAGGCGCCCAGCAATACAGTAGTTTCAAAAGTAACCGGGATATATGCCGGGAAAGCAAAGAATGGCTTTCCGCCAATAACCATGGGATAATCCATTGCCATTGCATAAAAAATAAAAAGAAGAATAAATGCTGCACCTGAAAATCCAAAAAACAAAGTGACAAAACCAAGCTTGGTTGGTTTCAAACCCATTGCTTTATCCATACCATGAACGGGATAAGGTGTATTTACATCAAACTTTTTATACCCTGCATCTCTTACTTTTTGAGCTGCATTAATAATTTTATTGGGAGTATCGAAAAGTGCTGCAATCGAATGTAATTTATTTTCGTTTTTATTAAGCATGATTCTCTCCATAATGGGATGGCTGCGCACCTTCAACCACAGCTTTAACTTCAGACATTGAAACAACCGGTAACGTTCTTGTAAATAAAAGAACTAAGGTGAAAAATAATCCAAAGCTTCCGAGTAAGATTCCTAAATCAACTAAAGTTGGAGTATAAATCCCCCAGCTTGAAGGTAAAAAATCTCTATGCAATGATGTTACTACTATTACAAATCTTTCAAGCCACATTCCTACATTTACTAGAATTACAATTACAAACATAACCGGAATAGAAGTTCTTAATTTCTTAAACCAAAAAAGCTGCGGGAATAAAACATTACAGCTTATCATTAACCAGAAAGACCAGGCGTAATGCCCTAAAGCTCTGTTCACCACAACAAATTGCTCAAACTGATTTCCGCTGTACCAGGCCATAAAGAATTCTGAACCATACCCGTATGCAACCATTAAACTTGTAACAATAATAACTATGTTCATTCTTTCAAGATGCTTCATGGTTATAATATGTTCGATGTGAAATACTTTTCGAACAAAAATCAAAACTGTAACTACCATGGCAAAACCTGAAAATATAGCTCCAGCTACGAAAAATGGCGGGAAAATTGTTGAATGCCATCCGGGTAAAATTGCTACAGCAAAATCAAAGCTTACTATAGAGTGCACTGAAAGAACCAAAGGTGTAGCTAAACCAGCTAAAATCATATATGCTTTTTCGTAATGCTGCCAATGCCTGTTTGAATGTCTCCAGCCTAAGACTAAATACTTTATAAATATTCTTTTTAATCTTTGATGTTGCTCTATCTCTTAAAGTAGCAAAATCAGGAATCAAGCCTACATACCAGAAAACCAGCGAAACAGTAAAGTAAGTTGAAACTGCGAACACATCCCAAACAAGTGGAGAAATAAAATTAACAAATAAGGCTATGCTGATTTGGGTAAGGAATTAAGTACCCAGCTAACCATGGCCTGCCGGTATGAATAACCGGGAAAACTCCTGCACACATTACCGCAAATATTGTCATTGCCTCAGCAAAACGGGCAATACCGGTTCTCCATTTCTGCCTTAATAAAAATAGAATAGCTGATATTAAAGTTCCTGCATGTCCAATACCTACCCAGAATACGAAGTTGATAATTGGAAATCCCCAGCCAACCGGTTCATTATTACCCCACATTCCAACGCCGTAATAAAAACTAATAGCTACACAAATAGCTCCGATTAAAAGAAATGTACTTGAAATAGAAATAGCTATAAAGAAATTTTTATTAGGTTTGGTATCCATCGGCAGTGAAATGTCACGGTCGATATCCCTTAAAGGAGGATTTCCTTCAACTAATACGGGCTCTTTTGTATAATCTAAATCAGTTGCTGTGTAATCCAGGCTCACTATACATCCTCCGTATGAGTGTTTCTTAATTTTGCTAAGTAAGTTACGTTCGGACGAACGTTTAATTCTTCAAGAACACCATAACCTAATTTATGTTCTCTATATTTTGTCACTTCTTCTTCTTTATCGATTATATTACCAAATCTAATTGCGTTTGTGCTGCAAGATTCCTGGCAGGCTGTTACTACATTTGAACCTTTAACAGCTCTCTTTTCTCTAACAGCATCTTCTCTTTCATCTTCAATTCTTTGAATACAGAAAGTACATTTTTCCATAACGCCACGAGAGCGAACCGTTACTTCAGGATTATAAACTAAATCGAATAATGTGCTCTCCTGAAATTTATCCTTAAAGTGATCACGGAAATTAAAGAAGTTGAATCTTCTAACTTTATAAGGACAGTTATTTGAACAATATCTTGTTCCAACACATCTATTGTAAACCATTTGGTTTAGATCCATCAGGGCTGTGTGTTGTAGCCAGAACCGGACAAACATTTTCGCAAGGGGCATGATCACAATGCTGGCAAAGCATTAATTCGGTATGGACTTTTGGATCATCGATTGTACCTGAATAATATCTATCTACTCTTAACCAATGCATCTCTCTGCCTTTATCAACCTGGTCTTTCCCAACAACAGGAATATTATTTTCAGAGATACAAGCAACGACACATTCACCGCACCCGGTACATTTGTTTTGATCGACAACCATTCCCCATTTAACATCTTTGTATTCATAATTTGGATACAAAGTTGGCTCATGTTCTTCTTCTTTTCCTTCAAATAAAAAATGAGGATTCTTTAAATATTCAGCAACTGTGCCTTCTCTTACTATATTTCTTTTTTCGGCTACGTCGTGAGTTAATTTATCATCGAAGTAGTAATATTCTTGGGCTAAAACCAGCTTATGACTTCCTTCGGCTTTCTTCACTGTTACATTGGAATATATCCAGGGAGAAAGCTGATAATTTTTTGTCATTAAGAGATATTGCATCGAATCCAACGCCGGTACCAACTGTTCCTGCTTTTCTTCTTCCGTATCCAAGTTCGATTGTTATTGCATCATCTGCAGAACCAGCTTGAATATGTACAGGAATTTCTAGCTTTTTATTTCCAACAGTTAATTTCAATCAAATCATTCAATTTCAATCCAAGATCATCTGCAGTCTTTTTTGAGATGGCAGCATAATTATCCCACGTAACTTTTGTAACCGGATGAGGAACTTCTTGAAGCCAGCCATTATCAATAAATCTACCATCACCAATTGAATAGCTTTCTTTTAATATTAAATTATATCCCTTTGGCTCTTTATAATTACTTGATGATAATGCTGAAGAGTTAATCTTACCAATATTTACATTCCCGCCATCAGCTAACACGACTCCATCGTGCAATGAACCATACCAAAATTC
Organism: uncultured Bacteroidota bacterium; assembly: GCA_963777615.1. Classification (GTDB taxonomy): domain Bacteria; phylum Bacteroidota; class Ignavibacteria; order Ignavibacteriales; family Ignavibacteriaceae; genus CAVSWT01. The sequence goes on along the minus strand of CAVZSD010000046.1, from coordinate 144,425 downwards.
TTTAAAATTTAATTCAGATTTGAGAGAGGGATAAATTTCTTTTTCCCAATTATTCATTAAATACTTATGATAAACATCTTCATTAAAGGTTTCCTTACTTCCGTTCATCCAATGAAGCAAAACTGCTTCTTTCTGCCTGGTATTAAATATCGGTGCAATCACCGGCTGCTGTAATGAATAGAAATTAGTTCTTGTTCTGAAATCACCCCAAGATTCAAATGTATGATGTATTGGAAGAACGTAATCACAAAGAACAGAAGTTTCATTTTCTGCTCCGGTAAGAGCAATTTTATATTCAACATTCTTTAAAGCATTTTCATATCCGTAGTCGCTTGCTAAATGAAAAGCCGGGTTTGAATCAAAATGAATAACAGCACTTACCTGCCCTATATCCATTTTATTAATCAGGTCTTCCCAATCTCCTTTACTGGAATATGGACTCATTAAAGTCGGAACAGAAGTAAAGTCATAAAGATTTTTAGCTCCTAAAATATCGTTAAGCATGTTTACTGCAATGTGAACATTTTCCGGCATTATATTACCTGTATAAACAATTGATGAACCTGAATTGTTTTTTAAATCATTAACTAAATGCTTTAAAGTTTTTTCAGATAGAGAATATTTTTTAGCAAAATCTTTTAAGCTGACATTTGAATTATTATTCCCCAATTCATGTAATAAAGCCATTACAAATTCAAATTGAGCATCAGGGCGTAATCTTAATCTATAGTCAGCATTCATTCCGGTTAAAGACATATTTCCTTCAACGACATAAAGCCTATTAAAGTTTTTAGCATCATCAATATTTCTGCCTTCAGTATAAAGCCTTGAACTTTCAACCGTGTTTCCATCGCTTCCTAAGAAATCTCCTTCAAGAGATAAAATTATTTTTGCTTTATCCCATTTTATAGTTGGATAAAATTCAGTTCCATAAGATTTTTGCCATGCTGATTTTCTATTTTCATCCGTAAATAATTCGTAAGAATAAACTTTTGTATCTGGATATTTTTGAGAAAATTCTTCTATTAATTTTTTCTGAGTTGGAGAAATAATTTTTTTAGTAATTATAGCAATTTGTTTATCACCGCTTTTTGAAAGTGCATCAATTATATCCGCATCAACATGCCCCCAGGTTGATTTCATTAATCCGCTGCTTCCTTTTCTTAAAGGATGCTGTAGTCTTTCAGGATTATATAACTCCAATATTTCAGCCTGGCATTGAGCAGAGACTTTACCTTTATTAACTGGATGATCAGGATTTCCAATTACTTTTATTGGCCTTCCTTCTCTGGTTTTTACAAGAATACCAGAACCGTCATAGCCAGTGGAAGAATAATAATTTGGTTTCCCAACAGTTATTTCTTCAGGTTTATTTATATAAGGAATTATTTCACCTTCATCACGGTAATTTGAGCAGCCAGTACTTGCAAGTGCGGCAGAAGCCCCTACTAAAGCTAAAAACTTTCTTCTTGATAATCCGGAGAGTTTGTTTACATTAAATTCATCTGTAGCACCTGGCTTAAATTCATTGCGGCTCAATTCAGTAATTGAAGGATCTCCGGCTAACTGTTCAAAACTTTTCCAGTAATTTGGATCCGGCTTTTTAGAATTATCCATAGGGTTAATTTCTTTTTTTTCATCAGCCATTATTTCCACCTATATTTTTTCTGCTGACGGCAAGAGGATTAATCTTCACTTTTATTTTTTTTGCGCTTGCAGAGTTTCTGTTTTTTCCAAATAATAAATTGAAAGGAAATGCTCTTACCAGCATAAAAACAAACATGCCTTTTGCTGATGTTTCGAAGAATTTTCTTCTCTCTAATTTTTTATCAACTTTATTTAATAGCTGCATTCTGCTTCCTTTTATCTATGACAAGCCCAGCAGTTTTCCGGGCCGTTTTTAATATTCTTAAGTTGAGGGATTTTGCTGTGTATGTTTCTATGGCAATCCAAACAATTGCTCATAGTAAATGAATTCATTTGTCCAACGACATCCATTTGGGTTATTTCACCATGACATGCTGTACAATCAATTCCCGCATTTACGTGAACGCTATGATTAAAATAAACGAAATCGGGAACTCTGTGGATTCGCTTCCAAGGCAATGCCTTTTTTTCGTTATAATATTTTGTCAATTTAACAATTTCCGGTCTTGTTTTCCTTGCAATTGAATGACAATTCATACAAGTTGCTACCGCAGGGACCATAGCGTGTCTTCCTTTTTCAACTTCCACATGACAATATTGACAATCAATTTTCATTTGACCGGCATGAAGCTTATGTGAAAATTTAATTGGCTGTTCCGGCGTATATCCTACTCCATCTCTTTCAGCTTTGAAACAAAAAATGTTATTGTGAATGAAGCTGCGGCGACGAACAAAATTATTGGTAAGCGGGTTCGCAGTATATAATCCAATAAAGACTTTTTCATTCTTTTCCTTTATTACAAGCTATAAAATGGAATACATAAAGACACCCAAAACAAATTGTAAGGTATCGTATGGATACAGCTTAATAATTATCTTAATTTAATTTGTTTTGAGTAATTGATGCGTTGACTCTTAGAGTTCGCAATGGCACTTCGTAATCTTTAACTTTAAAACTTAAGTCGTCAAAATTATAAAATTATATAAATAAAACAAAAATGGTTTTGATTAATTTTTCTTAATTTTTTTAGGATGTATAAAAAAATTCATCATAATATGTAAGTCAAAGGCAAAATTGAAAGAATAAAATTACGATAAGTTAACTTCTTAATAGAATATCAGATCAAAAATAAAATTGACAATTCGTATAATATTTAAAATTAATTCAGTCTTTATTTGCTAACTAAAGCTTTTTTTAATATGCTTACCGGGTGCAATACTTCAATTTCAACATTAAATTTTTCTGCACCATATTTTAATTGAGAAATACATCCAGGGTTTCCGGTTAAAACTATTTTGGCTTTTGTATCTTTAATATTATTCATCTTTCGTTCTAATATCTTCATTGAGTCATCATATCGAACTATATTGTAAATCCCTGCACTTCCGCAGCACCAGGTTGATTCTTCAAGCGGTTTTTGATTTAACCCGGGAATCATATCCAGCATTGACCGCGGCTCATTCACAATTTTTTGAGAATGAGCTAAATGGCAAGCATCATGATAAGTAACATCCTCATTAACCAGATTTTTAAATACATCAGGTTTTATTTCATCAATAAATTCAGAAATATCTTTAACTTTTTTTGAAAATTCATCTGCTAATTTTGAATATTGCGTATCATCTTTTAAAAGATGGCCGTATTCTTTCATAAAAGCACCGCAGCCGGCTGAATTTAAAATCAAATATTTGTAGTTGATATTTTTTAAATACATCAATATTTTTTTTTGCTAATTTTTTAGCAGTTTCAAAATCTCCATTATGACCGGCTAATGAACCGCAGCAAACTTGATCTTTTGGAGAAATAACTTCGCAGCCGCAGGCACTTAATACATCTACAGTATCTTTATTAATATCAGCAAACATTACATTCATTAAGCAGCCGGTTAAAAATGCAGTTTTATATTTTTCTTCTCCTTTTGCCGGAGTAATTTCTTTTATTAATGCATCACTGAATTTTTTTGAAACTCTTGGAGATAGTTTATCTATTTCATTTAATTTGGTAGAAATTAGTTTCAACAATCCAGTTGAATGAAAAAATTTTTGAATTCCAAAATTTTGGTAAGCATATAGAAGCCTGTGAAAATATTTTAAGAAGAGTGTTTGAAGGAAGAATATATTTAAGAGAAATTTTCTTAATCCATTTACCAATTGGTGAACCATACCCAGCATTTTCAACTTCAACTCTTGCTGCTTCAACCATTGAACCGTATTTAACTCCGGCAGGACATGCAGTTTCACAAGCCTGGCAATCCAAACAAAAATTCATTTCTTCAGCAAAAGTTGGAGTAATTGCCATCTCCCCTCTTGCTACGGATTTTATTAATTTTATTCTGCCTCTTGGGGAAGACCTTTCAAGTTTTGTTAATTCGTAAGTTGGGCAAGTAGCAAGACACATTCCGCAATGAATGCATTGTTCTAAAACATCATCATTGGGAAGAACGCCAATAAATTCGGATATTCTTTTACATTACTCATGCAAAATCTTTTATCTGTTCTCTTCTTGCAGGCATTGGCTCCTTCACATCTTGGACTGATTGAAAATATTTTACCAGGATTCAAAATATTATTTTCATCAATTACTGATTTAATTTTTTTCATCATTTCAATTCCGGGGATACCTGCTACCTGTTCAAGAAATTGTTTTTTAGCAAGCCCGGTTCCATGTTCGCCTGTTATTGTGCCGCCAAGTTTTATTGCTTCATTAAAAATAAATTCAAATGCTTTGTGTGCTTTATTAATTTCCTGCTTATCTCTTTCATCAGTTAAGCAAGTAGGATGAAGATTCCCGTCACCGGCATGTCCAAAATTTCCAAAAGTCAAATCAAATTTTCTTGCTGCTTCCGTAACTTTCTCAATCATTATTGGAAGCTCACTTCGCGGAACTGTAGCATCTTCCAAAATTGTTGTGGGACGCCTTCTCGCCAAATGCACTAAAAGCACTTCTTCGAGCTGTCTTTAATGTCAATGCTTCTTTTTCATTTGCAGCAACTTTTACAAATGATGCATTATTCTTTTTAAGAATATTTTTTATTGTTTCACTGTCCTCTTCAACTGCACTTCCTCTTCCATCAACTTCAATTAATAAAATTGCTTCGCTATTTCTTGGCAAACCAATTTGTGTATAATCTTCCACACAATTAATTGTTGTATTATCTAAAAATTCCATCATGCTTGGAACTATGTGGGCAGAAATAATATCTGCAACAGATTTTGCACTATCAGAAAGTTTATCAAAATAAGCAAGCATAGTAATTACTTTTGTCGGAAGCGGAATAATCTTTAATAATATTTTTGTAATTATTCCTAAAGTTCCTTCACTTCCAATTATAAAATCTTTCAAGTTATAACCGGCAACATCTTTCATATTTTTACCGCCGGTTTTTAAAAGATCGCCATTCGGTAAAATCATTTCTGTGCCGAGCACATAATTTTTTGTAACGCCGTATTTTAATCCGCGCAAACCACCTGCATTATTGGCAACATTACCGCCGAGCGTACAAACATTCATACTTCCGGGATCAGGCGGATAAAATAATCCAAACTTTTCAACTTCTTTTTGAAGCTGCGCTGTTACAACTCCAGGCTGCACCAATGCAGTTAAATTATTATTATCTATTTCTAAAATTTTGTTCCAGCGGGTCATAACAACAACAACGCAATTTTCGACCGGAACTGCACCTCCGCTTAATCCTGTTCCTGCACCTCGGGGAACAACATTAAACTTTTCCTGGTTGGCTAATTTTAATAGTTCAGATATTTGCTCTTCGTTTTCCGGGAAAACAATAGCTTCGGGAAGCTGCTGAAAAATAGGCGTGCCGTCAAATGAATAAACTAATTTTTCTTCTTCCGAATCATAATAGTTTTTTTCACCGACAATTTTTTTTAGTTGAGATTTTATGGATTGATTCATTGCGCAGTAGTTGATAATAAATAAATTAAAATTCTACAAAAATAGTAACTATAATACGACTAAATATCAAAAAGAATTTTAATCTAAATTCTCCCTATTTTAATAATCATGATAAATTATTTTAACATCTCAATACTTAAGATCATTTACTAAATAAGCTTACATTATTAGTTCAATTCATAATGACTGAAAATCACTTTTTGATTTTTTATGAACTAAAAATTAAATTCATTCAATAAAAAATAAAAGTTTACATGTAATTATTTAGAATTCAACAGTTTATTATAAAGTTTAGTATTATCAAGAACTTTCAAAGCTGTTTGAAATTGCGGGTCAGAAGCAAGCAATTCTTCAATTTTTCCTTCCGTACCTAAATATCTTGATGCAAGCTCACCTTTTAATTCTCTTAAAACTTCATCCTTATAAATATTTATTTCTTTATTTCCAATTTTTTCAAGCTGGTCTTTAACTTTAGTTAAGCTTTCTGTAATACTTTTCTCATATTTATTTGATTTGGCATCTGCTAGTAGCTTTTCAACTTCTTTTTCTGCATCTGATTCATAAGTAAATTTTTCTTTGGTTAAATAATTTTCAAATGAATCCAAAATTTCAGAATCTTTCAAAGAATTAAAATCGACTTTTTGATTTTGATAATAATAATAATCAGCAAATCTAAAAATCAATCCTTTTGCTAATAGTTCCTTTGTTATTCCACCATCAATTTCAAAATCAACAGTTGTATCAGGAGTAATTCCGCCTGCACTATAAACCGATCGTTTATTATCCGTTAAGAAAGATGATTTAGTTATTGAATCAACATTTGAAATTACATTATTGTCTTTAGAGTAATCAATTTTTTGAATACATCTTCCGCTTGGAGTATAATATTTTGCAGTAGTAATTTTTAATAGAAGTATTAAAGCTTAAGGGAGTTATAGTTTGTACCAATCCTTTACCAAAAGATTTTGTGCCAAGAACTACTCCTCTATCGTGATCCTGAATTGCTCCTGTAACAATTTCCGAAGCAGATGCTGAACCTCCATTTATAAGCACAACAAGTTTTGCATCACCTACCATAGGCTCTTGAACAGCATAATAAGATTTCTCACTTGTTTCATCTCTGCCCTTTGTAGAAACAATTAATTTACCTTTTTCAATAAACTTATCAACAATATCTACGGCAACATCCAGCAGGCCGCCCGGGTTTCCTCTTAAATCAAGCACAACAGATTTTATTTCTTTTTCTGCTTTTAATTCTTTTAAAGCATTTCTAACTTCATCACCTGCACTGCGGCTGAAGTTTGTAAGCTTCAAATAAACATTGTTACTATTCTTAGGATAAAAATCCGCATAAGTTAAATTTTTAACAATAACTTCTTCGCGTATCAAATTAAATTTAATGGTATCCTGATCATTGTTACGAACAACTTTAACTTCAACTGAAGTTCCCGGTTCACCTTTAACTAAGGAAGAAATATCATCAACATTTTCAGGAGTAATTTTAACATTGTTTGCTTCAATTAAAACATCACCAATTCTTATTCCCTGCTTTTGTGCCGAATATCCGTCAAGCACTTCAACAACTGTAACTTCATCACCTCTCACGCCAATTGAAATTCCAACTCCGCCATACTTACCGTTTGTTATTAAATTTATATCATCCTGTTTGTTCTCATCAATAAAGATTGTATAAGGGTCTAATGAGCCAAGCATTCCTCTAATACCTGCACGCATAAATTCTTCAGGATTAATATCATCTACATAATTGAATGAAATTTCTTTATATACTTTTCCAAACAGATCAATATTTTTTGATATTTCAAAATAAGTATCACTCTTTGCCGGGGAAAAATCCAGCAAACACAAATATTAATACAAAAGCGGCTAAACGGTTTAAATAATTTTTTGTAGTTCATACGGTTTCCTTTTTTTCAAACAATAAAATTTCTTTTACTATTTCTTTATGAATTTCTTCAATGGATTTTAGAACCATTAATTCTTTTAAATCTTTTTTCATTTTCGGAAATTGAAATATAACCATTTCTCACTCTATTAAAGAAATCCGAATTCGATGTTTCAATTCTATCAAGATTCAATCTATTTTTTAGTTTGTTTCTTTTTTCAGCTTCTTCAACCGGAATGTCAATAAAAAAAGTTATATCGGGAATGGTATTGCCAATTGCAAGACTGTTGATATGCTTAACCAATTCAAGTGAAATTCCTCTTCCATAACCTTGATATGCAGTAGTTGAATCATGAAATCTATCCGAAATTACAAAATAATTTTCATCAAGGTAAGGTCGAATTTTTTCTCTAACTAATTGTGCCCTGCTGCAGAAAATAAAAATATTTCTGTTTCCATAAACATTTTATAATGTTTTTTATCCAGCAAGATTGGGCGAATTATTTCCGAAATTTCAGTACCGCCAGGTTCACGGATTATTTCAACTTCTTTATTTTTTTCAAGCAGATATTTTTTTAATAATTCAACTTGAGTAGACTTTCCGCAGAAGTCGATTCCTTCAAAAGTTATAAACATTTAATATTCTTATTTTTTTTAATTAAATTTTTTAATTACGTACCGAAGTCTTTCAGGTTTAGAATAAAGCAGAAAAGCATTTCCCGGTAAAATAATTTTTGGAACGATGCTTCCTAAAGTATCAAGAACTACGTCTCTATAATTTACAAATGAATTAAAATCATCTTTCGTTAATTTAGCTAAAATATCTATTCCACCCCTCACACCAATATTTAATTTTATTAGGAAGAAGGACAACAGTTCTATCTTTTGGAACATCGATAACATTTACCAATAACATCTGAAATATTTTTATCAACAATTTTTTGAACATTCAGATAAATACTAACTTTATCAAATTGATATTTTACGCCAGGCAAATCTTGAAGTTCAACCAACTGGAAAGTTTTATCATCAAGATTATTTAATAATAGATTTTTTGTATGTATATTTTCCATATGTGTTAATTTCAGAAACCGGGCCATATACCATTGTAGTTTCAGGTTTCACTATCAACCTTTGTAGCTAAACCATATCCAGATTTAAATTTCATATTTAAGTCAGGTATAATTTTAACTTTTTTTGAAATTACTTTTTCAACTAAAAATGAAAGTGTATCCGGGAAAATATTAATTACTTCAAGCCCGGATGAAAGCCATTGATTATCAACTAAATAATTTGATAGAAAAACTGTTTGCTTACCAGCTTCTTTTTTTGCAGATATATTATAATCGGATTCAGTGCCGAGATTCAAAGCAATTAATTTCCAGCCTTTTCCTTTTACCCTGACTGAAATATCTTCCGGTAATTTTGTACTGGAAGTATATCCTTTGGGAAAATTAACTAATTTTAACGGGACATCTATTGTTGCATAGTAATCATTAGATAATGACACAGACCCCCAAAGAATAATTGAGAAAATATAAGTGCTGCTAAAATTATATGAACATTTTTTTTCATGCACAAATATAATTGAAAAATAAAAAAAACTCCACCTAATGTGGAGTTTACATTTGATATTATTTTTAAATCTCACTTAAGCTTATTAAAATAATATAGAAGTTCTTTCCTATTTGCTTTTGATATTTCTCTTCCTTGAATGGGGAAACCATTTGTGCTTCGTGCTAATCTTCTTAATCTTATGAACATTTAAATCTTCAACTTCCTGAAGCGACATATTTTCAAACTTTAATTCTTCATCTTCTAAATCTTCTTTTGACTTTTAAGAGACGGTAACTGCTTTTTGTTTTTCACTAACAGCTTTGTTTCCCAATGCTTCTCTTCTTAACCTAGCAATTGTATCTGAAGATGAACTTGCCGAAGAAGTAGTTGAAGTTTATTCTTTAACTGGTTCTGCTTTTTCAATTTTCTCTCCATTTGCTTTCGGGTTTTTCAATTATAATTTTCTTTTCTTCTTTTTTTTCCGGCTCTATAGAGGTTTTTTTTTCTGAGTTACCTTTTTAGTTTTGGGGATAACTATTTCCTTTGTCTTCTCTGCTGAATCAATTCCGGAAGGATAATTTTTAGTTGTTCATCCGGCTGTGGAATTATGTGAACCGAAACTAATTGGCCAACTCTTTTTGCAGCTTCCGCACCGGCATCCACTGCAGCTTTTACTGCTGCAACTTCACCAATAACTTTTATTGTGATTAAAGCAGGAACAACTTTTTCTTTCCCAACAAATTTACATTTGCAGCTTTGAGCATAGCATCGGCAGCTTCAATTGCTCCCACCAAACCACGAGTTTCAACCATTCCTAATGCTGAACTCATAATATTATTCTATTTTTTTTTTGGAAGAATAGTTTCCACCTCTGCGTGAGGGCGTGGTATTACGTGAACAGACACTAATTCACCAACTCTTTGCGCGGCAGCAGCTCCAGCATCTGTTGCAGCTTTAACTGCTCCAACATCTCCGCGAACCATAACAGTAACATATCCGCCGCCAATAGTTTCTTTTCCGATTAATTCTACTTTTGCGGCTTTAACCATTGCATCGGCTGCTTCAATTGCGCCAACCAATCCTTTGGTTTCAATCATTCCAAGTGCGTCAAGTGTCATAATTTAGTGCTCCCATTTGAAAAATATTGTTAATCCGAAAATAGTTTAACACTTTATAAATGTCAATTAGAAATCATTTCTTTAAATATTTTCAGTCACTGTGCTTTATTTCTCATCAAGGTATTCCTGCAAAATAATAGCTGCCGAATTTCTATCAATCAAACCTTTATCTCTTCTTTTAGATTTCTTTGTTACTGACTGAAGTATTAAAGACTTTGCAATTTCCGAGGTATAACTTTCATCTCTAAGTATAACTTCAATTTTAAAATTAGTCTCAAGCTTTTCTTTGAATTTTAAAATCTATTCGCATTTGAAGAAAGTTTTCCGTCATCTTGATAAGGAAGTCCAAGAATTATTTTTGAAATATTCTTTTCTGAAATTATCTGTTTTAAATTTTTAAACAGGATTGAATCATTATTTAAAGTTTGAAATGCATAAGCAAAAGTCATCATCGGGTCGGAAAGAGCAAGCCCAATTCTTTTTTCCCCATAATCGATTGCAAGTATTCTACTAATATTTTCTTCAATCATGTTTGCATCGAATTTTCAAATCTTTCAACAGAATAAACACCTTTTAATTTTTTTAATCTATCAATTACCCTTTGAAGATGTTCGATATTACGAACATAAACAGTAACGCTTCCTTCAAAAGTAGAATTGTCTGTATTAATATTTATGGATTTAATATTTGTATTTTGATACGAAACTATAGTATGTGAAATTTCATTTAAAATTCCCGGGGAATCTTCCCCCATAATTGTAAGTCCGGCAACAAATAATGAACTTTCAGCTCCAGGCCATTGAACAGGGATTAATTTACTTGGGTCTTTTTCAGAAATTCTTAACAATTCAGGGCAAGTTTTTCTATGAATTTTAACTCCTTCGCCTATTGTTATAAAGCCAATAACAGGATCACCAGGAATTGGATTACAGCATTTTGCATATGAATACATTATATCTGATTTATTACCATCAACTAAAATACCACCGGCATCATCTCTTGCTAATTCCACAAAATTATTAAATTCTAAAATTGGAGCACGTTCTTTCTTTTCTTTTTCTTTGGTAGCGGTTAGGATTTCATCAATATTTAATTTGCCTTGTGCTAAAGCGCTATAAAATTGTTTACTGTTTTCAAACTTCAAATTTATTATAAGTTTTGAAATATCGGCATGAGTAAAAGATAATTTGAGTTTCTTAATTTTCTTTTCCCAAATATCTTTACCTGCTTCAACAATAACTTCTTCTTCTTTATTGAGCCATTTTTTTACAGCAGTTTTAGCTTTATGAGTAGTTACAAATTTGATCCAGTTTTTATTGGGATGCTGATTTTTAGATGTTATAATTTCAACCTGGTCTCCGCTGTGAAGTATAGTATCCAAAGGAACAATTTTACCATTTACTTTTGCACCTATACAATGAGTTCCAACTTTGCTGTGGATTTCAAAAGCAAAATCAACAGGAGTTGAATTGATCGGCAATCGCCTTAAATCGCCTTTAGGTGTAAAAACATAAATCTCATCCTGGTAAAGGTTTAGCTTGAAACTCTCAAGCAAATCTTTGCGTGGATCATCCTTTGAAGCATTCTCAAATATTTCTCTTATCCAGTTAACCCATGTTTCCAATTCTTTGTCGGAAGCGGTCTTATTTTCTTTATATCTCCAATGTGCTGCCACACCTTTTTCTGATACCTCATGCATTTTTAAAGTTCTTATCTGTACTTCAACTAATCTCCCTTCCGGTCCAATAACGGTGGTATGAATTGATTGATAGTTATTTGTTTTGGGAATAGAAATATAATCTTTAAATCTATCCGGAACAGGTAAATACATTTGATTTACAATACCTAGTGAAGTGTAACAATCATTATTGTTTTCAGTATTTAAAATTACTCTAATAGCAAACAGGTCATATATTTCTTCAAATGGTTTATTACGCCTTACCATTTTTCTGTAAATGCTGTAAAGATGTTTTGCCCTACCATTTATCTCATATTTTAAATTGTATTCATCAAGCTTTTCTTTTATTGGATCACTAAACTTTTTAATATATGCTTCTCGTTCTTTTCTTTTTGCTTTTATCTTTCGAGCAATCTCTTCGTATGCTTCTTTGTTCAAGTATTTAAAAGCAAGATCTTCAAGTTCCCATTTTACGCGCCCTAAACCAAATCTATTTGCAAACGGAGCATATATCTCAAGTGTTTCCTGTGCTATTCTTCTTTGTTTCTCAGGGCTAACAAATTCCAATGTACGCATGTTATGAAGCCTATCGGCAAATTTCACTAAAATTACTCTTACGTCTTTAACCATTGAGAGCAGCATTTTTCTATAGTTCTCAGCTTGAGTAATTTCCTGCCCTTTGAAAATTCCGCTTATCTTAGTAACGCCATCAACGATTTCAGCTACTTCTTTCCCAAATTCTTTTGCTAATAAGTCTAAATTAAAATCAGTATCTTCCACAACATCATGAAGCAAACAGCTAACGACCGTAACATCATCCAGGGGAATTTCTTTGGCTACAATCATCGCAGCTTCATAAGGATGAGTAAAATATGGTTCACCGGAGGCACGTAAATCATTCTTATGCGCTTCAAGGCTGAATTCAAGACTTTTTGTAATTAATGCTTCATCTACATTTGGCAGATGCTCCCGGCATGCTTCCAGCAGATCGTCTAGCATTTTTTTTTGTTTTGGATTACTTATGCTCATTTTCTAATTCTATTCTTCGTCTCTAATTATTCCAGCTAATATAATATTTTAATTGAAAAAATCTAACTCAATTTATAAGGAACTATTTCATTTAGACAATAGTTCCTTTTGCAAATCTTTGACTCTTTCAAGTCTTCTTTCCAACTTTGCTTTTTCAATAATCATTCAGTTTTGTATCAAATATTTCCTTACACAATTTTAATGCAAAATCCTTTTCACCAATTTGTGCATACTGTTGTGCAATTAAATGCTTTAAGATGGTTTTATTTATGTGATTGAGATTACCGATGTTATTATATGAATTTAAAATTTCATTGTAAACACTTATTGATTCCCTTTTATCCACATCTTCGTAAGCCCTTGCCAACGCCCATTTGAAGAAACGGCTGTTTGGATATTTTGCAATAATTGAATCCGATAAACTAATGGCTTTACTGTATTCTTTTTGATCGATGTATATCCATTGAAGAGAATTTACCGCAAGATAGGAATTATAAGATGATTTGTTAACTGCTTTAATCAAGTAATCAATCCCATCTTTCGTTTCATCTTTAACAAAGGGAAGCCAATCCAACGATTCTGTTTTCCTACTCTTCCAATAGACGTAAGTCCCAAGAGCCGAATATGCTTCATAAAAAGTTGAATCGATATCCAAGCATTTTTCAAAATTGGAAACAGAACTAAATCCATCATCGAATGCTGCCAGCCATTTTTCTTTCAAAGCGTTATAATAAGCTCGGTATCCTTGAGTTAATGCTAAGAAATATAAATTCCATACATTTTCGTCATCTTTATCAACTAAATTTTTTGAAATCTCTTCCGCTTTCTCAAGATTGTTTTCTATTTTATCTTCATCAAAATCTTCAGAATAATCAAATGATTTAGCAATTTCCGAAGCCGCCAAATAAATATTGCCAAAAGGAATATTTGTGAATTGCTTTGATAGTTGAGTGAAAGTAGTTTCAGCAACTTCGTATTTTTGATTTATTATATTATCAATACCTTTTCGTAATAGTTCATCAACTTTTTTTACAGGGTAAGTTTGTGAATAGATATTAAAAGATAGTACTAAAAATAAAATGAACTTAAAGCGTACCAAATGTTCTGTCTCCGGCATCGCCAAGTCCAGGCAGGATATATCCTTTCGAATTCAATTCCCTATCCAAAGCAGCGCCAATTATTTTAACATCTTTGTGATCCTTCTCTATCTTTTTAATTCCTGTTGGTGCGGCAACTAAACAAACAAAAATTAAATCTTTCGCTCCGTTATTTTTTAGGTGAGTTAAAGCCTGGCTTGCGCTTCCCCCCGTAGCGAGCATTGGATCAACCAAAATAACTTTTGAAGAGCTAATATGTTTTGGTGTTTTGAAGTAATAAACCTCCGGCTGTAATGTTTTTTCATTTCTCTGGATCCCGATATGGCCTAACTTTAAATCAGGAATAATATCCACGAATCCGGAAACCATACCTAATCCTGCTCTTAATACAGGCACCAATACTATCTCCTGGTTTAGCTTGAATCCTTCAGTTTTTTCCAAAGGTGTTTTTACTTGATATGGTTTTAATTTAAAATTTTTACTTACTTCTGCAGCAAGAATAGTGGAAATTCTTTTTATCGCGCTTCTAAATAAAACTGCATGTGAAGAATGATCACGCAGCAAAGAAATATCTCGTTTAACAAGAGGATGATCAATTAAAGAAAAATTTTTAAACCTGGTTTTCATTTATTCTCCTGGAATTATTTAATCTTTCTCCTTAACACCGACAATAAATTAATAAGCGGAGAAAGCGGTGGTGTATAATTGTAATTAATCTTTCCTAGCATTTCTAATGTTTGTCCTGTTTTAATAAAAGCGGAAATCAAATCACCATAACCAGATACTTCCTTTCCGCCAAAGAAAGATGCACCTAAAATTTTTTTTGTTCCGGTTTCATAAATTATTTTACCAAAAACTTCTGAACTTTCAGGCATCACTTTAACTAAATTTGGAACTGTGCTGCTAATTTCTTTAAAATGAAATTTAAATCGCTCCGCCTCCTTTGATGATATCCCTACTTCTACATTAAACTTATCAAATACTTTAAATGAAATATTTTTTACAACCGGTTCAATTCTATTATACTCTCCTGCAGCATTAGCTCCTGCTATATGTCCATATTCATGAGCAATAGTGGCAATTGGAAAATAGAATAATTTATTTGTTACAGCATTTAAAATTTCTATACAGTCCCCAGCTGCAAAGATATTATTTTCTGAAGTCATTAATTTTCGATCAACTTGAATTCCGCCGAACTCACCTATTTTGATTCCACAGTTTTTCGCAGGCAAGTTATTCGGATAAAAGCCGGCTGTCAATAGTATTAAATCAGTTTCTATTAATCTTCCATCTACATTTATTTTCTTTACTAGATCATTTTCAACAACAATTTTATAATCATTTATTCCACCCAGGAAACGGATATTATTTTTCTCAATATTTTCAATAATCTTTTTTTGTATTTCAATTTCAGACGAAGGCAGCGGCATTGGTTCTTTTTCAAGAATTGTTAAATCATAATTTTTATTCTTCAATGCATCTGCAGTTTCCAACCCAATATATCCGGCGCCAACAATAATAATATTTTCAACTTTATTTTTGTCAAGGAAGTTTTGAATATTTATAAAATCATTAATGTTTTTTAATGTAAAAACATTGTTAAAATTTCCTCTAAATTGTGGAGGGATTTTGCAGAAAGAACCTGTAGCTAGGACAAGAGAGTCATATTCATAATTTCGTTCGGCATTAAACTTTAAATTTTTTACTTTTATAAATTTTTCTTTGGGGTTAATACTTTCAACAAAATGTCTTGTTAAATACATTAACTCCTTTTTCTTTCTTAAAAGATTCCTCATCATAAAAAACTAACTTCTTGTAACTATCAATCTCTCCTGATAAAACATAAGGCAATTCGCAAGTGCCGGTAGAGATAAAACTACTTGCTTCGAACATAGTTACTTCTGCTTCAGGATTAACTCTCTTTGCTTTTGCAGCCGCCGCAGGCCCGGCGGCATTACCGCCAATCACTAATATTTTTTTTGGCTTAATCATTTATTCTTAAAGCTTAAAGTAAATAGGAACACCTTCAAATCCAAAATGTTTTCTAATTTGGTTCTCTAAAAATCTTTTGTAATGATCAGGAATATTTTTAGGATAATTAGTAAAGAAAAGGAAAACCGGGTAATGATCTCCAACCTGGGTCACATATTTGATCTTCACTTCTTTACCTGTTTGAGTTGACGGCGGCGGATTCTTTTTAATTTCTTCCAAAATAACTTCATTTAATTCGCTGGTTGGAATTTTTTTCTTCCTCTCTTCTTCAAGTTGAATTGTTTTTTCTATCAATTTAAAAATTCTTTGTTTCGTTAATGCGGAGATAAAAATAAGCGGGAGATAGCTTAACGCCCCTAACTTATCTTTTATTTCATCTTCCATAGTTTTCGCAGTATTAGTTTCTTTTTCTACCAAGTCCCATTTATTGACAGCGATAATAATTCCTTTTCTCCATCGTACTGCTTCATCAATAATTTTTTGGTCCTGATTTTCCAATCCGAATTTTGCATCGAGCATTACAATAGCAACATCGCATTCGCCGATTGCTTTTAATGTTCTTATTGTAGAATAAAACTCAATATTTTCTTCAACTCTTTTTTTCTTTCTAAGGCCAGCCGTGTCAATAATAATTAATTCTCTTCCGTAGTATTTCAAAATCGAATCGATGCTGTCTCTTGTAGTTCCAGGAATTTCGGTCACAATACTTCTGTCATATCCAAGCAAAGAGTTTGTTAAAGAAGATTTACCCGAATTTGGCCGTCCCACAATAGCTATCTTTAGCCGTGTATCTTTTTCTTCATCTATCTGTACTGGAAATTTTTCTGTAACTTCATCAAGTAAATCACCGATATTTCTACCTCCCAAAGCAGAAATACCATAAAGCTTTTCTATGCCTAAACTATAAAATTCGGAAGCCATCGCTTCAAAATTATCCGAGTCAACTTTATTAACCAGCAGAAAAAAATCTTTTTGAGAAGCACGAAGAATATTGGCAATCTCAATGTCAATCGGGTTCACGCCATCACGAACATCAACAACAAATAAAATTGAATCGGCTTCGGAAATTGCAATATAAATCTGTTCTTTAATCGCTTTCTCAAAAAGATCTTCTGAGCGGGGAACAAAGCCGCCAGTATCAATCAGTTGAAAATGCCGGCCAGCCCAATCAGCTTCACCATAATTTCGATCTCGAGTAACTCCGCTCTGATCATTTACTATCGCTTCTCTTTTTCCAACAATACGGTTGAAAAAAGTTGATTTTCCAACATTAGGCCTTCCAACGATAACAACTATCGGTAGTTTCATAAATTTTTTTTTCTTTAGTTTAGCTGATGTGAAAAAGTGATACAATCATAAGTTTGTCAGAATCGATCACTATGTGAAAAGTATCGCTTTTAAAAATAAGTTATTATTATCAATTATTCGAATGATTATACTATCTTTTCAAGAGGTAATAAGTAAAGCCTTATTTCATCATCCTTTTTAACTGCGCTTTTATTAAAGCCCTGTAAGTCTTCAATTAATTTTTGAAGCACTTCATCGTCACGAAAAGGAATCATTCGAACACTGTTATGCCCGGGAAAAGTTCTTGTTCCCAGATGTCCTTCTAGAACCCTGGAATTTACCAATCACCTGTTCCCATTTTGTATAAGCATCAATTTTTAATTCATCCAAAAATTTTATTACGCGGTCATCAATGACATCATGATAAACTAAAAAAGCAATTTTCATATTTGACCACCTTGCGATTTATTCTTTAATAATTTTCTTTTTTTCCTTTCTTCTGAAGATTTTTTAAAATGCATTGAAACATCGTCAAATAATGAATAAACAACCGGAACAATAAACAAAGTTAAAAATGTGGATGTGATCAAACCACCTATTACCGCTTGTCCCATAGGCGATCTGAATTCTGATCCTTCCCCTAAAGAAAAGGCAACCGGAATCATTCCAAATATCATCGCAAAAGTTGTCATTAATATAGGCCTTAATCTTGTAGGGCCAGCTTTCAGAATTGCATCTGCACGGGATAATCCCCTGCCTCTTTGAATATTAATATAATCCACGAGCAGGATTCCGTTCTTGGTAACAAGTCCCATCAACATTATAATACCTATTAATGACATAATTGAAAGTGACCCTTTGAGTACAATCAATGCAAGCACAGCACCAATGATCGACATTGGAAGAGCAAGCATTATTGAAAATGGATGCAGGAAGCTTTCAAATTGTGAAGCCAAAACAATGTAAACAAAAATAATTGCCAGAGCTAAAGAAAGAAAAATATTTATAAACGATTCAGATTGAACTTCAGCACTTCCAGAAACTTTAACGCTGTAACCTGGCGGAACATCAATATCATTTATTTGTTTTTGTGCCGCGGCAACAACCTCACCTAATAATTTACCGGATAAATCTGCATCAATTCTTATTTCACTTTGCCTATCGTACCGATTTATTTTAGAAGGCCCAACTCCCTGAGAAATAAAGGCTACATCACTTAAAGGAACCATAATAGAGTTTCCCTTCTTATCTTTTTTAGTTCCTTTAATTGTAATATTGGAGATATCTTGAATTGTAGTTCTATCTTTTTGTTTAAGCCTCACTCTAACATCATATTGCTCATTCCCTTCCTGGTACTTCGTTGTTTTATAACCGTCAACCATAGAGCGAACTGTAGTAGCAATAAGGCCGGGATTGATTCCTAGCTCAGAAGCTTTTTGTCTAACGGTAATAATTCGAACTTCAGGTTTAGATGTTTCCAGACTACTTTCTACATCTACGGCACCGGGAGTTGTTTTGAAGTATTGTTCTCAACATTATTTGCAATATTTTATAAGCCTGTTTATATCTTCACCCCTAATGCTAAAGACCACTGGTTTTTCCTGTCCGCCTGGCCCGCCAGGAACTCCATAACTTATATTTGCACCGGCAATATTGATACTGTTTCTTAATTCATCCATAAATTGGTATACAGAATAATCACGGTCTTTTTTACTGACTATCTTTAACAAGAATGCTTCCTTTGTTTACAGGGTTATTTCCGGAACCAATTGTTGTTAAGACATTTACAATTCCTTTTTTCAATTGTACTTTTTCTTCAAGTCTCTCTTGCAATTTTGCTTGTTTGTTCCAATGAACTTCCAGGTGCAGCATTAATTGTAATTGTAAATTCACCTTGATCCTGTTGAGGGAAAAATTCAGAACCTAAGAATTTCATTAAATAAAAACTAAATACGAAAATGAATAAAGCTGAAAATACTATAACTACCCGATGATTAATTGACCATCTTAAAGCTTTAACATATTTATTGCTCAGCCAATCAAAAAAGTGATTGAAATAATATAGCGCTCGTTCTATTACGTTCCCTTCTTTTGACAATGCTTCATCGCTTGCTTTTAACCATTTTGACGAAAGCATTGGCGTTAGGCTGAATGCAATAAACAATGAAATTAAGACTGCAACTGTAACGGTAATTCCAAATTCAAAAAAGAATCTTCCAACTATACCCGGCATAAATGCAACCGGAACAAATACAGCAACAAGTGTAAATGTAACAGCCATAACCGCCAGGCCAATTTCATCACTTGCGGATTTAGCAGCTTCAAGTGGAGTTTCACCTTCATGCATATGCCGGTAAATATTCTCAATTACGACTATAGCATCATCTATTAACAATCCAACCGCTAAAGATAAAGCCAACAAAGTCATTACGTTCAAAGTAAATCCAAACGCATACATTAATAAGAAGCTGCCGATTATTGATGTAGGTAAAGCGAAAGCACTTATAATAGTAGCTCGAAGATTTGCAAGGAAAAGAAAAATCACCAATACCGCTAATATTGCACCGTAAATTAAGATCGAATAAAACATCATTGATTGAACTTTTAATGAACAAACTATTATCGCGGGCAACTGTGATATGAATATCTGTAGGAAGATCTATCTGCATTATGGGTAATTCTTTTTTTACAGCATCTGCAACGTTTACCGTATTGCTGCCAGACTGTTTTTTAATATCCAAGCCAACGGCTGTTTTCCCATTTAACCTTGTTAAGCTAGTTTTCTCTATTGTTGAGTCATTAACAGTAGCTATATCTGATAAATAAATTAACTGTCCTCTTGGGGTTGAAACAACAATATTTCCGAAGTCACTAACATTAGTAAGTTTACCCGTAGTTCTGAGAATAAGTTGCCTATCACCTTGTTTAAGATTCCCACCCGGAATTTCAACATTCGCATGCATCCAACAGCTTGTATAACTTCCTGGATTGATAAATTGTAAGCTCTTAATCTGATCAGCATCTACATCAATTAAGATTTCTCTTTCTGCACCGCCGACTAAATCAACCGAGCCAATCCCCGGAATATTTTCTATTCTCTTTTTAATTACATCTTTTGTGTACTCTGTTATTTCTTTTTCCGATCTTTCACCGGAAACTGTAAGAGTTAAAATCGGTAAGCTTGCCGGATCGTATCTTTGAATTACCGGATCTTCAACATCATCAGGTAACTCAGACCTTACGGCGGCGACTTTTTCTCTAACATCCTGGGAAGCTGTTTTACCGTCAATCTCTAACTTAAATTGAATTACGACTATTGAAACACCTTCTTGCGAAGTTGATGAAATATGATCAACACCTTCAACGGGGTTCACTGCATCTTCAATAACTTTTGTTACATCCGATTCAACTTGTTCCGGGCCTGCACCGGGAAGCACGGTTGTTATTACGACAAATGGAATGTCAACATTAGGATATTGATCTACATTTAATTTTATAAAAGAAAACAACCCTAAAACAAGAATTGCAACTACAATCATTGTTGTAAACACGGGCCGTTGTATGGAAACATCTGCTAATTTCATTTATTCAAACCCTATTTTTTTCAATACAATTTTTACTTAACTATTGAAACTTTTGAACTATCTTGAAGATTATTCATTCCCATAGTAACAATTGTTTCACCTTGGCTTAAACCACTAGTCACTTCCGATTATTTTGATTTGTAATTCCGGTATTTATTTCAACCGGGAACGCCTGATTATTTTTAATACGGTAAACAATATTTTTATTATTGTTAAAAGTTATTGCAGGAGTTGGAATAATCAAGACATCATTTTGAGAATTTAAAACCACATCTACACTAACAAACATTCCGGGCTTGAATCATAAATTCTTTGAATTATTAAATTTAGCTTTTACCTGGAAAGCCCGTGCGTCAGAAGAAGCCGACCTGGATATTTCATATATTTTACCTTTAACTGAATTGATCTTATCAAACTCTGAATAAATTTTAACCGGTTCCCCCATCTTTATTTTCCGCATTTCAATTTCGCTTGCATAAAATTTAATTACCATTTCATTTATATTTGCAACTATTCCAAGTTCACTGCCAGGAGTAACCCAGTCACCGACATTATATTTTATATCAGTTACTATCCCACTAATTGGTGTTGTCAATTCAACTGTACTTTTAGAAGCATCAAAATTAGCATTGGCAACATCGTAAGCTGTCTTCGCCTGATCCAGCATCTGTTGAGAGATTGCTCCTTCGTCTATTAATGCTTTCATTCTCTCATAATCTTTTTGAGCATTAATAAAGCTTGCTTGAGTTTGCAAATAGCTTGAAGTAGGGCCTGATTTATCAAGCTCAAAAATCACATCATCTTTTTTTACATAATCATTTACATTGTATTTTATATCTGTAATTCTTTCCGAGATTTTTGCAATAATAGAGGCCTGCTCAATTCCTTCAAGAGTACCGGAAAAAGTTTTTTGCTGGGTGATAGTCCCTTTTTTGACTTCTGCTACATTAACAGGAATTGGTTTAACTTCTAATTTTATATTCGTATTATCTTCAGATTTGCTGCCGCAGCCGTTTGCATAAATCAGAAAAATAAAAAAAGATAAACTCAGCAAACCGGCAATTGTTAATTTTTTCAACTTGTATCTCAATTTTAATTCTCCTCTAATTTTTAATTCCTTTTATTTTGATATTCCTAATAGTTTTTCCCAATTAGTCTTTGCAATTAAAAAATCAAAAATCGATTTTTCATAATTAATTCTTGTTTGCGATAAAGCATTTTGAGTATCCAAAATTTCCAATTGTGTACCTACTCCATTTTTATACCTTGTTTCTGCTATCTTTAAAGCTTTTTCAGCTTGCTCTACACTTTTCTTTTGTGCATCTATTCTATCCAAGGCTTCATTCATTTTCAGCTTTGACTGGAGCAAACCTATTTTTAATCCTTCTTCAGTTTTACTTTTTGCAGCCTGTAATGATTTCACACCAATTTCAGCCTGCTCAACTTTTGCACCTCTTTGAAACCCATCGAATAAAGTATAAGTTAACTGAAGTCCTACTGAAAAAGTATTTGCCCAATTGTAATTTTTAAATTTAAAAGTATTGTCCTCCGTCTGCCAAGCATAACTGCCAAACGCTTTTAATGTGGGCAAGTATGCTGCTTTTTCAATACTGATATTTTCTTCTAACATTGATTTCTGAATATTCAAACTTTGCAGCAAGGGATTTTTTTGCTCTAACATTTCATTAGAGTTTTCTAGCTGTTCGGCAGAAATTTTTTCAACCTCTAATTCTCCTTGAATTTCAATTTTCGTATCTAAATCAAGTGCCAACAAATTTTTCAAATTATTTTTAGCCATTTCAAAATTATTCTTTGCTTCAATTAATGCCGGCTCAACATTAGCAAGCTGAACTTCGGAACGCAGAAAATCATATTCGGAAGCGACTCCCTGCTTATATAATGCCCCGGTATTATCTTTATTTGCTTTTGCAACGTTATATCCTTCTTCATTTACTTCCACTAATTTCTTCGAAAGCAAAGCTGCCATAAAAAGCCTGCTTAACCTGTGCTCTTACATCATCTTCTGTTGACTGATTATTTAGCTGTGAATATTGGGAGTACTGTTTTGCAATGCTGATAGCAGTTCCCAATCTCGGATCATAAATAGTTTGAGAAAGTGAAAGTCCCATATTATAACTATTATTAGCACCCAATGAAAATGTTTGGGTAGATGAGCTCGGATTAAAAGGAGTATTCGGCGGAAGGAATAAAACCGGCAATTTTATATTTCGGTTGTAAGTACCCATAAAATTTAATTTCGGCCAGGCACCTGCATAAGCTTCAGTAATTTGTGCTTCAGCATTCATTTGGTTATAGTTTGCTATTTGAATATCATAGTTCTTTTCTAAAGCAATATTGACAGCTTTTTCCAAGGTTAAAACAATTGTGCCGTCATCATGTTACATGAAGTTTGTGAATAAATTGAGATACTGCTTAAAATAATATATTAAGAATATGTTAATGATTGCGAAATATTTTATATAATCTAATCTTTTATTCATTATGCTTCCTGTAATAATTCTTTAATCAGATTTTAAAGTTAGCCCCTTTAATATAAAGTTTAGTAAATTTGAAACTTTCCTATCAATATTTTCAAAATTTATTTCGCGAAAATATTTTGCCCCGCTTGTGATAAATAAATGCTCTTCAATAGAATGAGTCATATCCACTAAATCTTCAGCAAATTTTTTACTGTCATGCTTTACAAATTCCTTATTTTTTATGCCTTCTTTTAGAATATTTCTTCAATTATGTCGATATTGTTTATTAACAAATTCCTTATGGAAATTTTCAATCAAATGAAATATTTCCATGCGGGCCGCAACTGTAGCATTGTATAAGATTTAACCTTTCCCTGCTGAATTTCATACCATCTTCAAATAGAATTCTAATTTTATCTTTTGCGCTTTTTGCATTTTTACATCTTTGTATTAATAAATTGAAATATAAATCAGCTTCAAAATTGATAATAAATTGAAAATAATTCCTCTTTGTTTTTGAAATAATGGTAAAGAGAATTTTTTTTCATCCCTACAATATTTCCAATATCATCTAAAGTAGTTTTGTTATATCCATATTTAGAAAAAACTTTTCTAGCTGCTTCAACAATTTTTTCTTTTTTTTCTTCTTTTTTACCGGAATTTATCTTTTTCCAATATTTTCTTTAACTACAATCAATAACAATTATAGAACTTTTTAGGAAATTGTTCGAAACTTAAATAATTCTTATCACTAAACAAGAATAATATATTAAATTTATATTAAGGGTAAGAAAATTATTTGAACGGTATAGATTGATAATTATTAATTGAACAAGTATAGATCACATTTTAATATGAAGAATTATAGAGATTGAGAGCTGATTAATTAAAATATTTAAAGATTAGATAATTATCAAGGAAATTAAATGTTCTTGAAGTTATCCTTCGATTGAACTTTTTAAATGCTATATCGTAACGGACTTAAATTACAGTAGAAAACTCTGCTATATTCTTCATGATTAATTCTAAAGTGCTACTCTGAAATTTACTGTAGGAACTAAATATCAGTGCTTTCAGCAAAATTAAAGGCTTTAACTCTTAACTGCATTGCAAACTTCTTTATTATAAACAGTAGTTGTCCAGGCGGCATCTAAAGCACTTAATATATGATTGATATAAATTCCTACTACGGCTTTTGTTGAGACATTGTATAAGATCATTTGCATCACCTCTCATTCCAGAATATGAAACAAAATGCGGCGTTAAAGTTCTATATTCTGTACCTTGATTATAATCATCCCAGCCAGGATTATATTGATGATATTTACCAATTAGTTCATAAGTATTGTTGATCACCATGAGTCGTGGAAGCTTATGTGTAAATCCGGATCCTCTCTTTACTAACCTGATTTTCATAAATATTTAATTCTCGAAAATTGACTTGCTTCCATGGAGGTAAATTCGGATCTGTCATTAGTAATGATATCACCGTTAATTAGTTGATCTAGATGGTAAGGCCTAAGAAATCTTTATTATCAATCATCCATTTAGCATATTTAACAACACTCCAATTTTCGTCCGCATAATTTTCGAATGTATCGGTTTGGTTGTCGCCTTTTTTATTGTATATGATTCCAACTGTAATTAAAGTAGCTTCAACAGCTAAAAAGATTCCTGCCTTTCAAATAACTTTTAGAATAAATTTCACCTGAACCTGGGACAATCAATGAAAATATGGCTGCAAGAAAAGGAGATTTTTTATTATTCTCCACAAATATATTTGGCTCAACTTTTTGCAAAGGCTGCATTTGCTGATTCAGATAATTCAGAATCAAATTTCAAATTACCTGTAAACATAATGCTCTGGTTAGAATTTTCCTGGGAAAGCAACCGCGCGCTGATTTAAGAATAAAAGAATTTAAAATTCTGATTTAACTTTCATGTTTTTAATCAAACTCTTTACTGAAAATTTTTTAAACGTTAAAAATTTTTAGTAAAAAGTCTGTGCAATAAATTATTCTAAAAATCAAATCCGAATAATACCCCGCCATAAAAACGAAATTCTTTTCCATAGGTGACTGTTTTATCATTTACTTGTCTTCAAATTTATCAAATCCATATGATGCATTGAAAAATATGTCTGTTGGGAAAAGATAAAATGAATTAAGCGAAATCTTATTTCCGCGCCTGCACCTTTTTTGAAAGTATTAAGCTTTGGAATATCGCCGTACCATGCATTACCAATATCTCCATAAAATGAAAAGAATATTTTATCAAGATATAAATGCCCCATTCGCGTATCGATATTTCTAAACAAAGGGAAACGGTAAGTAAGATTTAACCAAGCAATTTTATTTCCACTGACAGCATAAAAAGGATATGCTTTTAAACCAACTAAACCGCCTAAATAAAAATCAAAAAAGTCTGGGACAGTTGGCCCAAATATATTTCCCGCTCTTAATCTGTGCAGTTAATGTATTTGATGCAAATAAGCGGAATATGAACTTTTGAATTTAGTTCAAGGCTATGAAAATTAAATAGATTATAATGCGGTTTTAACAAACCATCTTCCACTACATAATTACCTTCATTATTATATTTATTCGATTCATAATTATACCGCAGTTCAACTTCAGCACCAATAGGATTTATATCCGAATCTATATAAGGCAGCAAATATTTAAAAGTATATGTTAGCTGAAAATTTCTTCCTATTAAATAAGTATCATTGGTGGTTGGATATAGAGTATTATCCGGCAGTAAAAATCCATCAAGAGTCGCAGTGTATTTTGAAAAAATAAATCTGAAATTCTAAATTATTAAATCTATTTAAAATCTTATGCTTCGCAACAAAATCTACCTCAAATAAATTATAAGTAACATCTGTAGGCACAACATAATCATACTCGGTGTGGCCGTTAACATCATGAGCAGCCAAAAGAAACATCAACATTTGCTTTCCGGCTGATGTTATAAAGCTCAATGACCAAGCTCTGGTTTTATTCCAAGGTTAAATAAAAGCGGGAGTTTGTTACGATAATCAAAATTTAAAAATAAATCACGTTCAAGTCTTGAATTGATTGAAGCACCGGCAAATAGATCGTATCTGTCCAGCATATCGGAAGAACCTACATATAATCCCGGTTTTACCTTTTCAAAAAAACCATTTGAAGTATTGTAATTATCAAACCTAATTAAAGGGAAGAATGATAATTTTGAAAATACCCCGGTATATTTTTTTTCTTCATAATTAGGAGTATCGTAATCATTATAATTTCTTAAAGCTTTTATATCATATTTATTTATATCTCCATTTGGCTGATCTTTATCAAGCGGCGGATCATTTATCCAAACATAATCATGGCCTGGCTTAACTTTTTCCTGTTCAAATTTTGATAGATGAAAAATTTTAAATCCGCTTGAAGTATATCCAGCATAAACAATATCACCTTCAGTAGAAATATCAGGCATAAATGCACCACCGATTACATTTGAAAGCTGTGTTCTTTTATTTCGTGGAAGGATTATAAGAATAAATATTAAATATTCCTGTTTCATCGGAAGCATAAATTATATTTCCATCTTTATCAAATACGGCATTTCGTTCATCAGCAGGAGTTGCAATTAATTTTTCCTGGACTGCCGCCTATTGGAATTAATTTTATATATATCTCTTCCCTCTTTATATGAATAATCAAAAATTATATATGAATCATCATTAGAAAATTTAGGATCGTAAACTTGTTCACCATTTGCGTAAAAAGTTAGCTGTTTGAAATTTTTTCCTTGATATCAACAGTACCAAGATTTGTCGTTCCATCTTTTTGAAATATGAAAACAATACTTTTGCCGTCGTGTGAAACTGTCGGCTGATTGGCTCTAAGATCAAAAGTTAATCTCGTTTCTTCATCTTCATCAATATCATAGATATAAAGGTCATGAACATTATACGAGTTTGGATTATCGTCATCCAATTTAGCATAAATAATTTTGTTGGTTCCGGGGATGTAACTTATAGTGGAACGAACTCCATAAACTAAAAGTTTTTCTCTCTTTGATTTCAAATCATATTGATAAATACCAGCTTGTCCGAAATAATCAGCAGTCTTATTTGAAATGTATAATACTTTTTTCCCATCGCTTGAAAAAACCGGGTAAAAATTCCCAAAGCCTTCTTTCGCAATAGTATCACCGGCGGTCAGGTTCGATAATACGGCTTCACTTCTTTTTCTATAATTTTCTTTTAAAAATGTTTGCCATTCACCGTATATTTCATCTCCGTCTTTACCAAGTACATCTTCAAATGCAGCATCAATTGAAAAGTTAGTAAGCTTGCCTAATTTTTTTGTAATCATTCGAAGCTTGTCTTCACCATACTTCTGAGAAATATACCTTGTTAAAGCAAAGCCGGAATTATATACAGATTCATTGCCCAAACTTGTTTTGCCAAATACACCCATTTGATTCCAGGTAAGCATTTTATCGTTAAGTGCATAACAACGAAGAATCATATCTCGGTGAGTATCCCAATTATCGTAATTAAAATCTTTGCGCATATATTGAGCCGTGCCTTCAGCAAACCAGGCCGGCATATTCAACGAGGCAATAGGATAAGAGACTATAACATTAGGAAATCCGTAAAGAACATCCGGGCGCCGTTCGTCTTCGTAATTAAGAAGCTGAAAATAAACTGCTGGAACAGTGCGAGTTATTTTCATTGCACTTTGAATTTGAACCATGTGAGTAAATTCATGTGAAATAACATTTCGCAGCCAGTTGTGAGTTCCTCTTAAATCAAAATCAAGTGCACTTGTCCATATTTCAATTTTGTTATCAAAAAAATATGTTGCTCCATTTGAATAATCATCAATATCCTTAATAACAAAATGAACTCTTTCAGGTTCATAGTCATATAAAGAAGTTATCGGGCCCCAAACTTCATCAGCAATTTTAGCTACTGTTCTTGCAGTTCTTTCGGTGCCTTCATGATAATGAACATCAACATGATTACCTTTAATTGTATACCAATTTAGCTCAGGATGAAAATCCGTAAACTGAGCAAAAGAATAATTAAAGAAAATTATTATAAGAATGAAAAGGATTTGAAATAATTTCATAGATTAAGTAAAGCTATTATTAGGATATGAAAGACAATAGACTAAATTACGTAAGTATTTTCATGAAACTCTAATTTTGTTTATACGCAATTATCAATTTAATTTAAATGTTATTGGATTATTAGATTACTATTTGTTGATGTAAAAATTATTTTACAATTGCAATCTTAATTATATTTTGTTCTGTTTTACCAGTTTCACTAACCGCTTCAACGCGGGCAAGATAAACTCCGCTCTGAATATTATTTACATTCCAGGTAGTTTCGTTATCCATTCCGCCGGTAGCATTGGCATTCAGCTCTGCAACAAAATCCCCGGCTAGATCAAATATTTTAATATTAACTTTTGAATTCTCCGAAACATAATACCTTATTTGAGTTTCACCTCCATAAACAGGGTTTGGATAATTATATACCCTGTTAGTTGGGAAAAATTCAGTAACCTGCTTGTCTGATTTGGCTGAGGAAACAAAAGCAGTATTCATGCTGTTTCCATTCGCTTCATTCCAAAATCCTGTACCAGCAGTCGCTCCTATATTCCAGGCAGAGAAATTATTTTGACTATTAATTGCAGCTAATGATATTTTCCCATTCCCATTAAATAGGCATGGAGTAGAACTTAAATCTTTTCCAGCCGGAATTGGAAAATCAGTAATCACTTTTCCACTTCCGCCATCAATCGCAAAAATTCTTCCATCGGAAGTTGCAGCAATAATTTCTGATCTATTATCACCTTGAAAGTCTGCCGTTAATGGAGTTCCTATAAATCCAATTCCCATCGGGTCTTTAAATGGAAAATTCTCCGCAGAAGCTCCATTTATATTTTTCGCTTCAATTTTATTTCCGTTTGAATATATGATATAATTTCCGCCGTCGTTTTTTAAATCTGCTAAAGCAAATGAATTTGATTCATCGCTAATGTCAGTATTAAAACTATATGCTACAATTCCTTTTGAAATGACATCAACCAATCCGTTTCCATAACGCAAAATTGAAAGATAATTTCCACCTTGATCTTGAGTTAAGGATAATTGAATTTTTAAGCCGGATGTTAAACTTGTTATTACTTTTTTATTTGCATTAACTAACGAATAATGAAATTCATTTCCATCTTTATCTTTTACAATAGTTGAAGTGAGAATAGAAAAATATTTATCTCCGTCGGCAGCAATTTCAAGTATTGGTTCTGAAGCGATGTTATTGATAGAAGGAGCTTCAGATATATTTCCGGATAAATATGTTAATAGTTTGCCTGAAATAGTCCCGATCAAAATTTCATATTGATTTGAAGAATTTAAAATTACAACTGGTGGCGCTGTGATTTTCTCCACCAGTATTAATTGTATTTATCTGATTTGAATTGCCGTCATTAGTATAGACATTTAAATTTGATCCTATTGCTCCAACAATATATTGAACGCCATTATCAGTAAATGCGGCAGTTTTATAATTAGAAAAATTCTGCAGTATGCTTAACTGTTCGCCGATTGAATTTAGAATAATCAAAGCAGAATCATTTAATAAAGCAAAACCATTTGTTAAGCTTGTTAAGCTATTATTATTTGAAGATAAAATTAGTTGATTTGAAAATATCGGTTTAACAATTGAATCACCGTATATAACATTAAAGCTCATCCTGTTGGCAATGGATGAAAAATTTGAAATCGTTATTAAACTGTTTGCCCCGGAGTTTGTGTTACTGTTCGGACGTGTATCTTTTGAAAATTCATTTTTATAAAATTTTGAACCGTTACCTTTGTACCATAAATCTTGTGGCCCGCCTTCACCTATAATAACATCGCCTAATATATCTTGAAATTTTTCACCTATATCCTGTATGCCGTCTGCTTCTTCTACATCCACACCACGATTATTTTTATCCACATTTATTTTATTATCGGCAATATTTTGATCAATAATGTTTTCATCAATATGCCAGATCACAATGCCATTCCCGGGAACAGCCCAATCAAATTCATCTACATCAGTAATAACGCCTTGCAAGCGAATCAGTATCATAACTGTAATAGCCAGTTGTGTCCTTGAAAAAAGTATGCGTAAAATTTGTTCCATTAGAAACGTATTTAATAATTGAACCATCTGAGTTAGCATCTCTATTTCTATTCTGAATTAAATAATATTCCGAAGAGCTTATAGGAACTTTCAGAACTACGGTATCGCTTAATGTTGCAGCTACATTTGTGGTTAAATTAATCTTAAAATCACCCGGAGAAATTGTAGTTGGTACTAGCCATCCTAAATACATTTTTTCCCATGGGGACATTTCCGGAGGGAATAAACCGTTATAAGCAAAAATTGATTGTCCATCCATCAAACCAAATCTTCCAATAGCACTTAAACCAGTTTGAGTATCGAAAAGATCGGGCAGCCCAAGATTACTCGCTACACTTGCTGCAAGCAATCCATTTATAGAAATCTCAAATAGAACATCGCCGCCTATTGATGATAATTCCCTGCTTTCAGTTTCAGGAATAATCATTGAATTTGTTATCTTAAATGAATTGTTTGAAACCGGGAAACCTTCAAACTGATCGCCATATATTTTTTTGAATCCATTTAAGCCCAAATAAATTGAAGGTAAATCTTTTTCAGTTCCAAGACTTCCCGGCAATGTAATATCTCTTCCCACACCGGCATGAAAAATTACAAACACATTATAACCGCTAAAATTAAATGTAGGATATTTTGTATTTGCGATTGCCCAAACCTCTTTTGTAAAATCAGCTACATTGGTAAAATCATCGCTGTTATTTGCAGACGTATAATTTCTCATGGTTTTAGAAACAGAAAAAGTATCAGGTAAAACTGAATAAACAACCGTCATCTTGTTTCCGGATACTTTACGATAGTAGTTTTTCACAAACTCAAGATGGGCCTCAAAATAAGCCTTATTGTGCGGCAATGGATCCAATATTTCGCTGCCGTAATCTTTGGAATACATTGATCCGAATTTTCCATTTCCAAAAGTTGCATCATCTTTATCTTCCTGGAAATTTACCATTACTGCTAAAACTTTTAGAGTATCCGGTGCAGATAAATTCTTACTAAATGATTTTGGAAACGGATTAATTTTACCAATAAATGATTGGGCAGATATACTGCCCAACCCAAAAATAATAAGTGTAAATGCGAGAATATTTTTTAGCATGAAAATTTAAATTCCTCTTGGTAACCCTCTTGCGCTTTCAGGAGCACCTCCCCAGCCAATTAGGACTGTGAATCGCAAGGTGTCGGAAAGCGGATGATTTTCACCGCCTTTAAAGATTGATGTTGTAATGTAACTGAAATCAAACCCATATATATCATAACGAATACCGGCGCCGAAAGTTACAAATTTTCTATTTCCGTAACTTGGATCTTCATAAAAGAAACCTGATCTTATTGCAAACAAAAAATCACCAGGTGTTCCATACCAATATTCTAATCCCATAGAAGTAACTACCTGTCTCATCACTTCACTAAAAGGCTTATCACCCCAGGAAGCGAATATTGCCTGGTACCATTCCTTGGAAGTGGATGCAATTTTCGTAGTATCGCCAGTTTCACTTACAACAATCTGTTCGGGTTTTTTACTAATTAAAAGTTTACTAAAATCAAGAGTATATATTAATGAATTAAATTCATCATTAAATAATTGGTAAGCAAAACCTAATCTAAAATTAGTTGGAATTGGATCAGCCTGAGCTCTATCTATGTAATAAATCTTAGGGCCCATATTACTAATATTTAAACCGATACTTAAATTTCCACCAATATCTTCATCAATAAATGGAATAACCAATTTTGCAGGCCGCCACATAGTAGCTACATCAAAACTCACTGAAGTAGCAACGCCTCTGCCTTGTTCACCGGCAGTTGGCTGATCTGAAAGTCGGCTATGAATTAATCTAAAATTCAGGCCTAATCCCCAATCGTCTGCTACCTTTGTTGCATAACCCAAAGTTAATGCGGCGTCAAATGAATGGAATCGGCCAATTTCAACCGGGCTGTCTTCTCCGGTTCGAACGAATTCACCGAAGTTCATATATGTGATGCTAGCAGTTAAACTTCCATCTAGTTCATCAATATACTGCCTGTATGTTAAATAATCATAAAAAAGATCAAGGTTAAACTGGGGAAGCCAATTACTGTGAGTAATTGATACCTCTGTACCTGACAAAAAAGCAATACCGGCAGGATTCCAAAAAATTGCAGCAGAATTATCTGCTAAACCTGCACCGGATTCTCCAATACCGCCGCCACGTGAGTCGGGAGCTAGTTCTAGAAATGGGACAGCAGCTTCACCTTGAGCATAAGAAGTTTTAACAACTCCCGCAAACATCATGCTGACCATCATTAGCCTGAGAAATATTTTCATTTTAATTTTCCTCCAATTGATAATGAACTTATTTTCTTAATCATAGTAAACATATTTTCTTTTTACAGTTGCAAAAAATAAATAAACTAAAAATATATTTAAAATTCTTGGTAAAAATTATGCTATTTAATCACCGCTAATTTTCCTAAAACACTTTTATTAAAGCTGCCGTCAACAGTTTTAACAATTAGCTTATATAAATAAGTGCCGTTAGCAATTTGATTTCCATCTTCATCTCTTCCATCCCAATTAACTTTAACGAAATTTCCTTCCACATTAAGTTCCTCGATTTTCCGTATTAATCTTCCGGCGATGGTATAAATTTTAATTTGAAGATCAACAGCATTGTTCAAATTTTTCTGAAATGTAAAAGTAGTATTTGAAGCGAATGGATTAGGATAATTATACACATCTCTTATTGCTAATTCATCGGCGCTTACAACATTAAAGTAAGTTGTTTCGGTGGAAAGATTATTGAAAACATCCCACGCTTTTACTTTTAATTTATAATCACCGGCATCTAAATTTGCAAACTTATAATCAACTTTTCCAGATTTACCTCCGGCATCAATATCACCGGTAAAATAATTTGAAAAATCTATCGGATCATTTTCCTTATCATTTAAAACTCCTTCAAATCCGTGCCCAATTCCTGTGCCAGTTGTATTTAAACCTGTTTCATCAGATAATTTAATTATTAAATCAGAATTTGGATTTGCTAAAGTTCCACCGATTGAGGATTCATTGTCAAAATAGATTTCAATATCGGGGCCTTTCTCATCATTAACAATAGAAGAATCTGTTCCTCCAACAGTAAAACCGCTTGTATATCCAACACCATCAGAATTATTATCAAAGAAATACAGCACAGCTTTTCCTTGTTTATTCTCATAAGAAATATCTTTAGGGACTATAAAATTTGCTGAGAATTTTCCGTTTACTATTGAAACTCTTCCCCTGAAAATTACTCCGCCTTGAACATTTGCATCGTAATTAATATCGTTAAAATGAACAGATCTTTTTGAATCAAAAACGGTAAGTATTCCTTCACCATTGTAATCAGCCCAAACTGAATTATCTGAAATTTTTCTAACGCTTCCGCTTATAGCAGCGTGACTGAGAGCTTTTAATTGAGCATTATCTGAAAGTTTAGTTTTAGAAAGTATTGAACCCATACTTATGAATTCTCAGCAATATTCATTGAAGAAATTGTGTCGCTATGATATCATCTTATTACTGCTTACACTTATAGATTGACCATTAATGGAATCTATATTTGCTTATATCTTGGTACATTTAATCTTAAAGTTGGATCTCCGAATAAATGAAATTTGAAATCATTTGGATCAGTCCTACGCGATTTTGTAAAAAATATGCTTTACCAATTGTCGGAGTCAATCCAGTCGAATCACTATTATTTATTAAAAGATTTGTATAAAAAGAATCATTTAGTGAAGCATTATTTGTAGAATATACTGCTCTAGCAGAAGCAAAGGCTGCAATTGCACCGCTATTTTCTTTTAACATTAATAATTCCGCAGAACTCTGTGAGTTTGGTAAATCATAATGTGCAAAATCGCAAGTGGCAGCGGCTAAAAAGAAATATTTATCATTTACCATTTGGGGAATCGAAGTGGCTTCTTCAAAAACCCTTTCATGTGTCCAAACCTCAGGGCTGCCATGGCCAATAAAATTTAATATTAAAGTCCCATCATTTACTGCTTTAATAATTGCCTTATTCACATCTGGTTTTGTTCTTCCAAAAGTAGTTATAACAGTCGGATAAGCTGACAAATATATTTTATCTAAATTAAAAGAGCTAGGAATATAAAAAGTTTGCAAGATCTTCAGATTGTTTAGTATGTGTGTTGCCGTCGTCTGTACCTGGTAGTTAGACCATCATCTGCAACCAGAGTGTAATTTGATCTCTCCATGTGCCAAAATCTTTATCTTCTTCATATTGAATAATTTTATCTACTGAATTTTTTGCATCTGATTCAGTTTGGCAATTGATTCTACCTACTGCTAAATCCACGTTTGCATCATTTCCATCTACTCTTGCATAATAATCATCCATAGGATATGATAGTATATCATTTAAATACTCCGAAGTTTCCCAGGCTGGAACAAAATCATTATTGGTACTTTCAATATTTTTATAATCATAAGTTGCATCTCCCAAAAGAAGAACATATTCCGGCTTTATAGTCCAATTATCATAAGCATATTTTATAAAATCTCTAATCCCTGTTGGATCTTTTGTTCCATTTCCAAATTCATTTTCAATTTCAGTTACATCGAAAACTATAGTTGACAATTTATACGGAGATTCATTTTGTCTATAATTTTGAAGCCTATCTGCTTGTACTTTAAAATCCGGATGTGTTATAATTAATAATTTTGCCCCCTCAGCAATTCCATGAACATTTTGATTCACAACCTGTTCGGGATTTGAAGGAGATTTAAAATTATCATCGCCTAAAGCTAAAAATTCAGAAACATTTCCTTCAGTCTCTGATTTTTGAAATCGGAATTCACCTCCGCTTAAAAGTACTGGATTTGTAATTACTTTAATATTTGCATAATCAGTTATATCGAATACTCTAATATTTGTGGAAGGGAAATTTGAAAGCTGATATTCTATAACAGCGGTTGTATCTTTAGAATAAAAATTAAGTTGATTGTTTGCTGGCGTTAAACTTCTCTGATATAAAATTTCAAAATAGTCGAGGTAACCAATCGCTGAAGAAGAATTACCGGAATATTGAAATCTAAGTGAACTTTGATTGTTAGCTAGTGAACCGGAATAAGTGACAGATTGGCTTAATAAAACTCCCAACTCATGATCTTTATAGCTACCGGAAGTGGCATAAGCTCTAATTGGGCTTGAAAAAAGTAAAGATGAGTTTTCATAAACTTGAAGAGTAGCTGAAGCCGGAGAAGAATTTACAAAATTTATATTATAATTTATGATAGTATTAGCCAACCATCCATCCAGTTTATTGACATAAGTTTTAGTATTATTTGTTTCCGGAAATGCATCGCCTACAAATATTCTCCCTGTCTTTACAACATTTATTTCATCTTTTTCCCAGCTCACAAAACCTTTTGTTGAAGTTTGAACATAAGCATTTCCATTATTCAAGCTTGATTCATTCTGCATTCGCTTACCAGGATTTCCCTCGGAGGTGATCCAATAATAATTATGGTCTGAATAATAATTAAATGTTCGCTTAATAGTTTTTGAGGCTTTATCATAATACCAAAAGCTTGTTCCTCTTCCATAAAAAAGGATATAATCTCCATCATCAAATTTTCCATCATCTTCTCCAACAATCACAATTGCGTTTTCAACTAAATCAATCGGCCTATCAGCAGACTGAGATTCAGGCAGCATTAAACCGCCGTTGTTATAAATTTTTATTGTTCGCGGGTCAACTGTTGAAGCATCTATTCCATATTTCGATAAATCACTTTTTGAAATTTTATAAATTCCTTCATCCGGTGCATCAAATCTATACCAGGTTCCTGAAGAAAGCACACTTTTTATAATTGTCTTTTTTAACGATTTCCTATTTGAGTGAATATTCCAATTTTTAGCAACATCAAAATTTAAAACTACTCCATTAAGAAAATCGTCATTTGTACTGTATAAATTATTTCTATTAGAAGAATAATTTATTTGAAAAATAATCTTTGTGTAAAGCTTAATTTTATTTTGAGCTGGATAAAATTTAATTGGTAATATTCTAATTATCTGAGATTGAATTCCTCTTGTTATTCCAAATTCACCAAAAGTAACTAAATCTTCTTTCGGCTGGTAATTATAATAATCTTTTCCAATATCAAATTTAACTGCAGCATTTTCTTCCCTACCTTCTTCATGCGGAACCGGGGCAACTTTACCGTCAATCTCTTTATACGCTGTATTTAAAACTTGAATAGTATTTCCATATTCTGACGGAACACCCAGGTCCAAATCTCTTTCCTGTATATCCGGGTTTCCAAAATTATTTATTGTCTCTTCGCTTCCGAACGCAAATGAAATATTTAAATACTTTTGATTATTTATTGCCTGCTCTGTAAATTCATTATAAGAAGGAGAAAATTCTATTACAATAGAATTACTATTGGATGATAATACTCGAATATCTTTCTGTGAAAATATGGGAATGGTAAAAATAAAAATTAAGAAAATTAATTTTTTGCTATTCATATTATAATATTTTTTAATTAAAAATAGTTACAGTTAAGACAAAATATACAACTCAAAATGTTCTGTAACTCTACAAATATTTGGTAGCAAAAAATTCTAAAAACTCTCCTAATTTTTGTGATCAATTTAGATAATAAATGTGATATGAGTCAAGTCATTTGAATGAATTTTAGAGCTTTAAATTGTGCTATAATTTGTCCTTCTATAAGCTCCATATATACTCTACAAACCTAATTCATCCTTGTTTTCTTTCATTGCATTTATACAGAATTGTATATGCTCTTCCAGTGTAATCCCTAATCCTTCTGCACCATTAGTTATGTCTTCACGGCTTACATTTTTTGCAAAGGCTTTATCCTTCAATTTTTTCTTAACTGATTTTACTTCAACTTCAACAATACTTTTAGAAGGCCGTACATAAGTAACAGCAGTTATAAACCCGGCTAATTCATCACATGCAAACAGCGTCTTTTGAAGTAAAGTTTCTCTCGGCACACCGGAGTAATCAGCGTGAGAGAGAATTGCATTTCTAAATTCTTCATTAAATCCTTTTTCTTTTAGGATTACCGAACCTTTAAATGGATGCTCTTCCATTGTTGGATACTTTTCATAATCAAAATCATGAAGCAAGGCAACATTTCCCCAATATTCAATATCTTCACTAAATTTTTTTGCATAAGCTCTAACACAAGTCTCAACCGCAAAGGCATGCTTCAACAAACTTTCACCTTGGGTATATTCTTTTAATAGCTGCAAACAAAAATCTCTATCATGAGCAACATCTACCAATTGTAAACTCCTTACTAAACTACATTCGCTTATTCATTCAATTCAATCATACTATCTCATTTTTGAATGATAATTGAATGGATGAATAATTTTCAGTTCATTTTTTTAATTTCAATTAGCCGGATTAAAGCTGGGACAAAAATTTCCTACCACACATTGTGAACATTTAGGCCTTCTTGCAATACAAATCTTTCTTCCATGCATGCAAGCCAGTGTGATGAATTTGTCCAATCTTTTTCCGGTAATAATTCTTTTAATTTAAATTCGATTTTTTCAGGATCGTTTGATTCTATAAATCCAAGCAAGTTGGATAATCTTTTCACATGTGTGTCAACTGCAATTGCTGGAATACCAAAAGCATTTCCGGCAACAACTGAAGCAGTTTTTCTTCCTACTCCCGGAAGCTCATTCAACTTATCAAAATCATTAGGCACTTTTCCATTATATTTTTCAATAATTACCTGGCAGCAGCCTTTTATGCTTTTTGTTTTCTGTTTATAAAATCCTGTTGAATAAATATCTTTTTCTAATTCTTCATTTGGCACAATTAAATAATCTTTAG
Source organism: uncultured Bacteroidota bacterium (assembly GCA_963777615.1). Classification (GTDB taxonomy): domain Bacteria; phylum Bacteroidota; class Ignavibacteria; order Ignavibacteriales; family Ignavibacteriaceae; genus CAVSWT01. The sequence continues at coordinate 106,079 of CAVZSD010000046.1, read as the reverse complement.
GGCTTTTATATTTTTTAAAAGATCTTTGGTAACAATATTAACTCTTTCATCAGTGCATTGTGCTGAAAGTATAGTAGCAACCAGCAGCTGAAAGGGACTTTTATAATTCAATGCCGGCTTAATATCTGGGTATTCTTTACTTAGAAGATCAATAATTTTTTTCGCATGCAGCTTTTCAGATTTTGATGTCATCTTTATTAAACTTTATATGCTTGATTTTTAATCGCTCTACAGGCTTGTTATTTATTATATGACTTTGAATTATTTCTTCCACATCATCTACAGTTACTCCTCCGTACCAGATCTGCTCAGGATACACAACTACTGATGCACCAAATTCGCAAGCATCAAGACAGCCTGAAGTATTTGCCCTAACTTCTGATTTTAATCCAAGTTCTTTTAATCGATCTTTAAATTTAGCTTTAATTTCAGAACCCGCCTTTATCAAAGCAGCAGCCCCGCGGATCATCCGGCGGACGCTTATTTTCACAAATGAATATATGTTTTTCGTAACGTTTCATTAAAATGAAATAATAAAATTATTCTGGGAAATTTAATTTGTAATTGTAATCAAATTTATAGGGTAAATCAAAAAGAAATTTTAAGCAGCTCCAGTGCTGGAATTATTTCTATTAATTGTGGTGTCTCCAAACCCCAAAAGTAAATTTTCAACACTAATATCTTCTTCAATTTCATCCCAATGTAAACCTGTTCCCCCTCCACTTATTACATAAGAATTCCTTTGTCTTTCTGTTGCGTTTAATAGTCTTGGAAAATATGCAAGCGGAACTATTAATATTCGGCCATCTGTAAACCCTATCTTTATACTGTCTTTATCAAAATCAATTTTTTTCGCAAACGACTCATTTACCAAAATACTCATCCCATTTCCTTATAATTAATTCCTTATTCTTTATCACTAAACCTAATAATTCTGTTAATTCAGAAGAGTTAAAACCATAAGACTTTGCCACTTTGATTTCAGTTTCTATCCACACTTTAGCTGAAGACTCGCCTTTTCTAACATGAATATGCAAAGGTTCTCTTGGTATGCCTTCATTAGAATAAAAGAAAAATATATATCCTTTCAGTCTTAAAACAACAGGCATATTAGAGACAGGATTTTATGAGTATATAAACTTAGTAGCGCGTACGGGATTCGAACCCGTGATCTCCGCCTTGAGAGGGCGGCGTCCTAAGCCACTAGACGAACGCGCCTGTATAACTTTAAAAAGTTGCCTCGCCAGGGTTCGAACCTGGACTCTTCTGAGCCAGAATCTGACGTGTTGCCAATTACACCACGAGGCAGTGCCGTAAAATTAAAGATACACTAACAAATTTCAAAATTTAAGTTTTTAACGAAAGTAATAATTTTATATCAAATAATGATTATTTAAAACTTTTGTTAAGAAAAGTCGCAGAATTACTTGGCCGGCTTTCATTTTCTAATCTATCAATGGAAGTAACTATATAGGTAACAGAATCAATTTCACTTAAAACAGCTTCATCTATATATGTTTCTTCATATGAATCGATTATAGTTAAGATTTTTGAAGCATCATTTAAATTTACTGTTTTATCATTCTCAAATTTATAAACTACAAAACCTGTTGGAATGCTGTAATACGGTTCAGTTGGTTCCGGAATTGGACATTTCCAATTTAGAATTCTTTTTATGCTATCCCCATCAACTGTTAATTTATATGGAGGCGAAGGCGGGAGCAAACTTTTCCAAGGCATTATCGGAATCAAAGCAGGGTATTTATAAAAGTTATTCCTAAGCGAATCTGCAAGTCCTCCATAATTATTGGATATTGATTTGGCGCTGAAAAAAACAGAGCCTAAAACATTAGTTGTCTTTCTATTTAATCTAATTTGATTTTCTATTTCTGTTTCTGATTCACTGTAATCTTCATTTGAAAACTTACTAGAAAATTGTCCGATAAATAACTGCCTATCACTAATTACAGAAGCCCACCAGGGCAATAGCAATTTGTAATCAGATTTATCATCACCGATACTCCAATAAATTTGCGGGATTAAATAATCAACAGTTTTATTATTTATCCAATTCAACGGATCGCAATAAATAATTTGGTAAGAATTAAATCCATTGGTTCCGGCATAATTATTATCAACAACTCCAAAAGGGCTTACTCCAAATTTAACATTTGGTTTAATTGTTATAATGCTGTCATGGCATTGAGCAATCATTGTATTAATATTATATCGCCTCCAATCATTAATATTGTTGATCTCATTACTATAATTTATAAATGTTAATGAATCTTCATTGGAAATTACTGGAGTGTATGGATAAAAATAATCATCGAAGTGGATTCCATCTATATCGTATCTTCGAACTACATCAGCGATGATTGAAGAAATATAATCTCTCACTTCAGGGATACCCGGGTTTAAAATTTCATTATCTTTAAAATTCAATATCCAATCAGGATGCTTTTGTGAAATATGATCCGGGGATATTTCATAGTCTCCAACTTTTCTTATTGCCCTATACGGATTAAACCAGGCATGAAATTCAATTCCTCTCTTATGTGCTTCTTCAATTGCAAATGTAAGAGGGTCATAAAAAGGCTCAGGTTCTTTACCCTGCTGCCCTGTTAACCAATATGACCACGGTTCAAAATTTGAACTATACAAAGCATCGCATTCAGTCCTAACTTGAAAATAAACAGCATTTATTCCGGTACTTTTTAATTTATTAAGCAGCTCAATCAATTCTTCTTTTTGTTCATCTGTAGTTTCAGTGTTGGAAGAAGGCCAATCAATATTTTTAACAGTTGCAATCCAGGCTCCTCTTAATTCTCTTTTAGGAAAGTTGCTTTGGGATTTCAACATTGGAAGAAATATGAAAACTATTAAAAAACATTTGTAGAAATTATTCATGCGATTCAATTTATTTAAAAATAATTTTAAATATACTTATAAATAAAATTTATTTAATACTTCATTTAATTTATTGCTTATGATTCTAACACCATAATTAAATTTTAACTGATGTATAAATTTTAAACAAGCAGTGATATTTTTCAACTAATTTTTTTTCTTGTCACTAAATACTTTTATAATTCACTTAATGTTTAGTTCTGAATAATTATTTTTTTCTAAACATTATTGAATGGGGTTTCCATGAACAAATTTTCTGCTTCCTTTTTTGTTATTGTAGTTTTCTTCTTTCTTACTTTCCCTATGCTTGCTCAAAAAACCTGGACCGGTATAGGCGGCAACGGACTTTGGACTACTGCCAGCAACTGGAGTGGTAACTCAGTTCCAACAGCTTCTGATGATATTATACTTGATAATACAAATGTCTCCGGCAGCTATACTGTTACAATCCCGGTAAACAGTGCTGCTGTTTGCGGAACAATTAAGATTGGCTATCCTGGAAACACAAACACCATCACATTACTTTTTGAAAGTAAGTTTGTAAGAGGCGGAGGCGGCAATCCAGCCGGGTTAGTATTCGGCAACGGCGGCGGTAAGCGACATTGATTTTTTAATTGACAAAGGCGGAGTATTTATAAATGCTTCAACTGCAACCAGCGGGACAAATTATATTGAGAGTGCCGGGTTAACTGATTTGGTGCAGAGTAAATTCCGGTGGAAAGTTTGTACAAGTAACTGCAGAATCTTTTAAGAATCCATTCCCCTCAACTAATATCTCTTTTAACTCCGGCAGCACAATGGAATGGAATGTTCGGGATGCAACTGGCTGTTTCCCCGGATGTATCAGGTTATACTTTTGGTAATTTAGTATTTGCTTCAGATTCGGCCGGAGGAACAAGAGCATATGCTTCTCCCGGAGGAGGAGGAGGTAGTCATTTACTGTGTTAAATACCTGGACAATAAAACAAGGAGCAACTTTAAGCTCCATGGGGTTTGGATGGAACGATTAACAATATTGTATTCGATGGTTCGATGAGCTTTGGTGCTGCCGGTGTTAATGTTTCTATCTCAGGCAACATTACAACTAATGCACAATTTACAACTTCCAATTCCTTAAATTCTTACATTAACATTAAATGGGAATTCCGTACAGACAATCAGCGGAACTGTTCCCACTAACATTTAACGGAGCAACAGTTTTCAATAATCCATTTGGATTTGTATTAAATAATGAAGTAATCGTAAACTCATCTTTAAATTTATCAAATGGAAAAATAAATACTTCCGATTCCGGAATATTAACTATTGGTGCCGCCGGATCTATTAACGGAGCAAATTTTGTAAACTTTGTTAATGGGCCGATGCAAAGAATTATTGCTTCAACAACTCCTACAAATATTAATTTTCCAATTGGTAAAGGATTAGCATACAGGCCAATTGCATTAACTATCACCCAGAATTCTGCAACACCAACTAGCTTATAAAGGTGAAATATTCAATTCTGCACCGGTTGAACGTAACCTGTTCCTTCAACATTAGAGCTTAGTTTCTTTTGTCAGGCATTTTAAAGTTACAAAAGGCAGTGGAGCCGGTGTAACTTCTAGCTTCAATCACAATTAATTATGATACTATGAATGTTGATGATGGAGTAAGAAATAGTGTAAACTTACGTGTAGCAAAAGATGACGGAGCCGGAAATTGGATTGACCTTGGCGGAGATGCTTCAAGTGCAAATTTTGTAGGAAGCATTACTTCATCAGTTCCATTCACTACATTTAGTGATTTCACTTTAGCAAATAATGATGGAGGTAATAACAAATTAGGAGGAACGCCTCCAATATCTCCAACACTTTTTAGCATACCTAACGGAGCAGGTAATGTAATAGTTACACCCAATTTGGTTTGGACCAAACCTATAAATGCATCAACCTATCGTTTACAATTAGCAGAAGATTCTCAATTCAATTCCATCACTTTTGAAGATTCTACTTTGACGATACTGCTAAGACAGTTGGGCCATTAAAAAATAAAACAAAATATTATTGGAGAGTTAACGCAAAGAACCTTATAGGAACAAGCGCTTATTCAAATTCATTTAGCTTTACTACCATTGTCGCAAAGCCTGAACTGCCGGTTCTTTCTTCTCCATCTAATGGAATCATAAATCAACCTGTTGATATAATTCTTACCTGGAATAAGGCAACCGATGCCAGTTCTTTTCAGGTTCAAGTATCTACCGAAAGTTCATTTTCTAATATAGTAATTAATGATTCTTCAATTACTGATACATCAAAGACACTCACATCACTAGAAAATAATATTAAATATTATTGGAGAGTTGCATCAAAAAATATTGCTGGTAAAAGCGCATTTTCAGAAACATGGGATTTCACTACTATTATTGCTTCGCCGACTACTCCAACTCAAATGCAGCCTGCTAATAATAGTGTAAACCTGGATACTGTGGTAACTCTGTCATGGAATAAAATAAATAATGCGGCAGCATATATTATTCAATTATCAACTGATTCCAATTTTTCCACTTTTGTAATCAATGATTCATCGGTAACTGACACCTCTAAACAGATATTAGGATTATCGAGCGATACAAAATATTTCTGGAGAGTGGCATCAATCAATTTGGGTGGAATTAGTTCATTCTCCACGGTTTGGAATTTCTCTACAAAAACAATTACCGGAACAGAAAAATTATCAAGCGAGATTCCGGGTAACTATGAATTATATCAGAATTATCCAAACCCATTCAACCCCAGTACAACTATCAGATATGCTCTTCCAAATGAAAGCAAAGTTAATCTGACAGTGTACAATTTGATTGGTCAAATAGTTAGGGAATTGAAAAATGATATAGAACAAGCCGGGTTTCATGAAGTGAATTTTAATGCCGGAGATTTGGCATCCGGTATATATATTTATAGAATTTCTGCCGAGTCTTCCGATGGTTTGAGAAAGCTAAACGATGTAAAGAAGTTCATTCTGCTAAAATAAAATTAAGCTGTCTCATAAGTAATATGCCACCATTATTTAATTTGTGATTTGTCAAGATTAGTTCAAAGCATACTTCATTTATGAGACAGCTAATTCTAAATTTATGTGTATTTAGAATTAATTATTTCCTATCTTCCCCTTAATAATTACCAAAGAATTTTATTTTTTATTAGGAAAACCTTGAAATTTTAATTATGATTTTCAAAATTAAATAAACTAAAATTTTTAATATTCAATTAAATAAAATGGCCAATAAAAAAGTTCTATTTGTTTGCATGGGAAATATATGCCGGTCACCGGCGGCTGAAGGGATTATGACTTCACTTGTCAAAAAAAATAATTTAGAAAATTCTATTCAAATAGATTCAGCAGGGACAATTGCTTATCATAAAGGCGAAGGTGCTGACCCAAGAATGAAAAAACATGCTGCAAGCAGAGGTTATAATTTAACTAGTTTAGCAAGGAAGTTTGATCCGGAAAAAGACTTCGATGAATTCGATTATATAGTTACAATGGATGACGAAAATTATACAAACATTTTAGAGCATGATAAAGAGGGATTATATATTGATAAGCTTCATAAAATGGCTGAGTTCTCAAGTGATCCAGATGTAACAGAAGTTCCAGATCCATATTACGGCGGGGCGAAAGGGTTTGAAACCGTAATTGATATTTTAGAAGATACATGTGTGAATCTACTTGAAAAAATAAAAGATGACATTGAATCAGAAAATAAAAAATAAAATTGAAGCAGTAGTTCAATCTAAAATTATAAAAGAAATTTCTTTGTCAGGAGGCTGTATTAGTAATGCTTATAAAGTTATTTTTGATTCGAAAGATAGTCTTTTCTTAAAAATTAATTCTTCTACTTGACGACATGTTTGTTAAAGAAGCCAATGGTTTAAAAGAATTAAAAATTTCAGATGAAATAAGAGTGCCTGAAGTTAAATTAGTTGAAGAAGAATTTATACTTTTAGAATTGATAAACAACGGCTGCAAAGAAAAAAACTTTTTGGGAAGATTTTGGGCGGAACTTCGCAAGAATGCACCGCACTACGAGCAGCAATTTTGGTTTTTATGAGGACAATTATATCGGTTCGAATATACAGAAAAATATTAATAATGATAATTCAAATTGGATTGATTTCTACTTTAACAATAGAATTTTATTCCAATACAAACTCGCTGAAAAAAATGGATATGCTACTGAGGAATTTAAATCTAACATAAAAAAAATTGAATCCTCAATTTCAAAAATATTAGGTGGAAGCGAAGAGCACCCTTCTTTATTACATGGTGATTTATGGTCGGGTAATTTTATGGTTGATGAAAATGGGGATGCATGTTTAATTGATCCGGCAGTTTATTATGGACATAGGGAAGCTGACCTGGCTATGACAAAGTTGTTTGGAGGATTTAATTCTGAATTTTATATTTCTTACAACGATGAATGGAAATTAAAAGAAGGTTACCAGTACCGTGAAAATATTTATAAGCTGTACCATGTATTAAATCACTTGAACCTTTTTGGAATGGGATATTATTCTCAAGCAATTAATCTGATGAAAAGCTACAGTTAATTTACTTCTTACATTTTCCCCGTAAAAAAAGGCGCTAAGATAAGCGCCTTTAAAAAGATTCATCCTATTTTTTTCATCTTACTTCTAATAATTCTACATCAAAAACTAAAGTAGAATTTGGGGGAATTTCACCTCTTCCCTTTTCACCGTAAGCTAAATTTGAAGGGATAATTAATTCTGCTTTACCACCTTCTTTCATCAAAGCAATTCCTTGTTCCCATCCAGGAATAACCTGCCCGGCTCCCAATGCAAATTGAATTGGCTGGCCTCTATCAACAGAACTATCAAACTTTCTTCCGTCAAGAAAATATCCTGAATAATTAACCTTAACTATTTTACCTGAATCTGCTTTGGCGCCGGTTCCTTCTTTAACAGGAATAAATTTTAACCCGCTTGATGTTACAAAGGCTGCTGTTGTATCTACTTTCCATCTTTCAACAGGGACTTTTATTTCAAGCAAATCAACTACAACTTTTATATCTGAATTTGGGGGCACGGGGCCTAATCCTTTTTTACCATATGCAAGACTATCTGGAATAATAATAGTTCTTTTTTCACCTACCTTCATTCCTTCAATTCCCAATTCCGAACCTTTGATAAATTGTCCCTCAGCAAGCTTAATGTTTACGGGGTGAAATTCTCTTGAACTGCCAAGGCTTTGAACTTTTTTCGAAGAGTCTTTAGACCAATCATTAAATAGATCCTTTTTATCTTTATCAGTTAAATACCAACCTTGAAAATGTATAGAAACGAAATCACCTAATTTTGCAACTTTCCCATTACCAACCGAATCAATTGAATATTTAATTCCGTTATCGAGAGACACAACATTTGGTTGTTTATTACAACCTGCGATTATAAATACAAATAAGATAAATACAACAAAATATTTCATAAATTTCCTTTTTTTTAACGGGGCAAATATATTTATTTTAACATTTAATTCATAAGATACTTTGCAATTATATTGGGATATATTTGATGAAAATATTTTTGATAAACTTTCTGATTATTATTTCATTTTACTCATTCAAATACGCGTATGCAGTTGAAGCTAATCATGACAGCAGCAAAATAATTATTGATTGTAATTATACTTTTGTTCAATCGGTATCGGGAATTGATATCCCTAAAAAATTAAAAAAAGAGTTAAAATTAATTGAGGTTAAGTATTATTCATTTGACGGTAAAATTCATCAAGGTCAATTACTAATTCACAAAGAACTTGAAAGAGATATTAAAGAAATTTTTGATGCTATAATGACTGTTAAATTTCCAATTGCTAAAGTTATACCCGTAGTTAAATATGATTGGAACGACGAGAAGTCAATGGAAGATAACAACACTTCGGCATTTAATTATAGAGTAGTCGCAAACACAAAAGCATTATCATCTCATTCTTCAGGAAGGGCTATTGATATAAATCCTAAATTGAATCCGCAAATAAAAAGGAATCATAATTTCCCCCGCGGTTCAAAATATCAACCGGAAAAAAAAGGTACGATTACAGCAAATTCATTAATCGTTAAAGAATTTGTAAAGCATGGATGGAGATGGGGAGGCTTTTGGAACAGCACTAAAGACTACCAGCACTTTGAAAAGAAATAAATAATTTTAATTGCGAGAGATAACTGAAACGGAATATTTTCATACTGCTATACATTTTATTTTTATTAGGAGAAACTTTTCCGCAAAAAAACTTTAATGTAACTTTTATAATTAACGCAAAAAATTTAACTGATACTTCCAACATATTTATTTCCGGAAATAACTCTTCATTAGGCAATTGGCAACCAGATAAAATCCCATTTTTTAAAATAAATGATTCAATCTGGCAAAGAACTTTTTCATTTGAAGAAAAATCTTTATTGGAATATAAATTTACATTGGGTTCGTGGAATACTGAAGCTTTAAATGAAGACGGCAGTGTACCTCAAAATTATACTGTTGAAATATTAAATGATACTTCAATACAAATATCAATTTCAAAATGGAAAGAAAATAAAACAAGGAAAATATCTGGACAAATTACAGGAACAGTAAAATATCATCGGAATTTTTCTGGTGAAGGAATCAAACCAAGAGATATAATTGTATGGTTACCTCCGGATTATGAAAAAGAAAAAACTAAACGATATCCTGTATTATATATGCATGATGGAGAAAATATTTTCGACCCTGCAACTTCTTCCTTTGGAGTTGATTGGCGATTAGATGAAACCGCTGACAGCTTAATCAAAGCAAATGAAATTCAAGAAATAATAATGGTGGGTATATATAATACTTCAAACCGTTCAGCAGAGTACGCCGATACAGACACAGGGAAATTGTATATGAAATTTGTAGTGAATGAATTAAAACCTTTCATTGATAGTAATTATCGAACTAAGCCTGATAGAAACAATACTGCAACCGGTGGTTCATCATCAGGGGGATTAATTTCATTTATGCTTGCTTGGGAATATCCAAATATTTTTTCGAAAGCTGCTTGTATATCGCCTGCTTTCTATATTGAAGATATTGATTATTTAAAAACAGTAAAAAATTATAACGGCTCTAAAAAACAAATTAAAATTTATATTGATGACGGTGGAATTGGATTAGAAAATAAACTTCAGCCTGGAATAGATTCTATGCTCGTATTGCTAAAAGGAAAAAACTATATTGAAGGAAAAGACTTGTTGTTTTACAAAGACATTAGTGCACAGCACTCAGAATTTTATTGGGGTAATCGCGCCTGGAGGTTTTTGAAATTTTTATTTTCAAATTAATAAACTTTCAAGCCCAATCATTTTATATTTTACAACTTGTAATAGCCCATCCAATAAAGCAAAACCAAAGATTAATTTTAGATTAAAAAATTTTAATAATTCATTATTATTATTCGAATTACTTAAATTTTTTCGGTCTACCTCTAATACTATCTAATTAATTAAGTTTCATCTATTGACACGCTTTTAGTGCTAATATATATTTGCATCCCAATAGCTTAAATATTAATATAATAATTCCATTCTACCTTATTATTTTAATATTTATTGATATTATTCTAATCTAATTAAGTATCAAATTATTAATTAAAATAAGAGAGAGCCTAATGAAAAAAATAGAAGCCATAATTAGACCTCACAAACTGGATGAAGTACACAAGGAATTACAAGATTCCGGTTTTACAGGATTAACAGTTTCTGAAATTAAAGGTTATGGAAGACAAAAAGGTCACACTGAAATCTATAGGGGTTCCGAATACAAAATAGAGTTCGTACCAAAATTAAAAATAGAACTTTTTTGCACAGAGGATAAATACGAAAAAGCAGTAGAAATAATAATCTCGAAAGCAAAAACTGGAGAGGTTGGTGACGGTAAAATTTTTGTAATACCGGTATTGGATGCAATAAGAATTAGAACTGAGGAGTCTGGAGATAGTGCAATATAAACTATTATCTAACCAAAAATGAATTTGAAATCTAAACTAATTAATAATAAGTACCAGGAGTCCAGAATGAAAAATAAATGGTTAATAAATTTTACTCAATTGTTGTTCGTAATGTTGATCGTATCAATTGCTGCTTCAAATTTCTCCTATGCGCAGGCTGATCCAACGGGAGCTAAAACAGGCACAATTCAAGATGTACCTGCAAGTAAACCCGGAGAACCAACGCTCTCCGAAGTTGCAGATGCTGTTGGACATAATAGAATTGCCGAAAACATAATGTGGACTTTGATAACAGGTTTTCTTGTCATGTTTATGCAGGCAGGATTTGCAATGGTTGAAACCGGTTTTACTCAGGCAAAAAATGTAGCACACACTATGGGAATGAATTTCATGGTATATGGAATTGGCGTCCTCGGATTTTGGATTTGCGGTTTTGCCTTAATGTTTGGCGGAGTTGGAGGTATTGCAAATCTGGGTGGAACTCCGGGGCTTACAAATGAATTAACAATTACCATTTTAGGAAAGTCTTTTGGCTTAGCAGGATTCGCAGGATTCTTTTTAAATTCAAAAGTGTACGACGTTGGTATTTTTACATTGTTCTTATTTCAGATGGTTTTTATGGATACGACCGCCACAATTCCAACCGGAGCTATGGCTGAAAGATGGAAATTTATTTCTTTTATTGTTTATGGTTTTTTCATTTCAATGATTGTCTATCCATTATTTGGAAATTGGGTATGGGGCGGCGGATGGCTTGCGCAATTAGGTTCTAATTTTGGACTTGGGCATGGCCATGTTGATTTTGCCGGTTCCTCTGTAGTGCATGAAGTTGGCGGTGTAGCAGCTTTAGCTGGATCTATGGTGCTTGGGCCGCGAATTGGAAAATATAACAAAGACGGATCTTCAAACGCTATCCCAGGACATAATATCCCAATGGCAATAATCGGAACATTTATTTTAGCATTCGGATGGTTCGGCTTTAATCCAGGCTCAACACTTGCCGGAACAGATTTAAGAATAGCTGTGGTTGCTACAAATACAATGCTTGCATCTGCCAGTGGGGCCTTTGTTGCAGCAATTTATATGTGGTTAAAATATGGAAAGCCCGATCCAAGCATGATGGCAAATGGCATGCTTGCCGGTCTTGTTGCAATTACAGCGCCTTGCGCTTTTGTAACTGCACCTATTGCAGTTTTAATTGGTGGGATTGCAGGTGTACTTGTTGTTTTCGCAGTATTTTTTATAGATCAAAAAATGAAAATTGACGATCCGGTTGGAGCAGTTGCTGTTCATGGTGTAAATGGCTTTTGGGGTGTATTAGCCCTTGGTTTGTTTGCTGACGGTTCATATGGCGATGGATGGAATGGAGTTGCCGGGCCTGTTAAAGGATTATTCTACGGAGATCCAAGCCAATTTTTAGCTGAACTAATTGGAGGCATTGTATGTTTCGTTTTTGTTTTTGTAGTCATGTATACATTCTTTAAAGCATGTGATAAATTTATGGGAGGAATTCGAGTTAAAGCAAAAGATGAAATCGACGGACTTGATATGCCTGAAATGGGTATCAAGGGATATGAAGAAAAGACTACAACTCCATCAGGTGCTTTTGTACCCACAACTTAAATTTTTAGGATTAACAATTCTAATAGAGCTATTATATTAGCAGTATAATAGCTCTATCATTTTCATTTAGACATTTCGGATTGTCTATCTTATTGCACGTTTATTATTCTTCAATCTAGATTAATTCAATTAGGCATTATCAATGGAATCTTTTTTAAGATAACTGCATTTTAACCTCAATGGATTAAGAAAGTTAAACCTTCTTTATTCAGTAGTCTGTGTTCACCTAACTTATTAAGGGAGTAATATTCCGAATAATGAGCAATTTATTTAGGTATTTCGAAACTTCTATAATATAAAGTAAAAAAAAATTATTTTTTACTTGACAAAACTTTATTTTATTATATATTTGCCAACTAATTCCTTAACATTTTAGTAAACTTGGTTAATAGACTAATTTTATAACCATAATAACATATTTCACTTAATAACTTAGGGAGCTAATTCATGAAAAAAATAGAAGCGATAATTCGACCTCATAAGCTGGATGAAGTTCATAAAGAATTACAGGATTCCGGCTTTACAGGTTTAACAGTCTCTGAAATAAAAGGTTACGGAAGACAGAAAGGCCACACTGAAATCTATAGAGGTTCGGAGTATAAAATAGAGTTCGTGCCTAAATTAAAAATAGAACTCTTTTGTAATGAAGAAACCTGTGAAAAAGCTGTCGAGATTATAATTTCAAAAGCAAAAACCGGTGAAGTTGGTGATGGTAAAATTTTTATTCTTCCTGTATTAGATGCAATAAGAATTAGAACAGAAGAATCCGGCGAGAGCGCTATTTAATTTTTTGAAATCAAACCAATAATAAATACAAATAGTAAAGGAAAATCTATGAAAAAAATATTTTTAACTATTGCAGCAATATTATTTATAGCTTCCAGTTTTTCATATTCTCAGGAGGTGGATTTAGGAGTTGCACTGTATAGCCGTTACATATGGAGAGGCCTTGATTTTGGTGACTCACCAAGTTTTCAACCAGCAGTTACTTTTACAGCAGGTGGATTTTCAATAGGCGAATGGGGTGCTTATAGTATTTCCGGTTTAGGCTCCGTTTATTCGGAAGATGATCTTTGGGCTTCTTATGCAATTAGTACACCCAGTGCTGGGACATTCACTTTGATTGGTACAGATTATTTCTTCCCTAGTGCCGGGAAAAAATATTTTAGTTATAAAGAAGATAGTACTGGTTCTCATACCATTGAGGCAGGTTTAAGCTACAGCGGACCAGAAAGTTTTCCAATTACACTTTCCGGGTACATGAATATTTTTAATGATGATGATAATACTACTTATTTCGAAGCATCATATCCATTTTCTATTAAAGACGTTTCCGGTTCTGTTATTGTTGGGGCTACAGGTGGTGGAACAAATGGCTTCTATGGTCCGACTAATTTTCAAGTTATTAATATTGGACTTAGCTTTTCAAAAGATATAGTCATAACAGATAAATTCAGTTTGCCAATATCAGCATCAGTTATAGTTAACCCAAATTTGGAACAGAGCTATTTGATTGTTGGAATAAGCTTATAAAAAAAACAAAAATAAACAATAACATTAATCTGACTAAGCATAGAAGCTTAGCCATTCATTTGGAGGAAGTAATATGAAAAAATACAAAATGTTTTTGCTGGTTCTCCTGTTATTAATACCAGCATTACTTTTTGCACAAGATTCAGCTCCAACGGTCGAATCAAATGCAACTAAAATCACTTCACTAGAAACGAACGCTAATTTTGTTTGGACTTTGGTTGCAGCTTTTTTAGTGTTCTTTATGCAAGCTGGTTTTGCTATGCTTGAAACCGGTTTAACGCGCGCAAAAAATGCCGTTAACATTATGATGAAAAATTTAATGGATTTTGCTGTTGGGAGCTTGGCTTATTGGATAGTAGGATTTGGATTAATGTTTGGTGTAAGTGCAACCGGTTGGTTTGGAACGGATGGATTTTTCTTATCTGACTTCACGAAAAGTGGTGATCCATGGGTTTATGCATTCTGGATGTTCCAGGTTGTATTCGCTGCAACGTCCGCAACAATTGTTTCCGGAGCAATGGCTGAAAGAACAAAATTCACTGCTTACCTAATTTATAGTTTCGCAATTTCTGCATTCATATATCCGATCTTTGGAAGCTGGGCTTGGGGCAGTTTATTTCATGGCGGAGGCTGGTTGGAAAAATTAGGTTTTATTGATTTTGCTGGATCCACAGTTGTACATTCAGTTGGCGGCTGGGCTTCTTTAGCCGGGGCGATGCTACTTGGGCCAAGAATTGGGAAATACACTAAAGATGGAAAACCATTAGCTATCCCTGGACATAATTTAACTTTAGCTGCTCTCGGTACATTTATTTTATGGTTTGGATGGTTTGGTTTTAATCCTGGAAGTACAACTGCTGCAATTCCGGATATTGCCGGTATTGCAGTTACAACAAATCTTGCTGCGGCTGCTGGAGCAGTATCAGCAATGTTTACAGCGTGGATAGTACTTGGAAAACCGGATGCAAGTATGACACTTAATGGAGCGCTCGCTGGATTGGTTGCAATTACTGCCGGCTGCGCAAATGTAACACCATTGGGTGCTGTTTTGATAGGGCTTATCGCCGGTGTAATTGTACTTTTCAGCGTTTTATTTATTGAAAGAAAATTAAAAATTGATGACCCGGTTGGTGCAATTTCTGTTCATGGTGTTTGCGGAGCCTGGGGTACTTTAGGTGCCGGAATTTTTAATGCTGCCGGTTTTTCATGGAGTATCGTTGGAGTTCAAGCACTTGGAGTTGCCGCAGCTTTTCTATGGGTATTCCCAATAGCATTTATTCTTTTCAAAGTAATTCAAAAAACTGTTGGATTGCGAGTTACTAAAGAAGAAGAACTTGAAGGACTTGATATTGGTGAACATGGAATGGAAGCTTATCCAGATTTCGAAAAAGTAAGTGCTACTTTTTAATAATAAATTTTGCGTCTCATAAATCTCTCTCTCTCAAAGAGCGGTAGGTAATTTTCAATTAAATTATTTACCGCTCTAATTTATTCCCATCTCTTTTAGCTTATTTTTTGAAAAGCCTTTATAATATTATATATTTGCCAACCGAAACCTTATCTATTTAAATATTTATCCATTATTTATAAATAACTGAAGTTACGCAAAAAATAAAAAAAATAGAGTTTATCATTCTCCCGCAAAACGGGATTTCGGGATCTTTATTTTCTAACGATTTTTAAATGCTGAAACGAACCTGCCTTTTCCTAACCGGTTTAGAGCAGTCATATTCAGCATGACGTTTGCTTAACCTCATTACATAATTTAATTATTTAACCTTATATATTAAAAAATTTAGGGAGAAGATTTATGAAAAAAGTAGAAGCAATAATCCGTCCCCATAAGCTTGATGAAGTTCATTCGGCACTTCAGGAAGCTGGATTTCTTGGTTTAACAGTTTCTGAAGTCAGAGGCTACGGCAGGCAAAAAGGCCATACTGAAATGTATAGAGGCTCTGAATATAAAATAGAATTCGTTCCAAAAATCAAAATTGAACTTTTTTGTACTGATGCAAGAATTGAAAAAGCTATTGAAATAATTTTATCCAAAGCGAAGACTGGTGAAGTTGGTGATGGGAAAATCTTCATTATGTCTGTCTCAGATGCCATAAGGATTAGAACTGAAGAATCCGGTGACGGAGCTATTTAGTTTTATTTAAAATAATTTTTCATCTAAAAAATTTAGGATAAAATTAATATGGAATATAAAATAATACTTGACACAATTTGGGTGCTTTTCACAGCCATGCTGGTCTTTTTTATGAACCTTGGGTTTGCAATGGTTGAATCAGGGTTTGCACGAAGTAAAAATGCTGTAAATATTCTATCTAAAAACTTTATTGTATTTGCGATTTCATCTATTGCTTTTTGGGTTATTGGCTGGGGACTAATGTTTGGAAATGGAAATGATTTCATTGGCTTGCAAGGCTTATTATCATTAGGTGGTGCTGATAACAGTCCTGCAGCCGGGGATTCCTATTCAGGAGTTTATTCTGCCATTAGCTGGGCAACTGTTCCTCTTCTTGCAAAGTTTTTCTTCCAGCTTGTTTTTGCCGGAACTGCTGCCACAATTGTATCTGGTGCGGTTGCGGAACGAATTAAATATTTATCTTTTATTGTTTTCTCTTTCGTGCTTGTGGCAATTATGTATCCCACAACCGGACATTGGATTTGGGGAGGCGGATGGTTAGCAAAGCTTGGCTTTTTCGATTTTGCCGGTTCAACAGTTGTGCATTCAGTTGGCGGCTGGGCAGCTTTAACCGGAGCAATTATTCTTGGCCCTCGTATTGGAAAATTTAGAGATGGAAAGATATTTCCTATTCAAGGGCACAATATGACTTCCGCAACTTTAGGTGCGTTGGTTCTTTGGCTTGGTTGGTTTGGTTTTAATCCAGGCAGCACGATGGCTGCAGACCCGGAAAGCATTTCAAGAATTTGTATAACCACAAATAGTGCTGCGGTAGCCGGAATTTTAACTTCAACAGCAGTAGCCTGGTTAATATTGGGTAAACCGGATTTGAGTATGACAATAAACGGATGTCTTGCCGGATTAGTAGCAATCACTGCTCCATGCGCGTATGTTAGTGTCGGGAGTGCATTAGTAATTGGAGCTATAGCTGGAATATTGGTTGTGTTTGCAGTTATAGGGTTTGACAGAAGGAAAATTGATGACCCAGTTGGCGCTTTAGCAGTACACTTAGTAAATGGAATTTTCGGAACTCTTGCTGTAGGATTATTTGCTCAAGATGTTTTTATGCCTGGAACAACAGGCAATGGATTATTATTCGGCGGCGGCCTCAGTCTTTTATGGCATCAGATAATTGGAGTAATTTCTGTTGGTGCATTCACCTTTACAGTATCATATATTGTTTGGACTGTTTTGAAAAAGACTATGGGAATAAGAGTTTCTGAATCTGAAGAAATAGATGGACTGGACATGGGTGAACACGGGCTTGAAGCTTATCCAGATTTTGAAAAAGTCAGTTCGTCATTTTAGTTAAAATTATTTTAACTAATAATTTTTATAAAGGGTAATTCATAAAAATGAGTTGCCCTTTTTTTATGAATCTATCAATACCTATCTAATTTAAATTTTTCACCGAGATATAATTTTCTAACCTCTGCATCTTCAGCTAATTCATTTGCATTGCCCTGCTTAAAGATTACACCGTTTATTAAAATGTAACCTTTATCAACAATGCTTAAGGTTTCGTGAACGTTATGATCAGTAATTAAAACTCCAATTCCCCTATTCTTCAGATTAGCGACAATAGACATTATGTCTTCAACCGCAATCGGATCCACTCCGGCGAATGGTTCATCCAGTAATATAAAATCAGGATCGGTAGCAAGTGCACGGGCAATTTCAGTTCTTCTTCTTTCACCGCCGCTTAATTGAAATCCTTTACTTTTTCTCAAAGGTGCAATAGTTAAATCTTCAAGCAGTTGTTCTCTTTTATCAGCTCTTTGTTTTGCAGATAACTTGGTCATTTCCAAAATTGCATTTAAGTTATCCTCAACCGAAAGCTTTCTGAATACAGAGGCTTCCTGCGGAAGGTAACCAATTCCCATCCTGGCGCGTTTATACATTGGTACTTTGGTTATATCTTCATCATCTAAAAATACTTTTCCACCATCGGGCTTAATCATACCTGTAATCATATAAAAAGTTGTAGTTTTTCCTGCACCATTTGGGCCGAGTAGTCCTACAATTTCTCCTTTTGAAACTTGTATTGAAGCTTTATTAACAACAGTTCTTTTCTTGTAAACCTTAATTAAATTTTCACTTCTTAAAGTAGTCTTATTCATTTGTATTATTTTTTTAAATTAGATATCAATTCTTCGACTGTGGGACGATTTTTATAATAAACATATCTTGGGAGAGTAAATGACAATTCATTTCCTTTAACTTTATTTTCAGGATAATACTCACTTTCCACTGATTCATATAATTTTACAATGCTAACTTTTTTATCTTCAAATTTAATTACTGCATTTTTGGAAGAAGATTTATTTAAACCATTCGGTTTATTATTGTCGTAAAGATAATAAATGCTAAGTGTATTACCGAAAATTTCACTTTTGTCAATTGCATCGTCTCCAAAGGTTAAAATAATTCTGTTACCAGAAATCTGATCAAACCTATTAATATAGTCTTCATTTTGTGAAAGTATAAATGCCGAGTTATCAACATCAAGCATTCTTATTTGATTGTTTCTTAAAAAGATTGTCACTGAATCACCGGTAAGCTGAGAATTTTCAAACCACAATACGGGCTGCTTTCCGTGGCTGCCCATTTTTTGAGTTACTATCTTTTCATCACTCCTATAATAAGTGGTAAAGTCATTCACTGATGCGAATCCGCTTCTTGCAATTTTAACAGAATCTTCTGCTTTAAAAATATTTAATGTGTCTCTGAAAGATTCCATCTTTTCAGATTTAATAATTAAACTGTCAAGCTTCCTTACCATAATTGAATCAGTACTGCCTTCAAGAGTATCCGGCTCTAAAACATAGCTGGTATCAACCTGGATAAACACTGGATTTTTATCAATTAAAGTATAAAATTTATTTGCATAGTCCTCAAGATGATCACCATAAATTTCCGTGTTATTTTTCGAGTTTGTAATCTTAACATTATTCCAGGCAAATGTGATTCTTTCTTTTCTATAATGCTCAAGGCTATCTGCAAATATTAAATTTTCACCATCGTCAATTTTAACATCCCCCATTGCAATTGCTCTATCTTCTTTTTGAAAGTAAGTTAGTTCATTTGAAGTTAGAGTTGATGTTGTGTCAAACAGTTTCACACTGTCTCTAAAAAATGCTTTGTCTTCATCAAAATAATACTCCCCCACTTTTGCCGTCAAAATAACTTTCTTGTCATCAAGCTTTACACCTGTATTAGATTCTGCTTTTTTTTCATTCCCGTAATAAAAACCGCGGTCAGTAGTAATAGTTATCCTGTCTTGCTTCACAATGACATTTCCAATCAATTCGGCATCGTTTTTGGAAATATAGTGAATTGTTTTATCACAGTTAATTTTCACGTCCCCTTGAGTTATTACAACATGCCCTGTTACTTCTCTAAGAGTTTCACCGTTAACAAGTTTTCCTGTCATTTTATCACCAATAACAGTTATAATTTCGTCCTGCTGCTGGGAATGTTTCAATAACAATAAGAATCAATAATAAAATAATTTTCAAAAAAGTTTTTATCATTTCTGATTTTCCCGGCGGGTAACATAAGTAATATTGTTAATAACATAATTCTGTAAATGCTGATCGGATTCAAATCCATAGCCTTGAATAATTTCTTTTTCCGAAGTGATAGTAACAAATTTATCGGACGTAATTTTTTTATCTTTGTTTCTCCACATCAGTTCTTCGGTTTTTAAAGTAACGCCGCTGTCACTAACCGCCACAACACTATCCATAGCAAACAAATCCTCAGTAGCATCGTTTACTCTGCCTCGTTTGGCAGTTAGAGTCGTAGTTTTAATTTGTTCATCATTATAAAAATCAACTCTTATATTGCTATCCAAAAGTGTCTCTTGTGAATTTTCAAATACTCTTAAATGCCCGGCTACTAAAATGGCTTTTGTTTTTCCCGAGTCTGTAAAAAATATTGTTGAGTTCCAGCTTTCCTGGGCAGGCAGTTCCTCAACTTTTAATGATGTATCAATAGTTGGTTTTACTTTATTTTCACCGCAGCTATTAAATAAAAACAACAAAGATAACAAGAACAAAAAATCTTTCATCTTTGGCTTAAACCCAGGTTTATTAAATCATGGAGATGAATAATTCCGGCAGGTTTTCCGTTGTCATCAGAAATGATTAATGAAGTAATTTTGAAATTCTCCATCTGCTGCAATGCAAATGAGGCCAGGTAATTTTGTTTCATTACTTTTGGATTTCTAGTCATTAAATCTTTTGCTTTGAAATTCTTTATGTCAAGAGTTTTTTCCAGCAATCGTCTTAAGTCTCCATCAGTTATAATCCCGGTTAAAATTCCTTTACCATTAACCACGCATGTAGAGCCTAATCTTTTAGAAGTGATTTCTAAAATTGCATCTTTAATCGAGGTTTCTTCAGTTACTATGGGAATCCTTTCCCCTTTTATCATGATCTCTTTAATCTCCAGCGAAAGTCTTTTCCCTAAACTGCCGCCGGGATGAAGATATGCAAAATCCTCTATTGTGAATCCTCTTTTTTCCAATAACACAACGGATAATGCATCTCCCATTGCAAGTGTGGCAGTGGTTGAAGAAGTTGGGGCAAGATCATGCGGGCAGGCTTCTTCTTTTACGTTTATGTTTAAAAACACGTCGCATTCTTCTGCGAGTTTTGAGCTTTTATTTCCGCACATTGCAATTAAAGTTATGTTCATCCTTTTAAACATTGGAAGCAAGTTTGCTATTTCAATAGTGTAACCGCTTTTCGAAATTAATATTACGACATCTTCTTTCCTTACCATTCCAAGATCGCCATGCAGAGCGTCAGTTGGATGAAGATAAATTGCGGCTGTACCAGTTGAATTCAATGTCGCAACAATTTTACGCGCAATTAATCCGGATTTACCCATACCGGTTAGTACGACTCTACCTTTGCATTCGGCAATAATCTCAACTGCTTTCACAAAATCTTCATTGATACTATCTAAAAGTCCGCCGACTGCTTCAGCTTCAATTCTAATTACTTCTTTACCTTTTTTAATTAATTCTTCGGAAGTCAATTTTTATCCTTTTTAAAAAATTTAAACTTTCCACATAGTGGTCGATTCCGATTGGTTCTTTTTTGATTTGGCGATTTAATAGGATTGTAATCTATTTTAAATCTCCGGAAATATTTATTGTATGAAACAAATGCTAACACTAATTCTTCGTCAGTAAAAGTATTTAATTCTTCAAACAACAATTTATTTTTTAAAATTATTTTTGAATCTCTAATATTCTTAACTATCATTAAATAGTTATAATAATTTGTAACCGGCAAAAGATAATTTACCTCGTTTTCAAAATTATGCAGCCAAATTTTTTTATGTTCAGGCGCAATGGCAAGTAAGCTTTTTTTTGGTTCAATAATTATTTCTCTCACTTCAGAATTATCATTTGGGGCATTATCACCCGGATTCCAATTTGAATAGCTCCATCTTTTAATTTCATTCAAATTATCCGGTACTTTATCAGAGTATTGAAATGAAATGTCAAATTCTATCTCATCATCTGTTTCTTCATGAATAAGAACATCAACATTTCCTTCTTCACAAACTACAATACCGCTTGCAAAAATCTGTGCTGAAGGAATCTCTAAATCGGGTTTATCATTCCCTTTACCAAGCACAAGATTTGTATCACCGAATCTTCCAAAACCAATTACAAACGATGAATCAATTTTATCTCTATATAATTTGTAACCATTTTTATTTTCCGGTAAAATGGAAAACAGAAAATCCCTTTCTCTTTCAGTTAATTTTCTCGGAAAATCAATTAGCGAATTTTCATTAATAATATTATTCATTTAAAATCATTTAATGATTTTGCTTTGTTAAATCATCAATAGCTTTTACACTTATTATTAGTTCCTTCAATTCGGATAATGGCAATTGACTTGCAGCGTCGCTCAAAGCTTCTTTTGGGTTAGGATGAACTTCCAAAAATAAAGCGTCAATCCCAACTGCCGACGCGGCTTTGGCTAAAGGTTTAATAAATTTAGGCTGTCCTCCGCTTAAAGAACCCTGACTTGGAATCTGAACAGAATGAGTTGCGTCCATGACAACAGGATAACCAATTTCTTTCATTATGATAAGCGAACGCATATCAACTACTAAATTATGATAGCCGAAAGTTGTTCCTCTTTCAGTTAATAATATTTTATTATTACCAGTTGATGCAACTTTCTCAGCAGCATGACTCATATCCTCGGGAGCAAGAAATTGTCCTTTTTTTATATTCACAACTTTACCGGTTTTGCCCGCAGCAATTAGCAGTTCAGTCTGACGGCAAAGAAAAGCCGGTATTTGTAATATATCAACATATTCCTGAGCTAAATCTATTTCTTGAGTGGTGTGAACATCAGTTAAAATGTTTAGATCAAATTCTTTTTTTAAATTTCCTAAAATTTCCAAAGCTTTTTTATCGCCAATTCCTACAAAAGAATTACTGCTTGTTCTGTTAGCCTTTTTATAGCTTGACTTAAAGATGAAAGGAATTTCTAATTCTGCACAAATGGTTTTTATGTTCTTAGCGGTTTCTAATATCATTGCTTCATTTTCTACAACACAAGGTCCGGCAATTAACACGAAAGGATTATTTCCGCCAATTTTAATATTATTAAGTTCAACCATTTTATTTTTCTATTTATTTAGTTTTAAGCTGGTTAAATATAAAAAAATCAAATTACTTAATGAATTTGTACAAATACAATTAGTGTTTTTAACCAAAAGGTTGAATTATGTATTTTTAGTCAATTTGGATTATCAACTTAATTAAAATTAACTTTCTACAAATAAACTTAGGTTGTAAATGTTATTCCCAATCGGTGATGATAATAGAGACAGGCGTATTCGTCCGCTCATAAATTATTTACTTGTAATAATTAATATTTTAGTTTTTGTATTTCTGCAAGACTTCGGAGCGAACGATAAATTCACTTACGCTTATTCGACTGTACCTGAAGAAATAATTACCGGGAAAGATTTTATTACAAGTGATAAAGTATATGAAAATACAATAAGCGGTGAGAGATATAAATTGCCTGGATTACAACCCACACCTGGAATTGTTTATGAAACTTTAATTACTTCCTTATTTATGCATGGCGGAATTGCACACATATTAGGCAACATGATTTTTTTGTTAGTCTTTGGAGATAATATTGAAAATAGAATTGGACATTATCGATATTTAATTTTCTATTTGGTCTGCGGAGTGCTTGCCTCTTTAGCTCATGTTTTTACAACTGCCATTTTAAATGGAAATCTTTTAGTCCCCACATTGGGCGCTTCAGGTGCTATTTCTGGAGTTTTAGGAGCTTATATGCTGTTATATCCCAAAAGAAGAGTAAAAGTTATCATATTTTATTTTATTACAGATGTTCCAGCAATACTGGCAATAGGACTTTGGTTTGTCTTTCAATTGATAAGTGGTGCCGGATTATTAAACGAAGGATCTCAAGCAGGCGGAGTTGCCTATGCAGCACATATAGGCGGATTTATTGCGGGTTTAGTTTTAATAAATTTTTTTACTATCGGAACAAAAAAATATGTATACTAAAACAAGACATGTGTCCCCGATTTTTTATACATTGATGTTGTAATGACTGCATTTAGAAATTAAATGATTTTTTCTAAAATAAATTTATATGGAGGATAAAATGGAAAAAGAATCTAATAAAGTTAGTTTGTTTTTTACAGGGTTATTAGTAGGTGGTGTACTTGGAAGTGTTTTTGCCATGCTTTATACTCCTTTCACCGGTAAAAAAATGAGGAGAAATATTTCAAAAACTACTGGCGATTTGCTTGATGATGTAAATGACTATATTGAAACAGGCAAGGATAAAGCTGATGAAATACTTAAAGATGGAAAGAAAATAGCCGATGAGATAATTAAAGACGGCAAGAAAAAAGCAAGTTCACTTATTGATGAAGCAAAAAAAATTGTTTCTAATTAATTAAATTTTCACAATCCAAGTGAGGCTCACCTTTGAGGTGAACCTCACTTTTGTTAAAGTGCCTGATAAAATAATCAGGCTTTTTAATTTTAGTTTAAATAATATTTACGGTTCGCTTTATTTTTAAGAATTATAATCGCTATTTTTCAAGTATATTTATTGGTTTATAGGTTTAATTTTTTGGCTGATAAAGAAAGAAAAATACAAATACTAAAAGCCGCCGTTAAAAGGTTTGCAAAGCACGGCTTAAATAAAACTACCCTGGATGAAATTGCCCGCGATTTAAGGATAGGAAAAGCTACTATCTATCATTACTTCAATTCAAAAGAAGAATTGTTTTATGAAACTATTAAATGGGAAGCCTCACAGTATATTGGTGAAATAAATGTAATTTTTAATAATGAACAAATATCTGCCAGCCAAAAATTCCTCGATTATATAATTTATAAAGAAACTACAGCTCAAAAATTCAGACTACTTTATGAGCTATTTCTTCTTTTGCTAAAAGACGAAAGTTTTGAAAAAGAGCTTATCATTTTAAAAGAATTGTTAGCTGAGGAAGAAAAAACTATTAGCAATGTTTTGACCCCCATGTATAGTAACAAAAAAGAAATTTTTAACGAGACATTGCCCTCGTTCTTAGTAATGCAAAGCTGGGGAATATTTTTTAGTGGAAGATTATTATCAATTACTGCCAAAGGAAATGCCGATACCACTCATGAATTATTTATGAAAGCATTGGGAAATATTTTAGATTAGAATTTTAAGCATTCATATTCAAAAACACTGCATATTTACCAACCAGGTTCAAGTTCAAGCATATTTAATATCAAACTTTTAATATTTTTTCATTCATCTTCATCTTCATCGGCATCTTCACTAAATAAAAACTTCTCATATTTATGTTTAATCAATTGAGCTTCAACTATAAAGAATACATCTTCAGCGATGTTCGTAGCGTGATCGCCCATTCTTTCCAGCATTCTGGAAATGACTAATACAGCAACTGCTGCTTCAATATTTTCAGGTGATTCTTTCATTATACTGATTAAGATTTGATGATTTTCAATATTATAATTATCCATCATCTTGTCAGTCTCAATAACTTTTTGCGCTAGCTTCGGATCATTATTGACAAATGAATCTATGGAATTCCTGATCATTTCCTTACCAACTTTAAACATTTGAACAATATGAGTTCTATCTAAAAATGCCGGTTTCTTTTTTAAGATTAAAAAGTTTTCCGCAATGTTCACAGAAATATCACCGATTCTTTCAAGATTATTATTAATTGTTAAAGCAGACATAATTAATCGCAAATCCATAGCAACCGGCTGGTTAAGCGCAATTATTTTCTGGCAGATTTTATCAATCTTCAGATCATATTTATCAACTTTATCATCCCGCTGAATTACCAATTTTGCAAGCTCATGATTTTCTTCTTCAATACATTTAATTGCATTTTCAACCTGCTCATCCACGAGGCTGCACATTTTTAATATTCTTTTTTTAAGTTTTTCTATTTGCTGATCAAATTGACGTTCCATTAAATTTCCTTAAACTATAAATTAACTTACTGCGAAATTACATAAAATATTTATCCAAATCTTCCTGTTATATAATCTTCAGTTTGTTTGTTAGTGGGCTGAGTAAACATTTTAGTTGTTTTATCGTATTCAATTAATTCACCAAGATAAAAGAATGCAGTGAAATCACTAACTCTTGCTGCTTGCTGCATATTGTGTGTAACGATAACAACTGTGTATCTTGTTTTCAATTCGTGAATTAACTCTTCAACTTTTGCGGTGGAAATAGGATCAAGTGCGCTGGCAGGTTCATCCATCAAAATAATTTCCGGTTCGACAGCAAGAGTACGAGCAATGCAAACGCGCTGCTGCTGTCCGCCTGATAAACTTAATGCCGGATCATCTAATCTGTCTTTAACTTCATCCCAAAGTGCTGCTTGTTTCAGCGATTTTTCAGCAATCTCTTTCAAAACTTTTTTATTTCTTATTCCGTTTAATTTGGGCCCGTAAACAATGTTATCAAAAATAGATTTAGGAAAAAGATTTGACTTTTGAAAAACCATCCCAACTCTTTTTCTTAACTTCACTACATCAATATTATCCTTATAAATATCACTGTTATCAATCACTACATTTCCGGATATTGAAACATTTTCAATCAAGTCATTCATTCTATTGAGAGTTCTTAAAAAAGTAGATTTACCACAGCCTGAAGGACCAATAAAAGCTGTCACTTTCTGGACAGGAATATCTAAGGAAACATTTGTCAACGCTTGCTTTTTTCCGTAGAATAAATTTAAATCTTTAACTGATATTTTAACATCCTTCATTTATTTTCCTGAACCATAAAAGAATTTCAATTCTATTCTATATAATATTTTTTTAAAATTAATTTTTCTTAAACTATCCGAATCTTCCGGTTACATAATCTTCAGTTTGTTTTTTTGAAGGCGACAAAAACATTTGTTTAGTAGAAGAATATTCTATTAATTCTCCCATGTAAAAAAATGCGGTATGATCACTTACTCTTGCTGCTTGCTGCAAGTTATGGGTCACAATTATTATTGTATATCTCTCCTTCAACTCAAAAATCAGTTCCTCTATTTTACCCGTAGAAATAGGATCAAGTGCACTTGCCGGTTCATCCATTAAAATTACTTCTGGCTCAACCGCTAGTGTTCGCGCTATACAAAGCCTTTGTTGTTGGCCGCCTGAAAGATTAGTTCCCGGATGTTTCAAAATATCTTTCACTTCATCCCATAGTGCTGCTTGCTTTAAACTTTTTTCAGCTATTTCTTTAAGTTTGCTTTTATTGTGAAATCCATTTAATCTTAAGCCTGCCGTAACATTATCCTCAATGGACATTGTAGGAAATGGATTTGCTTTTTGAAATATCATTCCAACTTTCTTGCGCAAAGAAACAGGATCGTATTCCATTACATTTTCACCGTCAAGCAATATTTTCCCTTTTATTGTTCCACCAACTTCTTCATGCATTCTGTTTAAGCTTCTTAAAAAAGTAGATTTGCCGCAGCCTGATGGGCCAATAATAGCAAGCACTTTATTTACTGGAATTTTTACGGAAATATTTTTTAAAGCCTGAACTTTGCCAAAATAGGCATTCAAATCTACTGCTTCCATTCTACTTGTAGGAGCATTGCGTTGATTACTAAAATCTTTTTGCAATACTTCCGATCCACTATTTTCAATATTGTTAAGCATATTTCTTTTTATGTGTGACTACTCTAAATAAAATATTGATAAACATAATTAATAAAATCAGTACTAAAGCTGCGGCCCATGCCTGTCTATTCCAATCATCAAAAGGAGCTTTTGCATAATCATATATAAATACAGTTAATGATGCAATGGGCTGGCCCAAATCAGTTGACCAAAAACGGTTTCCTAAAGCAGTAAAAAGCAAAGGTGCAGTTTCACCTGAAGCACGTGCAATTGATAAAAGTATCCCTGTAAAAATGCCTTTAAACGCCGCAGGTAAAATTACAAACAAAGTAGTTTTCCATCGTGGGATCCCAAGTCCAAGAGCAGCTTCTCTAACAGAATTGGGAATTAGATTCATCATCTCTTCAGTGGTGCGTGTAACCAGCGGCATCATTAATATTCCAAGAGCGACACCCCCTGCGAATGCGCTAAAATGCTTCATAGGTAATACAACTATAATATATGCAACAACGCCAATTACAATTGATGGAATTCCATTTAATACCTCAGCTAAAAACCTTACACTTTTAGCAAAGTACGATGATCTGTTTTCTGAAAGATAAATACCAGAGAAAATTCCAACCGGTAATCCAATTACGCTTCCGATCAAAATTAATATTCCTGTTCCAGCTAAAGCATTTGCCATTCCCCCACCCGTTTCACCAGCAGGTTTTGGCATTTGTGTAAAGAATGACCAATTAATTGAAGACAAGCCTTGTGAGATAGTATAAAACAAAATTATAAACAACGGAATGATGGCAATAACTGCACAAAGTACGCTTAACACAATCATAATTGTGCTTTTTGCTTTTCTCCAATTATAATAAAAATTACCTGCCACTATTCACTCTTGTAATATTTTTTAGTTACGCTCCAGACAATCAAACGAGCAAAAGCATTTAATACTACGGTTAATACAAAAAGCAATAAAGCAATTTCTATTAACGAGCTAACATATAAATCTGTAGTTGCTTCAGTGAATTCGTTTGCAAGGACACTTGCCATTGTATAGCCAGGATCAAATAAAGAAACTGAAATATCCGGCCTATTACCAATTACCATTGTGACAGCCATAGTTTCGCCCACAGCTCTGCCTAATCCCAACAAAGTAGCGCCAAGAATTCCAGATTTTGCACCTGTAAGAACAACTTTAACTGCTTCCCATTTCGTGGAGCCTAATGCAAAAGCAGCTTCTCTTTGCGTCCCGGGGATTGACTTCATTACATCACGAGAAATAGATGTAATAATTGGTAAAATCATAATAGTTAAAATTAAAGCGGCAGCAAGCATTCCTAAGCCATACGGAGGCCCTTGAAACAATGGTAAGAAACCCAAATGGTCTCCAAGAAATGGTTCAACGGTTTTACGCAGCCAGGGCGCCATTACAAACATTCCAAATAAACCGTAAACAATACTTGGTATTGCGGCTAATAATTCAACTAACAAAGACATCGGCTGTTCAAGCCATTTTGGACAAAACTCAGAAAGAAAAATTGCTATCCCAACACTTAGCGGAAGCGCAATTATAAGTGCAATCAATGAAGAAAATAAAGTACCGAAAATAAATGGAAGTGCCCCGTAGTTATCATGAACCGGATCCCATTCCGTGCTGGTAATAAATCCCCAACCAAACTTATGGATTGAAGGAAGAGATTGGCGGGTCATCTCAAATACCATAACAACCACTAATGCTAGGATGATAAAAGCAAAAATTCTGGTAATATTTTCAAATATAAAATCACCAATATTTTTGCCTGCAATTCTAAATCCTGAAGAAGAAGCAAGCGAAACAGATTTAATTCCATCCGCCTGCTTCGAATTTAATTTCCGATTAATAAAACTCATTATTTAATTGGTATTTGGGAAATCTTTTTTTGATCAAGTTTTACAACTTCTTCTGGAAGTGGAGCATAATATAAATCTTTAGCATATTTTTCACCATCCGTAACAGCCCAATTTAAGAAATCAACAATTGCTTTTGCTTTGGTTTTATCTTTCATGTTTTTATAAATAAGTAGCCAGGTAAATCCTGAAATGGGATAGGAATCTTTTCCGTCTGCGTCAGTAATTTCAACTCTTAAATCTTCAGGCATATTTTTAATAAATCCCGCAGCAGCAGCAGATACTGCATCGAAAGTGGGCATAACAAAATTACCGGCTTTGTTTTTTAATGCTGCATAAGGAAGAGCATTTTTTTCAGCATAAGCTAATTCCACATAGCCAATTGAACCTTCGGTCTGCTTAACGAGTCCTGCAACGCCCTCATTACCTTTACCGCCTAATCCCACAGGCCAATTTACCGCGGTTCCCTGACCAACTTTCTTTTGCCAGTTTGCACTTACTTTTGAAAGATAGCCTGTAAAGATATTTGTTGTTCCGCTGCCGTCGGATCTATGGGTAACAAATATAGCTTCATTAGGCAGCTTAATTCCTTTGTTATCTGAAGTAATTTTTGAATCATTCCATTTTGTAATTGTGCCAAGATAAATTCCTGAGAGAACTTCAGGAGTTAACTTTAATCCTTTTTTAACACCGGGTAAATTATAAGTTATTACCACGGCACCCAACACGGTTGGAATATGTAAGATCACTGTCCCACGCTTATCTTTAAGCTGTTTCATTTGCTCTTCGGACATAGGGGCATCGGAGGCACCAAAATCAACAGTCCCTTCAATCACTTGCTTGATTCCTCCACCGCTTCCTATAGATTGATAGTTGAATTGAATTCCGGTTTTATGATTATATACATCAAACCATTTTGAATAGATCACATAGGGAAAGGTTGCTCCCGCGCCATTTAATTTTTGCTGTGCACAGCCTATTCCGGTTAGAACCGAGAGAAACAGTACTGCAGTGTATATTAATTTTGATCTCATTTTTATTACCTTTCTTATATTAAGCTTAAATGTTCCATATCAAATTATAGTTGAACTAAAACTCCCAGAAAAAAGTTACTCTCGGAGTTACATCATTGCTGCTCGCACTTTGAAGTGTATGAACTTCAATGCCCGGCATAACACTTACTTTGGGAGCTACTTTAAAATCCACTGCACCAATTATCAAACTTTGCTTATCACTTTTTGCTGCGCTATTTGTATTTGGATCATACATATCATAACGGCCTACAATTCCAATATTATTCGTTATTGAAGCAGTTGCCCAAAAGGAAAGCCCTAAGCCAGATTGTGATCCTAACGCTGCTTTTTCGGATAATGGAGAAAAATTATTTTGCTGACTTTTTATAAATCCCTCAACACCTACTGAAAAAGTTTTTTCATATTTATAGTTAATGAAACCTGCTGCAACAAAAGCAGAATTGTTTTTCATCTGCCCATCGAATGGATCTTCTATTTTCGGTTTAGAAGCAAAGTCCGCATAAACAGTAAAAAGTAAATTTGAACTTGGAATAAATTCAAGCTGTGCATAATATCTTTTAAATTTATCCGTTTCGGGTTTATTGCCTGAACCGTTACCTAATTTTAACCAATACTTTATTGTACCCTTTTCATTTAGTCTTCCCTTTAAATCAATTCCTATATCTCTTGAGCTAACGATTCCA
The DNA here is from genome assembly GCA_963777615.1 of uncultured Bacteroidota bacterium. Classification (GTDB taxonomy): domain Bacteria; phylum Bacteroidota; class Ignavibacteria; order Ignavibacteriales; family Ignavibacteriaceae; genus CAVSWT01. The sequence continues at coordinate 75,011 of CAVZSD010000046.1, read as the reverse complement.
AAATAATCCATAATAGTTTTTTCCAACGAACGATATCTCCATGCGCCTTCGGACACATCATAAGCTGGAGTAGTTGATGCGCCAACAATCAAATCAGATCCGTTAAAAATATCTTTCCATTTTAACCAGGCATCTTTAATAATAACGCTTATGTTATTCCCGCCGGAAATTGAAGATTCAAGCCTAAACCTTGTTGAAAAACGATTATCAATAACATAGTCCGTAGTTATATAAATTCTCCTAAACTCAAAGCCATTTAAATCTTTGTTGTCCGGATTTATAGCACTGGTATTATAAAATAAGTCTCCGAACATTAACACACTGAATTTTGGTAAATCATCCTGAGCAAAAGTTAATTCAGCCAGGATAAAAACGAATGTTCCTAACAAAACCAATTTCTTCATGTGACTACAATCTTTGAAATAGTTTTTATAACTAGTTATTTAGAAACATCAAACAAAATTATCGTAATCTTAATTCTTCTATGTTAAGTTAATGTTAACAAATTGTTAAGAAACATTAGTTTGATGTGTTTTTTTGAAATTTTTAGATAGATGATTTGAAATATAATAAAATGTTTGAAGTTCTCTAATAAAATTTTGGGATTTAATTTTACTTGTGACATTAAAGAAATAAATAGAAAGTAGTGTGAAATTATAGAACGTCGAAAAAAAAGGAATATTTATTATCTAAGGTTTTTTCTTAAAAAGATAAATAATTTTTGGTGTAAATAAAACGGGCGTCATAAGAGACGCCCGGTGTCGAAGTAGAGAACGAGAGAGAGAACAATTATTTTAATAAAGTCATTTTCTTGGTGACAACTTGGTTATCAGCTTGAAGTCTGTAGATATAAATTCCACTTGCTAAGCTTGAAGCATCAAAGTTCACTTCATAAGTACCTGTACTTTTGAATTTATTTACTAAAACTGATACTTCCTGACCTAATATGTTATAGATTGCTAATCTAACATTAGAAGGCTTGGTAATAGAAAACTGTATTTTTGTAGTCGGATTAAATGGATTCGGATAATTTTGAGATAGAGCAAAAGACTTCGGAACATTTTTATTTATTCTTGTTTCTTTCACACCTGTAGTTGTTGAATCAGGATTAAATCTTGCCCATCCAAATGTCCAATCAACATCTTTGAATGCACCAATGTAATTTGCAGTGGGATCAAAGAATCCATCATCAGGAGGTGTTCCTGCACCAGATAACGCTGGTGAATTTGCTAATGGCATGCAATTCGGATTTTCGATGTCAAACGGCGAAGTAAGCATAACATCAGAAGCATTAGTCATAATTTGTCCGCTATTATTAGTGAACCAGGCGTTAATATCTAATTGGCCATTTGTTGAAGCAGTGTCCAATTCTGTCTTTGATGAACCGGCAATGATACTATTTTTTACAAAAGTTACATTATTTTCCGCATCCGCTGATGTATTTACACCATCAATCAAAATTCCCGTTGGCCATCCTAATATCAAAGCATTATTTACTTTGTTTTGTGATGATCTTCTTAAGTGCATTCCTCTTTTGAAATCTGAACTGTATGCCGCATCGGTTGTTTTTTGTGGGCCAACTAATGTAACGTTCCAATATTCAGGGCCAGTTCTTGGTTCATTTAAAGAGCCCGATCCATCGTTATCTGATTCAAAGCCATTTGAACCTGATACTACATCTGCCACTTGCGGATCTCTTACTCCTAACAAAAATTGCAGCTTACCTTGAAATCCATAATCAGTATCAAAGTCATCATCTATGCCTCTGTAAGCAATCATGTGTTTGCAATGTACTGTTCCTCCAAACCATTCATAAGAATCATCGTTACTATAGCTTGCTTGTACATAATCTATTGTTGTTCCATCTCCTATTCCACCAAATGTTAATGCATTTATTTCATTGTTCGGACTGTACGCTACACCAGCATATTCTATTCGAACATATTTTATTACTCCACTATTATCATGAGGATCGGTACCTCCATAAGTATCTCCAGGCCCTTCTATCGATGCTGTTCCACCGGTTGGATTTATCGGCGCATTTCCCAATAATATTACGCCACCCCAATCACCTCTTTCAGGAGATTGACTTGAACCCGGCATTGCAAATTCACTTGTAAATATTATTGGACTTGCAACTGTTCCTTCAGCCATAATCTTTGCGCCTGGTTCAATAATCAATGATCCTTCGGTAGCATTTTCACCATATATTATTGTTCCCGGATCAATGGTTAATGTTGCCCCAGACATTACTCTAACGATATCATTTAATAAATATGATTTATCAGATGTCAATGTCATGTCTGATGTAATGTCTCCGGTCAATGTTACTACTTCCTTGCTTTGAACATCGTAATCAAATTTAGCCCAGCCTGCTGTCCAATCAACATCCTTAAATGCACCAACATAGTTTGCTGTGGGATCAAAGAATCCATCATCCGGAGGTGTTCCTGCACCAGTCAATACCGGTGAGCCAGCTTTTGGTAAACAGTTTGGGTAAGTTAAGTTAAAAGGATTTCTTAATAATATTTCTGCTGTAGCACCAAATGACCTGTCATTATTTGAAGAAAAGAAATCGCCCGGATCAAATGTACCGTTTGAACTTACAGAATCTACGACTATTTTAGATGAACCAGCAACAATACTGTTTTTTACAAACATAACACCATTTTGTGCATCGGCGGTTGTTTGAACGCCATCGATTAAGATTCCAGTAGGCCATCCCATAATCAAAGCATTGTTTACTTTGTTTTGTGATGATCTTCTTAAGTGCATTCCTCTTTTGAAATCTGAACTGTATGGTGCATCAGTAGTTGCCTGTGGTCCAATTAAAGTAACATTCCACCATTCAGGAGATGTTCTTGGAGCATTTAAAGAACCTGATCCATCGTTATCTGATTCAAAGCCATTTGAACCTGATACTACATCTGCTACTTGCGGATCTCTTACTCCTAACAAAAATTGCAACTTACCTTGAAATCCAAAGTCTGTATCGAAATCATCGTCAATTCCTCTATACGCTATCATGTGTTTGCAATGCACTGTTCCGCCAAACCATTCATAAGAATCATCATTACTATAGCTTGCTTGTACATAATCTATTGTTGTTCCATCACCTATTCCACCAAATGTTAATGCGTTTATTTCATTGTTTGGACTGTACGCTATACCAGCATATTCTATTCGAACATATTTTAATACTCCACTATTATCATGAGGATCGGTGCCTCCATAAGTATCTCCAGGCCCTTCTATAGATGCTGTTCCACCGGTTGGATTGATTGGCGCATTTCCCAATAATATTACACCACCCCAATCACCTCTTTCAGGTAATTGGCTTGATCCAGGTTTAGCAAATTCACTTGTAAATATTATTGGACTTGCCACTGTTCCTTCTGCCATAATCTTTGCGCCAGGTTCAATAATCAATGATCCTTCGGTTGCATTTTCACCATATATTATTGTTCCAGGATCAATGGTTAATGTTGCCCCGGACATTACTCTAACAATATCATTTAATAAATATGATTTATCAGATGTCAATGTCATGTCTGAAGTAATGTCCCCTGTTAATACTTCCTGTCCCATAGCAATGCAGCTCAATAGTAGAAATATTAAAAATAATTTTTTTAGCATTTTGCCTCCTTTAATTGAATAATTAGTTATAGTTTGTAAGTGATTCCAAATGAAATATTTCTTCCTAAAATATCCTTCTCAGTAATTTGGTCCCCGTATGGAAGTGGAGCCTGCTGAAATTGTATTCTTTCCTGGTTAAGCAAGTCCTTTACGGTAAATTTTAATGTAATTGAATTTAAAACTGTTTTTGAAATTGAGAAATCTATAAGGTCAACGGCACGTTCAAGTGTGTTGCCAAGATCAATTGAACCAACGCTTATAATTCTTTGGCCAACTTTGTTATAAGTAAACGAAGTGTTTAGCCCTAATTGTAAATTGTCGTAATAAAGTCCGAAATTAATAATGTAAGGAGCTTGTCCTTGCAATGGCCTCTCGGATTGCTGATATGAAATATCACTTAATTCAACTTTAGATTTTATTGCACTGCCATTTCCGACAAAAGAGAAATCTTTAAAGAATGGTGAGATAAAACTCAATGATTTTCTGATTTCAATTTCGATCCCATAATTTTTTGCTTTATCAGCATTAGCAAATGATCTAATCGGTTCATTTGCAGATGCTTTTAATGTTTCCTCAATAGGATTTCTTAAATCTTTATAGAATAAACTTAGAGCAACTAATTCTCCTGAACCTGGATAAAGTTCAACTCTAAAATCATAATTTCTAATTAAAGTTCTTTTTAATTCAGGATTGCCTTGAGTAAGCTCATTCGTAATAAAATTAAAATAACTGAATGGGGCCATCTCTCTAAATTCAGGCCGGGCAAGTGTAATACTGAATGCTGATCTTAAGTTTATCCATTCATTCAAATGATATGTTAGGTTAACACTTGGAAGAACATCATAGTATTTATTTTCAATTTTTAGAGTATCACCTACTAAATCAATAGTATTTAAATCTTGTTCCGAATTTTCAAAACGCACACCTGTTACTATCCGTAATTTTTCAAAAGCCATCGCATCAAACATTAAATAGCCGGCATTTACAATTTGCTTTGAAATATAGCTGTCTGATGGTTTGGTATTTTCAAGTACCTGAATAAATTTATTGGTCATATTTTCAGGAATGAAAATTTTATCTACAGACATTTGAAGAACGCTATCTTCCCGTATAAAATCTCCACCGGGAGCATTTCTAAATCCAAATGATCTTGCGTCAAAAGTACGATCCTTTTTATTGTAAGCTGCGCCTAATTTTAATTTTGGAAGTGAAGGATTTTCAAACATTTTAACATTAAAATCAATTGACCCATTTAAACTTTTATCATTCAGTTTTCCATAATACCTGGTATCTACTGACTCGTTCATTAAAAATCTTAGTGGATCGGTGGGTTCTTCAATTGCCCTGTAATAAACAAATCTTCTTGCATCAGGTTCATCACGATTTGATTTTGCATAGCTCAAATTCCAATTCAATCCTATTCCATTAAGCAATCCAAGTTCATGCTCACCAATTAATTGATTGGATAGTAATGAACGAGAAACATAATTCATTGAAGTAATTGAACGGTATTGATCGGCATATCTGTAGTCGCCTGAGTATAAAGTTGTTATGTCATCAGCATTTTGATTGTATACATTTTTAAAGCTTATTTTATTTTTACCGGAGAATTTATAACTTAAATTAAGAAGTCCGCCGAGATTAACACTTCGAGTATAACTTGAACCTTTATATGAAAATCTTGGCCCTGAAAAATCATAAAAACTTTTTTCCAAATTTTTTGTTTCTCCCTTATTGGAATAGTTTAAGGACCCAATAAAACCAAATGTATTTTCATTTATATCGTACTTGTTACCAATATCAATTTTGAATGAACCATTTATTGGAGCATTTATAGGGTTGGTACCCCAATCGTTACTGAATGATTGAGTTAATGTTTCCAATTCAGAATTAGTATATGCCCCTCTTGATATTTTTGTGCTAGTTATGTCTGAAGGTAGACCTCTTGTACCATCATCGTACCCAAGATAATCTTTTCTACCTCCATTATATGTCATGAACTGTTTCCCTGTTGTTAGAGTGTTATAAGAACCACCGGTACTAATGTTAAATATAAAATTTGAGGGGAATTCTATTGTATTGATTTGAACTAGCCCGCCTGAAAAATCAGCCGGTTTATCAGGGGTAAAAGTTTTAGAAGTTATAACGTCTTCAATTAAGCTTGCAGGAAAAATATCGTAAGAAAAACTTTTCTTTTCCGGATCAGTGCTTGGTAGGGTTGAACCATTTAGCATGTGTTGAATTATATCTATCGCTTACGCCGCGTATATATGCATATTTCCTTCGGATATTGTAACGCCTGTCATTCTTTTTAACACATCGGCACCATCCGAACTGTTATTCTTAGAAATTAATTCAGCGCTAATTCCATCAACTATGTCTTCGGAATTTCTTTGGATTTTAAGAACAGACGCTTCAGTTGATTTCAAAGCTTCTGCTGTAATAACAACTGCTTCTAATTGAGTTACAGCAGGTTGTAAGGGTACATCCAGTTTTGTAGGCCCACCATTGTATTCACTTTAACATTTTCGATGATAATGGGCTGATAGGAAATGTAAGATACTTTTAGCTTATAGCTGCCAGGTTTAAGGTTTTCAATCTTATATACACCATCTATGTCCGTTGATGCACCTGTAGTTGTTCCAAGTAAAACTACATTGGCTCCAATAAGTGTTTCATTGGTTGTTTTATCTGTAATTTTTCCGGTTATAGAACCTGTTCCCTGGGCAAAGACTTTTGCAGATAAAACAAAGAGAATAATTAAGAAAATGATTGTAATAGGTTTTGAAATATTGGGTCCCAAGGAAATAGAAAAATTTTGTTTAGTTAAAAATTTCATTTTTCTCCCGTTCTTTTATTTAAATGATTAAAAATGGTTAACTTCGACGAGTCAAACTTAGCAGGGCAATGTTAAGATAATGTTAAGAGAGTATTATGGAAATGTTAACTTTGGAATTTAATGCAGGTAAATTTTAGTTTATCTATTTTTCTTCCCATAAAGGAATGTAGCCTTCTTCTCGCACAATTTCTTGTCCGGCAGGACTAACGACCCATTCAATGAATTCTTTGATTTGTTTTTCCGGCGTGTTTAGTACATAAAAATGAAGATAGCGGCTGATTGGATATTTATCATTTAAAACATTTTTTTCTGTTGGTTCTATTCCATTTATTTTAGAATGATAAATGCCGTTTTTGAATCCGATACCTCCATAACCAATTGCATATTTATTTTCTTTAACTTGTTCAATTACTTGATTTGTTGTCGCTTCGGTTTTTACACTTGAACAATATTCATCACCGCTGAGAACATGCTCTTGAAAATACAAATGAGTCCCGGAATTTGGAGGACGGATAACTACTTCAATTTGTGCATCGTCTCCCCCAATTTCCTTCCAGTTACTTATTTCACAGGTAAAAATTTTTTTTAAGTTTTGCATCGAAATATTTTTAATAGGATTATCATTGTTCAGATAGACGCTCAAAGCATCTTTAGCAATTAAATATGAAATTCCAATTAAATTATATTTCTCTGCAAGCAATTTTACTTCTTCGGGAGTTAATGTCCTTGAAGCTGTGCAAATGTCTACATTGCCATCGAGCAAGGCTTTTACCCCGGTAGCTGAGCCGCCTCCTTCAATGTAAATTGAAAAGTCAGGACGAATTTTCATAAAGCCTTCCGCAAGATCAGTTGTAAGCTTTAACATTGTGTCCGAGCCTTTTATCTTGATAATATTTTTTTGAGAGGTTGGATTAAAGAAGCAGCTGTTCAATTGAAGCAAAGAAATAAAAATTAAATATGATAAATATTTTTTCACTCTTATCTCTTCTCAGCTTTAGCTTTAAGACGAGCATACAAAAATGGTGAACCTTGATTCCATTCAGGAACTTTGTCCGAATTACATAAATCAAAACACATTGACAAAATAACTTTTAAGTGTTCGACTACGGCATCAAGATTAATTACTTGTGATAGATCATCCTGTGGAGAATGATAAATATTTTTACTGTAATTGATCAGCATATTAATCGATTCATCCTTTGAATGATGAATATAGTCCGGGCCTTCAGCAATTAATATTGATGGAATACCTGCCATAGCAAAAGCAATTTGATCCGACATAAAAAATGATTCCCCACCTTCAAACTCATAAGGAATGCCGGTCAATTTAAGATTAAGCTTATCAGTAGATTTTTTAAGAAAATCTTTTAAAGTTGAATAATTAGAACCAACTCCAATTACGCTTTTAAATTTATCGTAGAAAGCAAGTCCATCTATATTAATGTTGGCAACTGTTTTGTAAATCGGTACAACAGGATTATCAGTATAATATGTTGAACCCAGCAATCCTTTTTCTTCACCGGTTAAAAGAATAAAAATTATTGAACGAGAAATTTTACTTTTATTCTGTTCCATTATCCTGGCAATTTCAAGTAAGCCTGCATCACCCATCGCATTATCCGAAGCACCATTGTAAATAGAATCACCCTTCACAGGTTTCCCGATTCCAAGATGATCATAATGAGCAGTTATAATTAAATATGAATTATTTAACTCTTTATCATTACCTTTTATAATTCCAATAATATTAGGTGATAAAAAATCCCGTTCTTTAAATTTACCTTTAAATGACATACTTTGTTTTTAATGCAAAGCTTTTCATGTTTCCTTCAATATGCATTTTAACAATATCATCATAATCATAACCGCTGCGGATAAACAATTGATTTATTTTATCAGGATTAATTATTAAGCTTAAATTACTTGTTACAGAATATCCGAGAGTAACATATTCAAATTGAAAATTCTTTTTAGCTTTCTCCCATTCAGAATTTCCATTATCATAAATGTTGGGAATGATGATGCTTCCCGCTGCTCCTCTTGAAAGTGCTAATCTTTGCTTTGCCTCCGGATAGCTGTAAATTGTCGGATTATCACCTTCAAAATAATTTTCATCTTTTGATTTTGGCTCGCCGGAAAGTATAACAGCAATTTTCCCGCTGACATCTACTGATTGATAATCGTTGTAATCAAATTCAGGAGCTACAATCCCGTAGCCGACAAAAACCAATTGTATAGGTGCAGGTATAAAAGTTTGTTCGCCATATTTATACAAATAATAATCTTCGTCAATTTTTAATTCAGTAGTATCGTTGTTGTTATATAATAGAAGTTGAGAACCAGGCAAAGGAATGCTGCCATGCATAGGGATATCCTGATAATACGAGCCATTATTACCCAAAGGCTGCAACCCAATTTTATTATATTGATTTACTAGTATATTCGGCAGCTTTCTTTTCTCCAATCGTTCCTGTTTCCCGTCCTTGCAATGAATCATCAGCAAGTACACTGATTGCTTTATATAAATTTTTCTTTGAAAAAGTATTTGGATTTGTAGATTATACTATCTATCTGAGGGTAAACAATAATTTGAAATAAGAATAAAAGGATAATTAAGAGTTTCATCTATCAATTAAACGATTTAGAAAAATGCAAACCAATTCTAAGTTATAAAATATAAATTTTGATTATTAAAAAAATATGAATTGGGAATTGAATGATTTTTATTATGGGCTACAAATAGAAAATTAACTTACCCTAAATTAATCTAATAAATCGCTTCTCTAATTTTTGCACTGATGTAATCCATCACCCAAACTACAAAAGCAATCATTAAAACGATTAGCCCTACTTCATGCCATCGCGCAAGGCCTTGATACTGCATTAGCAAAGTACCGATACCACCGCCGCCAACTAGACCAATTATAGTAGCCATCCTTACATTTATATCCCAGCGGTAAATTGTGAATGAAAGAAATGGTAATACAATTTGAGGAACAACCGCATACCAAACAACCTGAATTTTATTTGCCCCGGTTGCAGAAATAGCTTCGACAGGGCCTTCTTCAATATTTTCAATTGCCTCAGAATACAATTTTGCATTGGATGCAATTGTATGAACCAGCAATGCTATCATACCGGCAAAAGGACCAATTCCAACCCATACTGAAAATATAATAGCCCAAATTAAAGGCTCAATAGACCGAATAAAATTCAAGAATATTCTTAAAACATAATAAATAGCAAATGATATTTTATTGGTCTTCATTAAATTTCTTGCAGTAAAAAAACTTAAAATAAGTGTAAGCGGAATTGAAATAAGAGTTGCGAGCAAAGCAATATAAATTGTTTCAATCATCGCAAATAATGCATCATCAAAAATTCCCATGTTCCGGCTGAAATATTGCACTGAAAATTCTTTCTGCTCCCTGCATTCCTTCGCTGCTGAATAAACCGACGATTGAAATTTTTGTAACAATCCAGCCGGCAATAAAAGTAATGTTAAACAAAAACCAACCGAAAATTTCCACAGTCCATTTTGTTACTTTATTATCTTTTGCAATTCCAAAAAGCTTGCATGAAAGTGAAGTTCTTGAGAATGTCCATAGATATACCAAGCACAACACTTATAACATAAATAATCCCAATTTCTCTCCATGAAAAAGGAAGTTCACGCAATTCTAAAATAAACTTGTAATAAATCGCTCTTTCCAAAACAATAAGAGAATAAAAAACAAGAAAAATATCGAGCAAAGCAGATTTAAGAATATTAAATTTCTCTTCTCTCTTTTTATTCTGATCAATAATTTGATGGGGAGTTAATTCAATTTCCGGATTTTGAATTGTCATCTAATTTCCACCTCTTCTGCTTCTTCCCCGTAAATAGTTCTAAACCATGTTTCGTCAATTTCTCCAGGCAAACCCTGGTAAACTATCTCACCAGCTTTCAAAGCAATTACACGCGACGCATATCTTCTCACTAAACTTAAAAAATGAAGATTGCATATTACTGTGGTTCCAAGCTCTTTATTAATTTTTTCAAAATACTGCATAACCGAATTTGATGTTGCAGGGTCCAAAGAAGCAACAGGTTCATCTGCTAAAAGTAGTTTTGGATTCTGCATTAAGCTTCTGGCAATTGCTACACGCTGCTGCTGGCCGCCGCTAAGTGAATCCGCACGTGATGTTTGCTTTTTCTGTAATGCCAACTGTTTCTAAGCTTCTATAAGCTTCGTCTATAGTTTCTTTGGAAAATTTTTCAAGAATAGAATTCAAATGTTCCTAATGAACCTAATTTTCCGGTAAGAACATTTGTTAACACCGATCTTCTTTTTATCAAATTGAATTGCTGAAAAACCATTCCAATCTGACTTTTTGCTTTTCTTAATTCTTCACCTTTAACATGAGTAATATTTTCCCCAAGAAATTCTACTGTTCCTGAAGTTGGTTCTATCAACCGGTTTATGCATCTTAATAAAGTTGATTTACCGGAACCGGATAATCCGATGATTATTAAAAATTCGCCGGCATCAACTTCAAAGCTTACACCTTTTAATGCGTGCGTTCCGTTTGGATAAATTTTATGAAGATTATCTACTTTTAATAACATTATTTTTTTACCAGGTCTTCAAATGAAACATGCTGCTCTTTTAATAATTTTCGAAGCGGATCGTAATCGCTATCCTTTGTTGGAATTAATCCTACTATATCATAAATATCAAACATCGCTTTTTTACCTTCCGGAGTTTTGACATAATCTATTAAGCCTTTGATAACTTTATTTTTCATTTCTTCAGGCAAATCTTTTCTAAACACCCATGGATCATTTGGAATCGGTTCTGTAAATCCAATGATTTTTACTTTCTTTTCAACATCCGGGAATTGTTTTTCAACTCTCATGCGAGCATCTAAAATTTCTCCTGTTTTCGCATTGGGAGGAGAATAATATGTTGCTCCGGCATCAGCCTGGCCCTGGTATACCATGGTTACAACATTATCATGACGCATTGCAAATACAGTTTCACTGGGATGAATTCCCATACCATCTAACTTTGCCCTGGGAAGAATATAACCGGAAGTAGAAGAAGGATCAACATAAGCCATGCTTCTTCCTTCGATATCTTTTAAGCTGTCAATTCCGGAATCAACTCTTGTAATAATTTGGCCGCGGTATGAAGTTTCTCCTCCATCACGAACAATTCTTAATTTTGCCTGCACGCCATATTTTGCATTCGCCATTAAATATGAAAAAGTGTTTAGCCCGGCAATGTCAGCTTTTTTTGTTCCAAAGGCTTCAACAACAGCCACAAAGCTTGCCGGCACGGCAGAAACAAAATAATAGCCGGTTTCTTTTTCAAGAAAGTCAATTAAATCACGGGCATTGGTTGTAATTCTTTTTGCGTCAACTGATGGTGTAAAATAAAGTCTGATTGGATTTGTGCGGGTACCAAGTTTTCCTTCGTTTAAATCTCGATACGAAGCAATAATTATGAATAAAAGCAGAGGTGATGTAAATAGTAAAAATTTTAAGATCTTCATAACAAATAAATTTTTCGATTTTTAAATATGTGAATAAGTTGCTTTGCACACAAATAATTTCGTGTTAAAAAATTATTGTTTTTTTGGAAATCAGATAATTCTTTCGATTTCAAATATTTTTAGATTTTTAATCCTAAAAAATGTATATTTTTTTGAAGCAAAAATATGACAATTCAAAAACCTGTCCTTATCTTAATAAAGAAAAATGAAGTATTATATGAGCATTATTAAAATTTTAACTTTTAAATTATTGTTTGAATAATTAGAAATAACATTTCGAAATTAAAGATTGAGAAATTATAAAATAATATATCAAATCAATTTAAAACGAACTGAAAAATTAATGAATGATTCAATCGAAACTCAGCAATGGTCAGAGGGTGATGCGTATGAATCTTTTATGGGAAAATGGAGTTATAAAGTTGCAACAAACTTTCTCGAATGGCTCAAATATAAACCTAAATCAAAATGGCTTGAAGTTGGCTGCGGAACAGGATCACTTACATCCGCAATTTTGAAATATGCAGATCCATCATTTTTAATTGCGTGCGATTCATCCGACCAATTTGTTAAGTTTACAAAAAATAGAATTTCTGACCCCAGAGTTTCAGTGTTTCATGCTGGAATTGAAAATTTACCTAGTGTCCTAAATGGTTTTGATTTAGTGGTATCAGGTTTTGGTGTTAAATTTTCTCCTGATCTAAATCAATCAATAAGTAAAATGTTAAATGGTACGCACCCCGGCAGCACCATAGCTGCTTATGTTTGGGATTATACAGATCGTATGGATTTACTCAGAATATTTTGGGACACTGTATCTGAAATTGACCCATCTGCTAAAGATCTTGATGAAGGAATTCGATTCCCAATGTGCAAACAAAACATTTTAGAAACAATTTTTCGAGAATGCGGCTTAGATGAGATAAAATCAAAGGCTATTGATATTCAAACCAACTTTAAAAAATTTTCAGATTTTTGGCAGCCATTTTTAGGAGGAACCGGACCGGCCCCTTTTTATGTTGATTCTCTTTCCGAAATAAAACGAAGTGCTTTAAAAGATAGTTTGGAGCTAAAGTTGAAAAGTAACCTGGATGGTACTATTAATTTAGTTGCCCGTGCATGGGCCATATCTGGAGTAGTAACTTAAGATCAAAGATTAAATAATATTTATATGAAAGATACAACAAAACGCTTCTCAAATAGAGTTGAGAATTATATTAAATACAGGCCATCTTACCCCCAAAAATTAATTGATTACTTGATTGAAATTGTTGGTATTAATAAAAATTCAACTGTTGCAGATATTGGTTCGGGTACAGGAATATTTACAAAATTATTGGTTGATAAAGTAAAAACTATTTATGCGGTAGAACCCAATAATGAAATGCGGTCGGCTGCAATTAAAGCATTCGGTAATTTTTCAAATTGTTTTTCTGTAAACGCAACAGCAGAGAATACAACATTAGAAAACAATTCAATTGATTTTATTACTTCGGCTCAGGCATTTCATTGGTTCAATATTCCGAAATCAAAACTTGAATTTAAAAGAATTTTAAAGCGAGATGGGAAATTAATTTTAATCTGGAATAACCGTGTAAATAACACTGAATTTTTAAAAGTGTATGAAGAAGCTTTAAAAAGTATTCATCGGATTATAATGAAGTGAATCATCAAAACCTAAACGATAATGATTTCCAAAAATGTTTTTCTTCAGAATACACAAAAGTAGAGTTTGACAATTTCCAGGAGTTTAATTTTGAAGGAGTAATGGGAAGATTGTTATCCAGCTCTTACGCTCCAGAAGAAGGGACAGAAAACTATTTAGAATTAGAAAAAGTTTTATATAACGCTTTTGAAAAATATGCGGTAAATAATACCGTCAGATTTAATTATAGGACTGAAGTTTATTGGGGGGATGTATAAAACTATGCATTATTATTATTTATTAAAATTGTTTTAGGAAAATATATTTTTATAGATTAGCGAACAATGAATTCATTTAAATTATTGAATATTATCGTAATACTATTAACATTTCAATTTGCATCTCAATTGACGGCTCAAAATAATCAAACCTATTCAGTTAATGCAGTTTATTTTTTCGGCCCTTCAGCCGCTGAACTCGATACTTTAAATGAAAATTACTTAGATGCAATTGATGATTTTAATAATTATACAAACAAAGTTGTTCCTTTTCTAAAACACAATAACATAAAAACAGAGTATTTGTTCGACAGAATAATTGAAATAAAATATGATATAGATTTAAGCATTATTGTGAACCGGGATTCTATTAACTTCGGGACAATACTTACTGATGGGAGAAACAAACCCAAAATTCTCAAGTATGTTTTAACTGATGATGTATTAATGGAAGACATTAAAGCGTATTTTAAAATCAATTAATTTATTCTCTTAACTCTAATAATTAAAATATAATATTTATGAAAAAACTTTTACTGTTTTCAATATTCATTTCAACTTTAAATTTCGCACAAGTTAAATTTAATGCAAATTTTGAAAGTGGAAATTTACTTAGTGTTTCAACTACAGATTCAGTTAATTATTCCGTAAAAACAAAAGAAGATATTGGCGGAAGATGGTTCTATTTTAGAATTACAGGTGTAAAAGATAAATTCATAAGAGTAACAATTACAAATAGTGATGTAACCCGTGCAGTTTATTCTTATGATAATAGAAACTTCACTCGCTTCAGCGCGGGAGAAAGCCCTGATAAAGATATCTTTCAAAAAACATTTGAAGAAGATACAGTTTTTGTCGCTTACTACAATCCATACACTTTCACTTACTTGATGGAAAGAATTAATGAATGGAAACAAAGCTCTTATGTAAAAGTTGATACACTTGGATCTACTCCAAAAAAACTTCCAATGCAGGAAATAATTTTAACCGATTTCTCTGTTCCTGACAGCTTAAAATATGCTGTTTGGATTCATGCCAGAACTCACCCTGGTGAAACACCCAGCTCATTCCATTTTGATGGAATTGTTCAAACTTTACTTAAAGATGATGAAGTGATTGAGTATTACAGGAAGAAAATAATTTTTCATTTAATTCCTTTTGATAACCCGGATGGAGTTTATTACGGAAGGTCAAGAACTAATTATGTTTTATTGATCTTGAACAAGACTGGAATTATGACCCATCTCAAACTACAAAGGAAATCACTTTATTAAAGCAAAGAATGATAGAAATAAATTCTAAAAATGTGATTAAAGTTTTTCTAAATCTACATTCACAGGCTGCACAATTCTGTACTTTCTGGATTCATCTCGCCCTTCAACTTCAATTGATTATTATACTAAGAGAAAATCAATTTGCGAATATTAATGTTTCTGATATTCCTTACTTTGCAATGAATGATTACAGCTATTCTAATTTGACAGCCGTACTTTCCTGAAGGCTGGCTGTGGAATAATTATGGAGATAAAGTAATGGCATTAACTTATGAAACACCTTATGACCAATATTCCGATGGTGAATGGGTAACAAATGAAAATTTGGAATGAGCTTGGAAGAAGAACTGTTTATTCCATTGCAGAGTACTTACAGTTGTCAACTCCAAAATATATTATTCTTGATAACAAAGATGCTCAGTTGATAGGGAATTGGAGTTCGGAAACATCCGGCTTGCTTTATTTTGGCGATGATTATGTAACTGCTGAAGGAGGTTCGGGAAACAACTCAATTACATATAAACAGAGCAGCTTAGTTCCGGGAAATATGATGTTTGGGGTTGGTGGCCGTCCAGTTCGGATTTTGCATATGATACAAAATTTAAAATCTCTGCAAGCGAAGATCAGGAAGTCATTAAGACCCATCAAATAAACGGAGGCCAATGGATTTTTTTATCTCAAGCTGTTCTGAATCAAAAGGTAAAATTATAATCTCATGGATGACAATGCGACAGGTAAAGTTGCAGCAGATGCATTTAGAATTATTTACAGAGAACCTGTAACTTCAGTAGTCGCAGATGCAGCCCATCCTGAAAATTTTGAGTTATATCAAAACTATCCTAATCCTTTTAATCCTTCAACAACAATAAGATTTCAACTAAATAAGTTCTGCAAGAGTTAAATTGACAATCTATAACACTCTTGGAGAGCAGGTTGTTGTATTAGCAGATGATGAATACAGTGCCGGGATTCATGAAATTATTTTTAACACAAATAATTACAATTTAGCAAGCGGAATTTATTTTTATAGCATAGCGGTCCATCCGGACCAACTTAACGCAAATGATTTTGTTGTAACAAAAAAGATGAACCTGATAAAATAATTTCAATTACGACTACATGAATAAACCCAATTTCTTTGAGAAATTGGGTTTATTTAGTTTTATGAAACTATTAAGCTAAATTTATATTTTCATAAAGAAATTCATCATAAAAAACAATAATAAGGTTAAGCGAATATGTCATTAGAAAACGTAAAAAATTATTTTCAGAAATTCGGAAGAGAAAATGATATTATAGAGCTTAACAATTCTACCGCCACAGTTGAATTAGCTGCTCAATCTTTAGGAGTTGAACCTGCAAGAATAGCAAAAACAATTTCACTTAAAAATGGAGATAGCGCTATGCTGATTGTAGCTGCCGGAGATGCAAAAATTGATAATAGTAAATTCAAATCTGAGTTTGCATTTAAAGCTAGGATGCTTTCAGCAGATGAAGCTTTGGAATTTACCGGACATGAAATAGGCGGGGTTTGCCCATTCGGATTAAAAAATAATTTGCCTGTTTATCTTGATATATCATTAAAAAGATTTACCACAGTCTTCCCAGCTTGCGGAAGTAGAAACTCAGCGATTGAATTAACTTGTGAAGAGTTATCTGAATATTCACAAAATAAAAAATGGATTGATGTTTGTAAAAATTGGGATAGTAATTCCTAATTGTCAAAAAATATTTTGTAGAGAAATAAACAAAAAAAATCAAACTCGAAATTCCGGAAACAGCGAAAAACGGATTACTAATAAAAGATGAATTGGAATTTGTTTTAAAAGTTAATAATAACTAAAATTTTTTATCCTTTTCTCAAAGCATTAATCAGCTGGCTTTTATTCATTTTGGATCTGCCTTTAATTCCTATTTTCTTTGCTTTTTCATAAAGTTCGCTTTTTGTCCATTCTTCATATTTGGAAGCCTTACCACCTTTTTTACTTGTCTTTTTTGTTGGTGAATTTGCAATACGTGCAGCTTTCTTTTTACTCATTCCAGTTTTCTTTAGTTCTTCATATTGTTTCTTATTTTTTATCCTATTCATTTTTTTGTAGGGCATAATAAAACCTTTTCTTAATGTATATAATAAAAGGCATATCACAACAAATGATATGCCTTTGTATTTAAAATTAAAATGCATTATTATTAATTAGATTTACCTATACTATTGATATAATCAATTACTGCTTGTCTTGTTTGTCCGGTTTTCTTTTGAATACGGCCTACCAATTGATCTTCCTGGCCTTCTGAATAAGCAAGGTCATCGTCAGTTAATGTTCCCCATTTTGATTTTAGTTTACCTTTTAACTCATTCCAATTTCCTTTTATTTCTAATCTATCCATGACGTCTCCTTTATTATAATTATTCGATTTACAATCCAATGTTAATCATAATTAAGATAATGTACCGTTGATACAATCACATTTAAAATCGTTTATAATTGATATCACATTTAATTTAAAGAAAAATTAAATTCATTATTTTTTCTATTTATATCCGGATAGTCCTTATTCCCAATTATTATTTTTAATACCGCAGCATCAATTTTTTTATTAATGATAAATTCTTTTTTACCTGATTTCCATGCCCCGGCAGATATACTTGAATAAATTGTATCTTTAGTTGTAATAATTCTAATTGGTGCCGTAGCTGGTATTTGCCCACGATTTTCAATAACAATTTTTAAATTTCCGTTTGAAAAGCTCGCTGATTTTATTCCTAAATCAACAACTCCTCTTTCAAAAAACCAAGGTTTCCAAAACCAGCTTAAGTCTTCACCAGCTGCATCATTAAAAGTAAAAAAGAAATCATAAGGGATTGGATGTTTACCGTTCCATCTCTGCATATATTCATGCAAAGCTTTTTTGAACCTGGCATCGCCTAAATATTCTTTTAAAGTTATATAAGCATAAGCCGATCGATTATAAGAAGCATTACGATAAGCTTGATAAACTCCCAACAGTACTGAAGGAATCATCATTGGCATTTCAATTTCATTCCCCATCATTTTTTCATAGTGGATAAATCTTCTTCCTCTTGGGTCGTAAGTCGAGTCTGCCGATTCCTGGTAACCAAGCGGAAGAAACACTGCCATACCTTCATCCATCCAGGCATATTTATTTTCATTTATTCCCATATAAAAAGGGAAATAACTATGAGTAATCTCATGTGATGTTAATTGTGCATCACCTCCATAGCTATCAGATGAACCATCATTAACCATCATTGGATATTCCATTCCGCCGCCGCCGTTAAAAACAGTGAGAGAAGGAAATGGGAATGGAACTCCCGGCAAATCTCTTGAAAGAAAGTTGATTGCATCCCTTGCTATCTTATCAACTTCAAAAAAATCTTTTGACTGTTTTTTATATGCCGCCGCAATATAAACTCTTCTATTAGTTTTATCATCAACGACTAAACTTGTTGCATCCCATAAATAATGGTCGCTTAAACCAAAGCAAAAATCCGGGACATGTTTTGCAATATAATGCCAGGTATTTGTCGGATTTGCTGAATTAAATATATTCCCGGCTTCCACTTCATTACTATCAACAATATGTATGATTTCACCTGAATGATGAGCTTCGTTATATCTATCTAAATATTTTTTTGTAAAAATAGATTCGCTGTTTTGTAATTCCCCTGTTGACCAAACAGTAAAAGAGTTTGGGACAGTTATCTCAACATCAAAATTATTAAAATCATTATAGAACTCATATAAGCCTGAATAAGGATAAACATCCCAACCATCAATGTCATCATAAACTGCAATTTGAGGATACCAATAACCAACTAAAAAAGAAGTTGAATCATAAGTTCCCATTCTGACATTGCCGCTTTGAGGAATTGTAAAATGCCAATCTATATCAAAATTAAATTTATCATTTGGATTTAAATAATTTTTTAATTTTAAAGTCTGTAGTGTACCTTGAAAATCAGAAGATGAATCTAAATTAAATTTTTTGTCATTAATTTTTATTCGGTCAATAGTGATCCCATCAGTTATAGTTTCTTTATTTAACATAAAATCTCTCTGAGCACCAATTTTATTTATGTTTTGATATAATCTCAAAACAATCTCTTTAAGAGTATCAGGACTATTATTTAAATAAGTTATATGCTCAGTTCCTTTTACAAGCCTCGTTGGCGGATCAACACTAACTTTGATATTATAATCTGCAGAATTTATCCAATAATTTTTTCCGGATTTACCATCAAGAGAACGGACCCCATTTTCATAAGCTTTTTGTATGTTAGTTGGAATAAAGAGTTTTGATTGAGAGAATACCGGCGAAGAGAATAAAATAATTAGAACAATATTTATCCAGGACAACAATTGAATTTTCATTTAGTTTAACACCTTTATAATTACAAACTATTTATCAAATAATGATTCCCCTTTGTCTTTTTCAAATTTTACTTTACCAAATCTTTTATAAGCAAGATGGGTTGCTTCCCTACCTCTCGGCGTACGGTGAATAAACCCCTGCTGAATTAAAAAAGGTTCATAAACTTCCTCAATAGTTCCGGGGTCTTCATTAACAGCAACAGCAAGAGTTCCCAAGCCAACCGGCCCGCCTTGATATTTTTCAATGATAGTTAGAATAATATCTTTATCCATTTCATCCAATCCATATTCGTCAACTTCCAGTGCATTTAATGCTTTCTTTGATATTTCTACATCGATAACTTTTTTATCTTCAAAATCTGCGAAGTCACGGGTTCTTCTTAATAAACGGTTAGCGATTCTAGGAGTACCCCGGGAGCGTTTTGCAATTTCAAAAGAAGCATCTTTATCAATCTTAACATTCAGTATCGTTGATGAACGTGAAATTATTCTATCCAAAATTTCAGAATCATAATAATCAAATCTAAATTTTATACCAAACCTGTCGCGCAGTGGAGAAGTAAGCATTCCGGCACGAGTAGTAGCTCCAACTAAAGTGTACTTAGGTAATTTAATTTGAACAGTCCTGGCATTTGGGCCGCTGTCAATCATTATATCCAGCTTATAATCTTCCATAGCTGAATATAAATATTCCTCAACAACCGGGCTAAGGCGATGGATCTCATCAATAAATAAAACTGCGTTCTCTTCAAGATTAGTTAAAAGCCCAGCTAAATCACCGGGCTTTTCTAAGACAGGCCCGGAAGTAATTTTTAATTTCACTCCCATTTCCTTAGCAATAATATGAGCTAAAGTTGTTTTGCCCAATCCGGGAGGGCCGGTTAATAAAACATGATCAAGGGCTTCACCTCTTTTAATTGCCGCCGAAATAAATACTTTTAAATTATCAGTAATTCTAGATTGGCCGAAAAATTCCTTGATCGATTCGGGGCGCAATGACTGCTCGAATACTTTTTCTTCAATTATAACATCAGGAGTATGTTGAGTCGGATTTTCTCATTTGAATTAATTCAATTTTAGGTAACTAATTGTTTATTCTTAATTTTAAATTTATGAATTATCCACACCATTAACGACATTAAAGATATCATAGTTATAGCAGTGCCAAACGTCTGCCATGCTGTAAAAGATTTATCGTATAAATAACTTAAACCCAGGGTTCCAGGCACTGCCGTATAATATTACCAGGTGAACTATATAAATAAGCAAAGTATTTCTGCCAACCAAAATTAAAAACCTTGGGATAGTTTCAATTGATAAAGAAATAAATGAAACTATTGAATTCAATATTAATACAAATCCAACCCTAAGCAAAATTATGCTATAAGAATTTAACCAATATAAGCTCTCATGATAAAAATTATTATAAATCAAGGTACAAATTAGAAATGCTGTTAGTAATATTACTCCTCCTGCACCTAGTCTTAAACTAAATTGTTTTGTCTTAAACACGTTTGGATGTTTTGCGAGATAACTTCCCAAGACCCCACCTATTATTACATATCCGCACCATGGGAATAATGGGAACAATGACCCGGTACCGGAATAAAAATAACCGGCTAAAAATCTTGGTAAGTAATGAATCCAATCAATTTTTTCAAAAAAAGGAGCAAGAATAAAAAACAAAGCGCCGCCCAACCCAAACATAAAATAATCGTTCAATTTGATTTTCTCAGCAACATACGCGAACGTAAGAAGAAAAAGTATTCCAAAGCCGATAGAGTGCAATACATCAACTACAAAAAATGTATTCCAGCTTTCCGTAGATATTTGAGTAAAGCTGATGATTGTAGCTGTTGGATATCGCAATAAATAACCAAGACTAATCAAAAGTAAAAATCTTTTTATTCCTTTAGAGACACGTGGATTTATTTCAAATGGCTCTTTTGACAGTCTGAATAAATACGTAAAAACAGTTCCTGCTGTAAACATAAATATAGGAGCCGTCATGCCTCGCATAAAAAACCACAAAGCAAAAAAAGGATTATCCAGATCGCGGTAATTATTTGCTAAAAGAACATCTGTGGTATGCCCTTGAACCATCTGGAGAACGGCAAATGCCCGCATTAAATCTATAAATATAATTCTATTTTTTTTGGAACTGTGAGTCAAATTGATTCAACGAAATAAAATTTAGTGGTTAAAAGATAATCATTACTTAATAATAATTAAAATGATTTAGGGCAAAGAAATGTTGTAAAAAGACCTATGTTTTTAATTAAACAATTGCGTTAATTTTGTCAGCATCTAATTGAACCTCCCGGGATTGTGCTATTTGTTAAGCAAGAAATATTACAGAGATTTATTCCCTTTCGGGCATATTAGTCCGAGTTTTTATCTTAGTCTTTATAAACTAATTTCGACAATCAATAGTTCAGAATTTTTAATTAATTCTAAAATCAATTCTAGAGGAATTGAATGTTTGTAACAACAAGACAGCGAATAAGAAGCAACTACTTTGGGAATTGAAGCTACCGGAATAAATTATTTTTTAAAATAAAAAAGCCCATCAAAATTGATGGGCTATTGTTTATCGGTCGTTATCAATTATTGGATATTGATTGTTCTGGGTTTCAATCTGTCATGTTTTGGAAGATTTACGACAAGCTGTCCGTTTTCAAATTTAGCAGATATTTTGGTTTCATCAATGCTGTTGGCAATCCTGAATTTTCTATAATAATTACCAATTGCTTTTTCATTCAAAATATATTTACGGCTTACAGCTTCATCATAATTAATCTTTCCAAAGATGGTTAAAGATTCTTCTTCCAATTTTAACTTCACATTTTCTTTAGAAACGCCAGGCATATTTGCTACAATTGCAAAATCATCATCTGTTTCATAAATATCAACAAATGGGGCAACAGTGCTTTCATTTTCCAAGGCTGCTTCCCATTCCTGGGTTTCTTTTTTATTCTCGACGTTTACTACATCTTTATTGTCGTTCATTTTATTATTCCTTCGATTATTTTTTTATTTATTGAATTCGAATTTATATAGACTTTTAAGTTCGTCTTAAATTTAATTTACATTGTCACACTTAGTCCCGATAAAATCGGGATGTGAACTTACCCTGTTAAGTCAGTCTTCGACAAGCTCTGAATGACATATTCAGAAATTCAAAACAAACTCTAAAAATTATTATTTATCTTTTTTCTCATCATCGTCAACTACTTCATAAGATGCATCCTGTACATCATCTTTTTCTTTCTTGCCGTCTTCAGAAGAACCAGATTGCTGCTGCTGTTGTTCAGCTTGCGGACCCTGGCCTTGTTCGGGGCCGCCAGCCTGCGAATAAAGTGTAGAAGCTATTTCACTCCAAGCTTTATTCAATGATTCAGTAGCAGTTTTTATTTGATCTGTATTGTTTGAAGCAATTGCATCTTCAACTTTTTTTATTTCCGCTTCAAGCCTTGATTTAGAATCCGCCGGAATTTTATCTTTCATTTCTTCAATTTGTTTCTTTGTCTGGAAAACTAAACTGTCAGCCTGGTTCTTAACTTCAACAGATTCTTTTTTCTTTTTATCTTCAGCAGCATGCTCTTTAGCATCGTTTTTCATTTTTTCAATATCGTCTTTATTCAATCCGCTGGAAGAAGTAATTCTTATACTTTGCTCCTTGTTAGTAGCTTTATCTTTAGCACTGACATGCATAATACCATTTGCATCGATATCAAATGTAACCTCAACTTGAGGAATACCTCTTGGAGCAGGTGGAATTCCATCCAAATGAAATCTTCCTAATGTCCTATTATCTGCTGCCATCGGCCTTTCACCCTGAAGAACATGAATTTCAACAGAAGGCTGACTATCCGATGCTGTTGAAAATACTTCACTCTTCTTAGTGGGAATAGTTGTATTCGATTCGATTAATCTTGTCATAACGCCGCCGAGGGTTTCGATTCCAAGAGCAAGAGGAGTAACATCCAAAAGCAGAACATCTTTAACATCCCCTGCTAAAACACCGCCCTGAATTCCAGCACCGATTGCTACAACTTCGTCAGGGTTCACGCCTTTATGAGGTTCTCTGCCAAAAATATTTTTTACTAGTTCTTGAACCATAGGAATTCTTGAAGATCCGCCAACAAGTATAACTTCATCGATATTTGAAGCAGAAACATTAGCATCCTTCAAAGCCTTTTCACATGGAGTTTTAGTTCGCTGAACCAAATCATCAATCATTTGTTCAAACTTAGCTCGTGATATATTTAAGTTTAAATGTTTAGGCCCATCTTGAGTAGCGGTTATAAAAGGCAAATTGACATCTGTAGAAGCTGAAGATGATAATTCAATTTTAGCTTTCTCAGCAGCTTCTTTTAATCGTTGTAATGCCATCGGATCTTTACGTAAATCAATACTTTCCTGTTTCTTAAATTCATCGGCTAAATAATCAATCAATCTTTGATCGAAATCATCACCGCCAAGATGCCCGTCACCGTTTGAAGATTTAACTTCAAAAACACCGTCACCTAATTGGAGAATAGAAACATCAAAAGTACCACCGCCTAAATCATAAACTGCAACTGTGTGATCCTTACCTTTTTTATCCAAACCATAAGCTAATGCCGCTGCAGTTGGTTCATTAATTATTCTTCTAACTTGAAGCCCTGCAATCTCACCGGCATCTTTTGTTGCCTGCCTTTGCGAATCATTAAAGTAAGCAGGAACTGTAATCACAGCTTCTGTAACTTCCTGTCCTAAATATTCTTCAGCAGTTTTTTTCATCTTCTGTAAAATCATAGCACTTATTTCAGGAGGAGAATAAACCCTATCGTCTATCTTAACTCTTGCAGAATTTCCATCACCTGAAATAACTTCATAAGGAACTTTCTTCTTTTCGTCTCCGACTTCATTAATTAACCGGCCCATAAATCTTTTTATGGAGAAGATTGTATTTTTAGGATTAGTTATTGCCTGCCTTTTAGCCGGCTGGCCTACTAAACGTTCTCCATTTTTTGTAAATGCAACTACAGATGGTGTTGTTCTTCCACCTTCAGAATTTGGTATAACCACCGGATCATTACCTTCCATCACAGCTACGCATGAGTTTGTCGTTCCCAGGTCAATTCCAATTATTTTACCCATTATATTTCACTCCTTATGTTTTAAAAGACAGCGGCATTTACAGCCGCTATTAGTTTTCTATTTTATTAGTTTATTTTATCTCAATCATTTTTTCTTTTTTTGGTTGAGGGTGAATTTTAGCAATACTTATATTTAAAATTCCATCTTCAAATTTAGCTTCTACTTTATCAGGATTTACTTCAGCAGGCAAAGTAAAACTTCGCGTAAATGAGCCATACGATCGTTCACTTCTATAAAAGCTTTTATCTTTTTTGTCTTCATTCAAAGATTTCTTTTCACCTTTAATGGTTAAAATATTATCTTGAATTGAAATATTTATGTCGCTTTTTTTAACTCCGGGAATCTCAGCTTCAATAAATATATTGTTGTCATCTTCAGAAATATCTATTCTCGGATTAAATGAACTTTCCAAATCCAATCCAAAGCTTGGAAAGCCATTAAAAAATTTTTGAATTCTATCGTTAAAATTTTCCAAGTCTCTTAAAGGTTCAAATTTAATTAGTGTCATTTTCTCATCTCCTGTTAAAAATTGTTTTTGTTTATTTTATTCATTTCCAAACGTACATTAAACATTACAATCCTTGTACCAATAATTAATTTAGCTGTTAACTTATATAAATGAAAGGAGTTATATGTCATAATGATGAAGAGCAATCCAAATGTGATTTTGTCAGTCATTATGTCTTAATGTCACGGCTAAATATTTATTGCGTAATAATTCTGACAATATATCAATTATTTTATATTTGTAATTGAAAATATTCTGAGGTATAAATTGTTCAATTTAGAAACATTTGATATTAAGCTTGATACCGATTTTATAGGCAGAAATTTTATTTATTGTGATGAAGTAGAATCGACTAATTCATTATTGTTGGATAAAGAAAATAAATTTAACATTAACGGAACTGTAGCACTTGCAGAAAAACAAATAAAAGGAAAGGGTAGAAAAAATAGACCCTGGTACAGCGCTAAAGATCAAAATTTAACCTTCTCAATTTTGCTAACAGATAAAAGATATTTAAAGAAACTTATAAACCTGGTAAACTTTGGAACTTCTCTTTCAGTGGCATTATCAATTGAAAATTTATTCCAGCTAAAAACAGAATTAAAGTGGCCGAATGATATTTTAATCAACGGGAAAAAAACGGCAGGTATTCTTTTAGAATCTTATTCACATGGAAGTTCTGTTGAAAGGCTTGTTATCGGGATAGGTTTGAATGTAAACCAAACTTTATTTCAAGGAAGTTTTAATTATCCACCCACTTCCATCAAGCAGGAAACAAATGAGACAGTGGAGAGAGAAAAACTATTATCAGAAATTTTAAATATTTTTGAAGATACTTTAATTAGTGTAGAAAAAAACACCGGAAGCTATAATGAACGATTGGAAATCCCGTTGTAGAATGATCGGAGAAAAAATTTCTATTACTGATGGAGAAAAAACTAATTACGGAATTTTTAATGACATTGATAATAATGGTTTTCTTTTACTTAGAACCGGGAATAAAATTGAAAAAATCCATTTTGGCGATGTCAGCTTAGGATAATAACTTTAAAATCAAAATATGTTTTTAGCTTGTGATATTGGAAATACAAGAATTAAATCTGCTGCCTTTGAAAATAATATTATCAAGGAAATTAGTTCATTTAAAAATATTGAGGCATTAATTAATTTTTATGCTGATAAGGAAATAAAGTATGCCGCAGTTTCTTCAGTAGTTCCCGCTTTAACAAAATCCCTCAGCGAACTTCTGCAATTACAATTAGATATTACTCCCTACATTGTAAATTACCTGGGAAAATTTAATTTAATAAATGAATACAAAACGCCGGCTACACTTGGAATTGATAGACTATGCTCTGCAGAAGGAGCATTTAATCTATTTAAGCATTCAAAAAATTTTAGTAATTATTCCGACAAAGATTTTATAATTACAATTGATCTTGGAACCGCAACTACAATTAACTTTGTTAAATATCCTGGAGTTTTTTTAGGAGGAATAATTGCTCCCGGAATAAAAACAATGTTTAAATCCCTACAAAAAAATACTGCTCAGCTTCCTTCAGTTGAAATAAATGACTATGAAAATTTCATAGGCGCTGATACAAAACAATCAATAGCAAGCGGGGTTTTAAACTCTACTTTGGGTTTGATAGAAAAAACAATCAGCTATATTAAACAAAATTACAAAGCTAAAAATATTTTTATTTATGCTACAGGCGGGAATGCAAATGAAATTTTAAAACAGATTAATTTCGAATATGTATATGACGAATCATTAGTGTTGTTAGGTGTCAAATCTGTTTGGGAATTAAATCATTGATAGAAGTATTCAAACCTTTACTTTTGAATTATCAATCAATCTTGTTTTACCAATTTTACAGGCAATAAGAATATAATATTCTTTTCCTTCAATTAAATCTTCAGCGAGCTTAAATGTATTTGCATCAACAATTTTTATATAATCTAAATTAGAGGACGAAACTTGTTGAATCAACACTTTCATTTTAATAATTATTTCTTTCGGATTCCTCTCCCCTAGATGAATTAATTCAGAACCAAGTTTTAAAGATTTATGAAGGACTAATGCATCTTCCTTTTCTTTCTTCGATAAATAGAAATTTCTTGAACTCATTGCCAGGCCATCTTTTTCACGAACAATTGGACATACGACAATCTTTAAATCAAACTTCAAATCGTTTACCATTCGCTTTATCACAGTAACTTGCTGTGCATCCTTCTGCCCGAAAAAAGCATAATGAGGTGAAATGCTGTTAAATAAAATAGAAACTACCGTAGTTACTCCCTTAAAATGAGTCGGGCGTGATTCTCCTTCAAGAATCTTAGTTATGTCTGAAACTTCCACATTAGTTTGAAAATCACCCGGATAAATTTCTTCAACTGAAGGACAAAAAATTATATCAACACCTTTTTGTGTTAGCAGATTTTTGTCTCTTTCAAAATCTCGAGGGTAAGAACTTAAATCTTCATTAGGGGCAAATTGAGTTGGATTAACAAATATTGAAACAACGGTTATATCGCAAATTGATTTTGATTTTTCAACTAAAGAAAGATGGCCTTCATGCAGAAAACCCATGGTGGGAACTAAACCGATTAACTTTCCTTCTTTCCTATATCTTGAGGAAAGTTTATGCATCTCCTCAACAGTAGTTACAGTCTTAATCTGAATCCTCAATTCATTAAAGACAATATATTAAAAAGGTTATCTTTTAAATCTTTTCTTGGTGAAATAAAATCTATAAAACCATGTTCTAATAAAAACTCGGATCTTTGAAATCCTGCTGGAAGATCTTTACCAATTGTTTGTTTAATTACACGAGGGCCGGCAAAGCCAATCAAAGCTTGAGGTTCAGCAATATGAATATCTCCCAGCATAGCATAACTTGCAGTTGTACCTCCGGTAGTTGGATCTGTTAAAACAGATATATATGGAATTTTTGCTTCAGCCAACCGCGCTAATCTTGCACTGGTTTTAGCCATTTGCATTAATGAAAAAGCACCTTCCATCATTCTTGCTCCGCCGCTGGCAGAAATAATTATTAAAGGTATTTTATTCTTGTAAGCTTTATCCGTTAATCTTGCAATTTTTTCTCCAACAACTGATCCCATGCTTCCCCCAATAAAAGAAAAATCCATGCATCCTAATGCTACATCAAGTCCATTGATTTTCCCTGTACCGGTCTTAACTGCATCATTCAATCCGGTTTTCTTAATTGTATCTGGAATTCTTGCGGAATACTTCTTTGTATCAACAAATTGTAATGGATCAGCAGATCTCATTTTCTTTTCAATTTCTTTAAAGCTGCCTTCATCAAGAATAATTGAAATGTATTCTGCACTTCCTATTCTAAAATGATAACCGCATTTTAAGCAGGTCCAAAGATTTGCTTCCAACTGTTTTTTATGAATTATTTCATTACAGCTTGGGCACTTTTCCCACAAGCCATCCGGTAAATCTTTTTTCTGTGTATCCGGAGAAATGTTTTCTTTTGTTCTTTTAAACCATGGCATAAAGGTCACTCATTTTAGTTAGTCTTTTTGTACATCAGCTTTGATAATAAGAATTTTATTTGGCTCTTCAGGGTCATTCGAATTAACAGCAATAGTCCTGGTAACTTCACCTGTTCTATTCGTAGTATCAAATTCAACTCTAATTGTCCCTTCTTTGCCGGGTTCTATTTTTTTGCTGCTTGGCATAGCAGCAGTGCAGCCGCATGAAGTATTTACAGATTTAATCTCTAAAAGGGAATTTCCGTTATTCATAAATTTAAACGCATAATCAACAGATTTTCCTTCTTTTACTTTTCCAAAATCATGTTCAGATTCCGGGAAAAATAGTTTAGGTGCTGATCCCATTTTTGCAGTATCTTTTTTATCAACAACATTTCCATCAAACTCTATCTTTATTTGTTTATTCTCAGGATCGTTACTTTCAATATAAACATATTTAATTTGCTTTCCCGATTTATAAGCAGAATTAAACTCAACTTTAAGGTCTGTAGATTCATTCGGTGCTAATTTATTTTTTTCAGGTTTAGCTGCAGTACACCCACAAGAAGCTCGTACATTTTTTATATTTAATTCTGCGCCGCCTGTATTTGTAATTGTAAAAATATGACTGACTTTTTCTCCTTGAACAATATTCCCAAAATCATAGGTCATCGGTTGAACAGATATTTTAGG
Organism: uncultured Bacteroidota bacterium; assembly: GCA_963777615.1. Taxonomy (GTDB): domain Bacteria; phylum Bacteroidota; class Ignavibacteria; order Ignavibacteriales; family Ignavibacteriaceae; genus CAVSWT01. Next base: position 45,554 of record CAVZSD010000046.1, on the reverse strand, counting down.
AGAAAGCATTTGGGCAAATGAAGCTGCTGTAATCAAAGTGATTAAACAGAAAGTTTTTCTAAACATCTTTTTGTCCTTTAACAATAAAATTTTTAAAATAATTTGGTTCTAAATAATCGTAATCAAAAGTTAATAATGAATCTCCAAACTGCCTGCACCATTTTGCTACAAAAAATGGTTTAGGAGAACTTAAAGAGCTGTGAGAAATACTTTGAGAATTTAGTAAAGAATTTCCGAAAGTAACAGCATCTTGATTACAAATTTGAAAATCTTTCTTATTTATAATTTGTAAATTTTCTACAAATATATAACTATTGTCTTTAATTTTAAACTTTGAATAATACAGTTCTTCAACATTAACATTATTTGCAATTGAAAAAATACTTCCATCAGGAAGATATTTTGAAATTTGAAAAGCAAATGCTTCGAAAGTAGGAACCGGAACAATTGGCAAACTGGCCCCAAATGCCAATCCTTTTGCAGCCGACATTCCGATTCTTAAACCGGTAAAGGAACCGGGCCCTGATGAAACTGCGATACAATTTAAATCAGTGATTTTTAATCCGGAGGATTTAATTACAAAATCTATTTGTTCAAAAAGTTTTTCAGAATGAGAATTCTTAAAGTTAAGACTTGCCTCAAAATATTTTTCATCCGAAAAATAAACACATGCCCCGCATAAACTTCCTGAAGTTTCAATAGAGAGAATTGGTTTGTCTTTACTCATGATAATTTATTTTAAATTCTCTTTTTGTATCATCAATAATTTCAATTTCTATTTCAATCCTTTTTTTCGGAAGAATTTTAGGAAATAAATTTCCCCATTCAATAAATGTTATAGCTTCCGAATCATTTAAATAATCATTAAATCCTATGTCATACAATTCATTTATTTTTTCTATTCTATAAAAATCAAAATGATAAATTTTAAACTTCCCCTGGTATTCATTAACAATTGCAAATGAAGGGCTGGTACTATTCTCTATTCCAAATTTGTATAATATCTTTTTAATGAAAAAAGTTTTACCGGCACCAAGATTGCCATTTAATATTATTACTTCACTGCCATTTAATGATAAAGAAAATTTTTCAGCGAGTGCAGTAGTTTCATTTTCAGAATTAACCAAAATTGGATTTTGAAATTCCAAATCTATCTTGGCTCCATTGTTATAACCGGCAATATCATTTCCTCCATACTTATACCGCCGTGTTGAAATGTATCTTTATAATGGCTCAAAAATTTGTGATAGTCAGTCGGGTAAACAAAATAATAATCTTCTTTTGCAATAATATAATTTATTGTCACACCACGTTTAGGCAATTTATATTCAGCAGGGTTTTTAATAAAAATTGCATGTTTGTCATCAACCTTTAGATTTCTGCCGTATTTAAATCTTAAATTAGTAGATGCCTCTTTATCTCCTAAAACTTTTGCACCACGCAATGAGCGAATGCTGCCGTGATCTGTAGTAATAACTATTTTAACATTATTAATTTTGGACAAAGATGTTAAAGTGGATAATAAAGATGAATGCTTAAACCAACTGTTTGTCAAAGACCTATAGGCTGCTTCATCAGGGGCAATCTCCTTTAATAAATCTGAGTCTGACCTTCCGTGGGCAATCATATCTAAAAAGTTTACCACCACTGCTGTGAAATGAGTGTTTTGATATGAAAGAATATTCTGCTCAAAATTTCTTCCAACTTCGGGATCAATTATCTTAATATATTTTAATTCATTATGAAGCTTTATTCTTTTCCGGTCCAGCAAAAGCTGAAGCAATTCTTTTTCATATTTGTTCATGCTTCGTTCGTCATCATTCCCTGACGACCAAAGTGAAGGATAATACTTTTCTATTTCCGATGGATATAGCCCGGCAAATAAAGCATTACGTGCGTATGGCGTAGCGGTCGGCAATATCGAGTAGTAATAACTTTTAGAGATTTTAAAATATTCATTTAACAACTGTTCCATTAAAAACCACTGATCTGCACGCATACAATCGAGCACAAAAAAGAATACGGATGATTTTCCATCTTCAACATGAGGCAAAACATAATTATTAACTATCTCTGTTGTCATCATTGGTGAATAAGGATCTTCCTGATCATTGATCCAATTCTTATAATTCTTTTCCACAAATTTTGAAAACTCTTTATTAGCTTCTCTTTTTTGATCATTAAGAGTTTGGCGCAATCCAATTTCAGAATGCAGATCCAGTTCCATATCCCAATTCACCATTTTGAGATAAATGTCAATCCATTCTTCAAAATCAAGATTATTTAATAAAGATTGCGATATTTGATTGAAGTCATGTAAGTAGTCTTTTGCAGCATGCTCGCCTGTTATTTTTTTACCTTCAAGAAATTTTTTACAAACCAATAAAACCTGGCTGGGATTTACCGGCTTGGTTAAATAGTCGCTGATCTTGCTCCCTATTGCTTCGTTCATCAATGCTTCTTCTTCACTTTTAGTAATCATTACAACCGGAATATTTGAATCAAGCTCTTTAATTTGCGCAAGTGTTTCAAGGCCGCCCATGCCTGCCATATTTTCATCAAGAAATATGAGATTATAAGAATTTTGCTTTACATTCGATATTGCATCCTCGCCATTGGTGGCAGTATCAACATCATAACCTTTCTCGCTTAAAAAAATGATATGTGACCTTAATAATTCAATTTCGTCATCTACCCATAATATTTTTTTTGATTTCATTAAATTTTCCTTTTTACTAAAAAGATTTCAGTACTTATTTATAAATAAGTGAAAAGAATTGTTAACAAACGAACTATATCATTTAAACAAATGATAATTATTTCTTGCATTAACATTCTTTATTACATTAATTTTTCAGCCAAATGTAAATATATGAATTTCAAATTATAATTTTATTGTTGTATTGATATATGAACATCCAGGCCGGCTTCATTTGTGGTTGTGGGAGGAATCCGAGCTGCACCTTCTGGTTGTACCGATGACCTTCTATAGAACAATGATAATGTAACACGCGAACTAATTGTATATTTGATACGCGGTTCCAGGGTAGTTCTGGTGGTTCCATCTTGCGGGGTTCCTTCTTCTCTAAAATCTGTAAAGTCGTAAATCACTGTTGAATTTTTTGTGCTTGTATATGAAAAACTGAATTCAATATCATTCTTTAATGAAACACCAAATATCGGCAATTCAAAACCTGATTTAGAATAACTAGCAGTTATGCCAATATCTCTTGAAAAAGTTTCATTTATATTTGTTGTTGACAATCCTAAGTCATACCCAGTTCGAGTTGAATATTTTACGCTGCTAATTAAGTTTCCGCCCCAAACCTCTCCAAATGTAAAATTCAATCCAACTAATGGTGCAAATCCATATTCTATACGTTGTGTTTGGACTTCTTTGGTACCTTCAGGATTAAATTTCCAACCTTCAGTATAAGTTGAAGTATATGCATGATCAAGAGTAACTCTTTTTGCAAAAGATTTAAATAACGGGAATTTTTCCAATCCATCCCAGCTTAATCTCCAATTAGGCCTTGGAATATACTTGGAAACCTCAGACAAAAAACTCAACTTTGACAATAATAGGAAAACTTTCAAAACCTTTCACAAATGCATCTGATAAGCTTTGATGAGGGGTTTCAGAATTTGCATCAAAGAGTTCATTAACTTTTTTAATCCCGCTTTTAAATACACTTAAGAATAATACCGGCGGCATTGAAAAAAATGACCTTGATATAGTTCCTGTTGAGGAAATTGACCCCACTGAAATATTCCCGAACTCATCAGTATTTATTTGAGTGCTCTTATTTAATTGACCAGCCCACATTCCAGTTAAGATCTATCTTAGCACCTTCCCACAGCGGCCTGGAAGTTTTAAAATCAAAACTATTTTTTTGAGAAAAGTTATCAGATAGAGAACTATTGGGGGACCTGCTTCCAACATCACGGCTTAATCCAAACATAAACCCTCTTGATGGGCCATTATTTTCGTCAAATGAAAATCCCCAGAAATTATTAAATCCGGTTCCTTTCCCATTAATTCCTGACTTAGATAGATTGTTATTGGAACTAAAATTAAATGAAATAGATTCATAATCAAACAACAGAGATTTAGTAATCGACCTTAAAAATAAATATGCATTCTTAAGCGGATTTTTTTTATGAACATTTTGTACTTGTAATGAATCAATATTATTCAGTGAGTCAGCAGCAGTCAATGTTGAATCATTCTCAGTCAAGCGATTTTTTATGTCTTCATTTTGAATCGGATTGTTAGGTTGATTCGGATCAAAATTTCTATTAGCTCCCCGCCTTGCCGGTACAGCCTGGCTTTGGTTACCCTTTTCCTCTTCTTTACTTTCTTCAAATAAAGGAGCAGTCAGTGATTTTAATTTCAGAGTCAATCCTGCTTTTGAACTATTAGAAAATCCGGCACTCCTTCCGTTCCTTTCATTCCTAAAATCGTTATTCCACTGATAGCTTGCGGTATAACCGGCACTAATTGTAAAATATTTATCGATGTCCCAAAGTGCTGGAAGCTTAGGAGCAGTTCTTATATCAAATGTCTGCTGGTACTGATAATTTTTCCCAAAGAAATTACCTCCTAGGATATCGTGCCAGATTTCACTTTCAGGCCTTTGTAAATTATTTTGATCGGTTTCCAAATATGCTAAAGATGAAGCAATATTTACATTATAGCTAGTACTGATGTTAATCAAACCACCTTCAGTTAGTTTCCATGCATAATTAAAACCGCGAGATACAGTAAAGTCTCTAGAAATAGATGTCTGAGATGGAGTATTATCTCTTTCCCTTGTAGTGCTTATATTCCTATTTCTACGAGCGGTCATATTCAGTGAAATCGACTGAGGAGTAAAATATATTTTAGCATTCCTATAATCAGTGAACAATGAAAGCACACTTCCAAAAATCGGAATATCAGCAGGATAGAAGAAGTAATCCTGGCTTAAGGTTAATCCGTAGCCAAAATTAGCATTCCAAACCCAGCTTTTATTGGTTAATACTGTTGGGCTCCGGCCGAAGTTTTTATTATAATTAAAACCTAAGCTTATAGCATTCCATGTATCTCTAATTAGCCAGTACGAAGAAGGAATCCTTAATTTAATATTTGATGCCGACCACGAGTCAGACACATTAACAGTTTGAGATTCCAATTCAAGGTTTCGCTGGTTTTGAGGTGTTTTAAGAGAATCAGCAATTAACTGTTCAGATGCCATCGCTTCTGATACTTTAACATCAGTCCCGGGCAAATAGAGCGGCTTACCAATTGATTCTGTATGGGAATAATTTAATTTTAAATTACTTCCAGGCAGGTTTATCGGAAGAAGTTTTAAAACATTTAAATCTGAAGCTACACTCCAGTTTCGTGATTCCACTCTAGAGCCAAATCTATCTGACAGTCTATGAAAATAGGGATCAGACCTACTCATATTAAAATTAACAGTTAATAAATCAGCCATTTTTAATTGGGATGAAACACTATAAGCCCAACCAGCTTGATCATCAGCCCCTACAACTCTTAATTCGTTAACCCATACCTGGCCTGATATATCAGGTTTGAAAACAGTAGTATTTTTAATTTTTGCACCGGGGATATTATACACACCCACACTTAAAAACTTGATAGAAGTTAAGGTAGGTCTTCCACGAACCCCATAGAAATGCCCCGGTTTTCCCTCAACCGGTTCATGCGCAAAAACAGTATCGCTTGTTCTTGTTTGTTTAATACTTGTTAATTTACTAAAGTCAATTGCAATTTCATTCCAATCCGGCCTAACCGGCTGCCGGTATTCATAAAAATTATTTGTATCGGTGCCAAACCTAAAAAATACTTCCGCATTAGCAGGGTCTGTTGCTTCAGTTGAAACGGATGTCGGCCCGGTATGCTTATCACCATGAATAAATAATTTCATTTGCTTATAGCTAAAAACATCCAAAGGCCTTGGCAAATATTTAACAGCCTGCCTTGATTGGCCAGGCGGAAGTCCATTTAAAATTAAATTTAACGATTGTTCATTTTTTAAAATATTTTGATCAGGCCTGGTATTATCTCTTTCCCTGGTTATACCAGGTGGGATTGTATAATTTTGATCTTCTTCATAGCTGATGACAGAAACAGCTAAAGTTGTATCTTCAGGTAAAAGCTTTTGCCACTGGCTGCCTACAAGATTAAATTCCGCAAATCTTAATCTCATATAATTTTGATTAAGGCCAAAAGTATCTATTCCATTTACAAAAAGCCTAATCGATTCAACATTAGAAAATGACGGACTACCTATTTTGGTCAGTGTATCTTTCAATGGTATTCTATAGAGATACCAGCCTGTCTTATAATTAGGATCAACACCGCCTTTGCTAACAATAAATGGGTTGGTTCTGGAATTTGTATCCAAAGGTATTCTATATCTAAAGTAACTATTAACCTTGTCAAGATTACCATTTCTATTTAAATCTTCAGTATCTGGGAACCTTCCAATATCAGTAGATTGAGCATTACCTTCAGTTCCATTAATATTCATATATGATAAAATATTACCATTGGATGTGCTTGATAAAACAAAATCATCATTATTGGGGTCGTTACCGTTACCCGGATACTTTTGTTGTTCTTCAGCATCCGATAAATTGTCTATACCAACATCTTCACCCTGGTCTAATAGATGTATTACTATTTAAATCTTCAGTATTTAATACGTTATTAGGAATAACATCTTCGCTTATTCTTCCAAGGTCAATATACATCTTAGCACTATCCGTGAGCTTGAGTTATATTCATCCAGAATTCTATATATTCAATATTTTCATCAACCAAATTACTGGCAGTTGATGACAGCACTTTCATCATTCCTCCCCAATTTTCTTTAGAGTTACTAAGATTGGGTGAATGATTATATGCACCTGGCAATGTAGGGTTAAATGCATAATCCATTACTGTGACATTATCATCCCCGGTTGCAACTTGTTTTTTCGCAAGCTGGGTAACAGGGTCAACACCATAAACATCTTTAACATGTACACCGGATGGATTAATTGAAACCCACCAGCTTTTACCCTTATAAGGCATTTTATCAGCGGCATTAGTTATGCCAGGAGTCAGGTAGATTACCTGGAGCACTTAAATCTTTCCATGATGTATATGACAAACCAATTGGGATTGTCCTTTTTGCACCTTCGAAATCATCTATATATGCAATGCTTTGGTTTTGATCTGAAACAATGGTGCTTTTCTTGGTATTAGGATCAGGGTTCATATATGCAACTTCACCGGATAAAGAAAACGATGACATTTCTCTGGTTGACGATTATTTTATCTATGGCTTTAGTTAAAAACGGAAGATCTCCTCCGGTCTGCATATCGATACCATATATAGTATTGCTTAATGGTTCTTCACCAATTCTTACTTTATCACTTAAAGTCTGCTGGTTAAGATTTAATATTGAAAAACCTAACTTAGTTTTATTTGAAATATCAAAAATACCCCGAGCTCCTAAAAGGGTTTTTGATGCAAGTTGAAATAAATCATTTTGTTCAAAAGTAATTTTTAAATTTGCACCCGGGACTAAGGCTGCATCATTTCTAATTGTTAATTGCCCGATATTATAATCCACTACATAATCCACTCCTTGTGTTAAAAGCCTTCCATCCAGTGTTACCTTAACAGAATTCTCAACAACATTAAACCCAAGTTGATAAACAGAAGACGCATCACCTGAAAATTTTCCAGTTATAACCCATTTGTCTTTAGTTTTATTATAACTTGCAGCGTTCCTGGTGGTGTCATAAATATCTTCATATTTATATTTTGCTGTGTCAAGATTCGGCGGGTAAATTATAACCAAATGGCTGCAAGGTTGGGAAAATAATTTCCCCGGTTTCTTTGTCAACAGTTAGCCCAGGTCGAAAATCAAAAATATCATCAGGGTTTGGTGACCCGACTGGCATTAATTTTATCCAGTCCAAATGCTTGCAATAATCTTTACAGTTCCAGTTTTCCCAGGTAATTCTGTTGCCGGGTCTTGCCCTTCTAATTCATATTTTATTTTAAAATCAAATCCTTCCGCTTTAATATTTCTACCCCCAACAGGATAAATATTTTTAAGCATTAATTGCCAGGCGGTTTTAAAACTTGGCTGTAAAGTATGCCGGTTTAACTAATTTTAAAACTAATCTTTTTGAAGTATCACTTTGTGCTGAGTTTGATAAAAATTCTCCATAATATGCACCTCCTTGAGTTTGATATAGATACTGCAATTACATCTGCATCATTAATTGCTGTTGAAAAAGTTATAAACCCCTGTTTCACTATTAAGAGTAATAATCTCCGTCTGTTTCACTCAATAGAACAAATCTTCCGGTTTCACTCTCTCCAGGAATAGGGAGTATATTATCAGACCTTTTCTCATCAGGGTATGGCTGGTTTGCCGAAGTATGAGGTTCAAGGTCAATATACGCGTTTGCCTTTCTTTCTTTTGATTTATCTTGAACATAAGTTGTTACGGATTTCCAAACCTCTATTTGTAAAATATTATATTTATGATTTCCATTTTGATCAAAAATTATTTGAGCAGGTGAATTACCATAATATTTATTAAATATATTTAAACTTGAAGAAGTATCAGCATAATCTTTATCAACAAAGAAATGGTTCCTTGAATAATCATAAGCACGGATTTCAAAATCCTGGGAGGTTGAACCGCCGGAAACTGCAACTTCCTTCACTTCACTTTTCTTCTGGCTGGCGATAGTAGTTAAAGTCAATGGGCCCATTTTAAAATTTGCTTTTATACCAAATAAAGCCTCGCTTCCGCCAACCAACGGAGATGTTTGAAGCGATACGTTCCCAGCTTCAACACTTTGAACTATTTCATCTTCATACCCGGTGTATTTTATTTTTAATTGATTTTCATATTCAAAAGTTCTTTCAGTGTTCCAGTCGGCGGCAATATTAAGTTTGTCACCTATTGTACCATTTACATTTATTTGGACTTGCTGCTTAAAGTCAGGTTCATTCCTGTGTATTACCCAAGCAGCGAAGCAGTCACACCTTCAGTAGTTTCACTTCGCCAGGCACCATGAATATCTACAGCGCCGCCAATCTTTAAGCTTATTTTCGGTTCACCAAATATGCTTAATACTCCAACGCTGGGAAAGGTATTTCAAAATTAGTTATATCAGTAATTAATTTTGATAAATCTTTTTTACTGTTTTTTAATTCATATTGATATGCCTGGTCTTCCCATAATTTTCTTTCCTTGTCTTCAATACGCTGGTTGATATATTCATCAATCGGCATTCTTAATAATATTTTTGTTTGCTGCCCGGCAATGTATTCTTTGACTAAAACAAATTTACCGGTAGAATCAATTTCAATTTTCTTTTCTCTCAATTGCACCTAAAGGAATAAAGAACTTAGACTGTCTTTGGATTTGATAATCTCACATAAGGCCTATCAAACCGCTGTGTTTGAAATATTTTAGTCGAGCGGTAGAATCCATTGCCATGGGGTCATGTAATAAAGAATCATAGCGGCTTGCAAAACCAACGATTTCATTACTTGAGGTGTCATTCGGATTGACGAATGCATTGGGATCTCTCCACAAGCCCATTTGTATCCGGCGGGGCAGGTGTGGAAAAATTCATTCCTGAAAGAGAAGCTAAAGCAGTAGGGCTTGGTTTAATCTCGGATAATGGACTGAACATTATTATTGGCGAAAAATCTTTAAGTTCTAAAGATTTCCTGTTGTAATTGAATAAAGCATCAATCCAATAATTTTTATTTACCTGGGAATTATACGGAGAACTAAACCCTAAGCCGGCAGCCGCATAAAAAACAACTAAATAAACCAATGCGATGCGAAGGCTTTCCCTAATAAAATTTATTTTTTTTTGTCTGATATAGAGCCTTTTATGAGAATTATTACTTGTGAATCAAACAGTAAAAATATATTCTATATATAATTCTCCTTTGGGAAATTTTGATAAAAAATGACGGGAAAAATTAGACAATAAACGGTTTAATTTCAATAACTTCATAACTGTATTTAATTTTGAATTTTAATCTAAAGCTAATTTTTATTTGATTTAAGGTAATTTTTAATCACTTATAAATATTGGGATATTTTTTAACAAAATAATTCTGCTAAAACTTATGTTAATTCGTTTATTATTTTTTTGTATTCCGGAAATTCTCTTAATAATTTTTCCCTTTCTGCAAGTTCAAAATCATTATAATCAAACCCGGGAGATACTGTACAGCCTATCAACGAAAAAGATTTCTTTGCAGTAACTTTTGCGCCAAACCAATTTCCTCTTTCAATAACTAATTGCGGTAATTCACCGGACTCCAGATTTTTCCCTAAAACTTTTTCTTGAAGATTTCCATCAGGGGCTATCATAAAAATTTTTATTGGACTGCCATCATAAAAATGCCATATCTCATCCGACTTTAATCTATGAAATTTTGAAACTTGATTGCCTTCAAGTAAAAAATAAATAGATGTAGAGAAATTTCTTTTCTTAGTATATCTATCAGGTAAATGGCCTCCTTCAATTATTTCACTGGAACGATAGACTTCTTTATAATATCCTCCTTCGGGATGCAGCTTAAGATTTAATTTATCAATATAAAATTGAGCTTGTTTATTCATAAATTTTTAATGCTTGAATATCAAAAGAATAATTGTATTATAAATATTACATCAACATTTTATAAATCCAATTTCTTAAAAGAAATTGGAATTATTAAGTAAGCTATTGAAATAGAATTGATTTAAATAGAACATTGTTACAATTAAAATATAAAAAGCGTACAAAGAATATTGTACGCTTTTTAATTTTGTTATTAAAAATATTTTTTACTTATCTTTTATCAATGAAGGCATAGTCTCTCTTCGTCTCCCCGGTATAAATTTGACGTGGGCGATAAATTCTTCCGCCGGGGGCTTCTCTCATTTCTTTCCATTGAGCAATCCAGCCAGGGAGTCTGCCAAGAGCGAACATAACGGTAAACATATTTGTTGGTATTCCCATAGCTCTATAAATAATACCGCTATAAAAATCTACATTTGGATAAAGCTTTCTCTCAACAAAATATTCATCATTTAATGCTGCGTCTTCTAATCCCTTAGCAATGTCAAGTAAAGGATCATTTTTACCCAGCTTGCTTAAAACTTTGTCGGCAGCCTTTTTTAAAATTCTGGCACGCGGATCAAAATTTTTGTAAACACGGTGACCAAATCCCATCAGCTTGAAATCGGAAGATTTATCTTTTGCCATACCGATATATTTTTTATAACCGCCGCCATCAGCTTTAATTTGATTTAACATTTGAATTACTTTTTGATTTGCGCCGCCATGCAATGGGCCCCAAAGAGCACTTATGCCTGCCGAGATAGAAGCAAATAAATTCGCTTCACTGCTTCCAACCATTCTCACTGTTGAAGTACTGCAATTTTGCTCGTGATCGGCATGAAGTATTAATAAAAGGTCAAGCGCTTCTTCAATCTCTTTTGTTACTTCATATTCTTCTGCCGGAACTGCAAACATCATGTGAATAAAATCAGCGGCATAGTTCATGTCATTACGCGGGTAAATATATGGCTGGCCGATTGATTTTTTATATGAGAATGCTGCAATAGTTTTCAGCTTGGCGATCAATCTAATGATATTTACATTCTTATCATCTTCAAAATTTGACTCAGGGTAAAAAGCTGAAAGTGATGCAACCATTGAAGCAAGAATTCCCATTGGATGTGCTGAAGGCGGATATCCTTCAAAAAACTTTTTCATGTCTTCATGAATAAGGCTGTGATGGGTTAAACCATAGTGAAAGGTTTCCAATTCTTTTTTAGTAGGTAGATTCCCAAATATCAGTAAATAACAAACTTCTATGAAGTTTGAATTTTCTGCAAGGTCTTCTATGGGATAACCTCGGTATCTTAAAATCCCTTTTTCTCCATCGATGAATGTGATGGCACTTTGGCAAGAACCGGTATTTCCATATCCATTATCAGCAGTAATAGCTCCAGATAAACCTCGTAATTTGGAAATATCAATTCCAACCTCTTTTTCAGAACCAACAACTAAAGGAAGATCATATTCCTTATCTTCGAAAATTAATTTGGCGGATTTCATAACTATAAATCCCCTTTCCGATTTATTGTTAATAGAAATTTATTTTTTGATGAACTTCACATTTTTCTTTTTGAGGTTGAGAGCTTTCCTATATTTTACCCCTTAAATAATTATTTACGATTTTAATCTAAATAAACGTGTTTTAAGATTCAACAATATTTTAATAACAGTCTTAAGTATTTCTAGTTGTAATACTAGTTTAATATTGAATAGTTCAATGTGTTTAACTAAAATTATCTTTAATGATCAACTCAGCAGCCATCCTTCCGCTTTTTACTGCACTTTCAATTGTGGATGGCAGCCCGGTATTTGTCCAATCTCCGGCAATAAAGAAATTTGAATATTTTGTTTTGTTCGCTGGCCGGGATTTTAATATGTCATTTCCCGGAATAAATGTGGACCTTTTTTCTTTTATGATTTTATATGATTTAATATCATCCTGATTAATATTAACAAACTTTTTCAATTCACAGCAAATCATTTCAAATATTTCTTCTTTTGATTTTTCCATAAATTCATTTGCATCACTAATTACCAAAGTTAGATGCGTACCGTGATTGAATATCCAATGTACACTGGAATTAATTAAGCCATAAAATGTATTTACCAAATTATTATTATTCAGCCAGACATGTATTGAAAGTATAGAGGAATATACAAGCTTTAAATTATTGTATAATGCACTTTCGTCTACTAACTTTTCAAGTGCATACAAGGGCAATGCTGAAATAACGAAATCAAAATTTTCAATAATTCTTTTTGAAGTAATTATTCTTTTTATTTTATTTTTTTCAAAAATGAATTTATTAACCTGTTCAGAATTAGTAACATTTCCATTATTTCCCTCGATGAATCGTTTGGCATCCAAACAATAAGTTTCTGTTAATCCTTCCCCGGGAAGAATAATGGTTGCAGATTTACTTCCTCTAAAAAATATCTCCTTTAAAATATCGGCAAAGGTTTTTGCTGATGAAATCCTTGTGTTTGTATTCAAAGCACCAACTGCTAGAATATCCCAGAATGCTTTTTGAATATTTTCATTTTGATTTTCAAGCGTAAGCCATTGAAATACACTAAGTCGGCTTAATTCTTTATCAGAATAAAAATAAATCTTCAAAAAGAATTTTAATAATTGAAATCTTTCAACAATTGTAATTGCTTTATAATTGAGCAGTCCAACCAGCAAATTAAAGGGATAAAAAAGTGAGGAACAATCAAGCGGTAAAAGTTTGAAATTTTCTTTAAGAAAATTCACTTTCATTTTTTTTTGAACATTTAAATTTTTATAAGCGCCAATTGTTTTAAAGAATTTTATAGTATCAGAATAACAGCCCATCAAAATATGCTGGCCGTTATCTATGGTGGTTTGCGATTCATTATCGGTGAAGGAATATGCTCTGCCGCCTAATTTTTTTGACGCTTCAATTACTTCAACTTGATAACCAGCTTTGGACAGATAAGCAGCGGAAGTAAGGCCTGAAAATCCTGCCCCAACTACAATACATTTTTTCATTAATAAACTAGACTATACTTTGCCCAAACGCCGACAGAGATTCCGACTTTTTCGAAAGTGGATACCCTTATATTTTTTTGAAAGATATCGTAATCAGCTTCAATAATTTTTTCAAGCATCTTCATATAGATATGCTGCATTGCCCTGGCAGCAAACATTGAATATTTATCATCTAGATTTAAATTATGAGTTGCTAATTCAAAATACTTATTGGCACGTTCTGTTTCGTATTCCATCAAGGCCTTGAAATTCGGATCATATTTATTTTGCAATAGATCATTTTCAGAATAATTAAATTTTGCTAAATCTTCCTGAGGTAAATAGATTCGTCCTCTTTGAGAATCTTTTTTTATATCTCTTAAAATATTTGTGAGCTGCAGCGCTATTCCCAAATTTATAGCAAAATCTTTTGCCGACTTATGCTTGTAGCCAAAAATTTCAATGCACATTAAACCTACAGTTGAAGCTACTCTATAACAGTATAATTGTAAATCAGAAAAAGTTAGGTAACGTTTTTTCTGAAGATCCATTTCCATCCCTATTATCAATTCGAAAAATGGTTCATAAGGTATATTGAATTGTGAAATAGTTTTGGCAAGTTTATTTAGCAGAGGATATTCTGAATGTCCGCGGAAAGCTTTTTCCAATTCAATCCGCCATTTACGCAAGCGTTCGTATTTAATATCATCTGCTTCATTTCCTTCATCAATAATATCATCAGTTTGGCGGCAAAAAGCATAAACAGTATTCATAGCATTCCGCTTTTCTGCCGGAAGCAAATTGAAGGCGTAATAAAAACTGCTCTTACTGCCTTTAGCTATATTTTTTGCATCGTCATTCATTTAATAAAATAATGATCTAAGAAATAAAACACTTAATTCAAATTTTGTTAATACTGGCCTCAAATTTAAAACATCGTAATTATTTTTTTTTATTTTATTCAAAATCTTTTCTCCTCCCAAAATTGTCCAGGCAATTTCAAACTTCAATCTTCCACCCAGATATTTTAACAGTTGCTTTCCTTCTGAAAAAAGATTTTCTGTTCTTTTAACGTTATCTTCTAAAACCAGCTTAAAATTAAGATTATTTTCCTTTAACTCAAACACTATTTTATCAATCTTAGATTTTTTTAGCTCGTCTTGAGGGAGATAAATTCTCCCCTTCTCCCAATCTAATGAAACATCCTGTAGAAAATTAGTTAATTGAAGCGCTGTACAAATTTTATCAGATAGGGAAAAAGCAATTTCATCTCTAAAATTAAATAATTCTAGAATTAATCTTCCAACCGGATTGGCAGAATTTTCACAATAACATAAAAGATCATTATAAGTTTCATATCTTTTTTTAGTTACATCCTGCTTGAAAGCTTTTAGTAAATTGTAAAAATGTTCCGGGTTTAATTTTTTTTCTTCAATTGAATTTTTAAGAGCAATATCAAAGTTATTATCGGTTTTTCCATTTAATAATTGAGTCAGCCTATTTTCAAAATCATTAAGCTTTTTAATTCTTTCTTCTTCTGAAAAATTTCCTTCATCTGCAAAATCATCTGCTGTTCTTGCAAACCAGTAGATAATTGCAATATGCTTTCGAAGATGTTTAGGGATTAGAATTGAAACTACAGGATAGTTTTCATAATGAGATTGGGCAAATTTTAATGCAGATTTATAAGCTGTTTCAATACTGACTGGTGATGCTTCCATTAAATTATTTCATAGCTAATTTTCAAATCGGAATTTAATTCCACCAATTATCCATCTCCCGGGTAAAGGTGCGGTGTCAAAATCGTGATAAGTTTTATTAAACAAATTGGTAGCTTTAAGAAAAATAGTAAACATATTTATCTCACGGTATATATTTGCATCAGCCAAAAAGTGATCTTCAAAGTTAACTCTATTTTCATATCTAAAAGACCAGCTTTGTTTTATACCCAAAAAGAAATTATTTGAAATGGTTATGATTATTTGTTGTCGTAAATAATCCAGTGCATAACGTGATATAAATTCTGAAGTTTTTCTATCTGAATCAAGATATGTATAACCAATACTGAATTTTGTAAACGGCAAACTGCTGAATAAAATTTGAGGATTTGAATAAAAATTTATTTCAAACCCGTTTGTGTTTACATTAGCAATATTTCTGACTGTCCATTTTGTTTCATCTTGAGTTAATTTGAACCAATCAATTATATTTTTCCCTTCTTTTCTAAAGAAGCTTAATTCAATATCAAAAAACTTTTGACTTAGATTCATGCCTGCTTCAAAATTTGTTGTTTCTTCATATAGTAAATTTGGATCTCCTTGTGTGACTGGATCATTGTAATAAAGTTCCGTATAGCTGGGAATCCTAAATGCTTTGCCTGCAGATCCAAATAATCTAATGGTGGGCACTAAGTTATAGCTTAAATCAATGCCGGGCCAAAACTTCCAGCCTATTAATGAATAATCATAAGCAAATCCACCCAAAATAATATTAAGTTTTTCAAACGGTATTACTTTTTGTTCTGCAAAAAAACCTTTTTTATCACGCGAATGATTCCCAAGATTTGTGCTTGTTATTTTATCATGATCAAATTCGCCACCCAGAGATGTTACACCAATTTTAGTTTCAAGAGATGATTGAATTTCAAATCCATAAACATCCGTATGATGAATGTTTTCATAGAATGAAGGATTTGTATAATCAAGCAAATATCTATCATCATTTCTTCTATAGTTAATTTTAGGCGAGATAGTAAAATTGTTTAAAAGAAATATCGGAACTTAAATTAATAATTTTTGTTGTTGTATGTTCCCATTCATTTTTAAATGTGGAAGTATAGAAACCGCTTGCTCCAAATTTTTTATCATTATATCCCAATAGCAAATTAATATTTGCTGCATCGGTTTTTAATGATGAACCAAATGAAATATTGTTCATATCAAAATTTGTATTGTAACGGTAGCCATCAGATTTATCTTTTGTAATTGATAAATTATTGCTGATTTTCCAGA
The DNA here is from genome assembly GCA_963777615.1 of uncultured Bacteroidota bacterium. Lineage (GTDB taxonomy): Bacteria > Bacteroidota > Ignavibacteria > Ignavibacteriales > Ignavibacteriaceae > CAVSWT01. The sequence continues at coordinate 28,897 of CAVZSD010000046.1, read as the reverse complement.
TTGAATATGAAGCATTCAGTGAAGTATTGAAATAGGAATTTTCTCCGCCTAATGCCTGGACAGTTAACGAACTCGATTGATTTTTCTTTGTAATAATATTAATTACTCCGCTGAATGCATTTGGCCCATAAATCTTTGAGCCCTGCCCTTTTAGTATCTCAATCTTTTCAACGTTATCAAGTGAAACAGGCAAATTTAAATTATGATGAGCTGTTTGTGGATCGCTCATTTTAACTCCATCAATCAGTATCAAAGTTTCTTCAAAAGTTCCGCCGCGAATGCTCGCATCTGCCTGAATTCCATCAACACCTCTTTGTTTAATATCAACTCCGGCAGTGTACTGCAGCAAATCCTGTATGGTATTTGCAGCGAACTCTTTGATTTCAGAAGAATCAATTATTACAACGCTTCTTGTTAAATCTGAAAATGAAATTGGTGTTCGGCTTGCTGTTACTACAACTTCATCAAGCTTATGTTGAATTGTTTGAGTATATGAGTCACAGGTAATTAAAAAAAATATGTTGAACAAAATTATTAGTGATAATCGGTTCATCGAAGCCTTAAAAATGAAATTGAATTTTGGAGTGAAAAGATACAAAATTTTTATGAAGTATTTTTAGTAGGGAGTTAGATAACATGCGGACAATCCAGAATGTCTCTACTGCTTTTGGGAAAAGCTTTTTTAAATTAAAGGATTTTTTTCTTTCACCGCATTATGGATAATAAAGGGATGATGTACATTATTAACTTACCTTACGTATGGGCCTAAATAAGCCTGATTTCTTTGAGAAATCGGGTTTATATCTACATGCTTTGCGAAACATGAATTATTAATAATCACTTATGAGATTTGCCTAGCTCAAAATGGCACTTATAATAGATGCAGATGTTTTTACGTCTGCATTAAAAATATCTTGTCCAAAGAAGCAATTACTTTTTCACGGAAGATTGGCTTGGAAATAAAATCACTAAATCCTGCAGCTATAAATTTATACTGATCACCTGGAAGAACATATGAAGTTACAGCAATGATAGGAAGCTTTTCATAAGCTGGCAGCCGGTGAATCATTCTTAGCGCATCAAGGCCATTATATTCGCCGAGTATATTTATATCAATTAATATAAAATCAAAATTATATTTGTCCAACAGAGGTAAAGCTTCTTCAAAACTAACTGCATATTTTATGTCCTTTAGGTCTTTCATCTGCAGGCTGTACAATATTTGCGAATCTATTTGATCTTCAATGTATAAGCAGGTCAATTGGGTTAAATCGACCCAGGTGTCCTGGTTAAAGCCACTAAAATTAGTTGAAGCTACTTCCTCAACTTTGTCGATAATAGGTGTTCCAGTAATCTGCGAAGGTAAACTATTTTGATCTTCTGATTTGTCTTCATCAATTGTAATATTAATATTTTCTTCCGCTTCTTTTACTTCTTCATTTTCATCAAACCCAGATAAAACAGTATCGTTAGTATTTTCCTCGTTAGAAATTTTTGTATCTACTTCTTCAATTCCATTTAAAATCTGGAAATTATCTTTTGACTCTGTTGTTAAATTTACCGGGAAAACAAAACCAGAATCCTTTTTTTCATCAGCATTCAAATAAAATTTGCCACTTAAAATTGTGAGCAACGATTTAGCAAGGTCAAGTGAAATTTTTGAAATTCCAAATTTTTTTCTTTCAGAAGAATTTGAACCTGTAAATAATTTATTTAAGGTGTCAGCGATATGTGTTGATAGCGATGAATAATTATCTTTAAATGAAATAAGAAAATTGTCATCATCTATATGCGATGCAGATAAATATAGCTTATTGCCGCCGATTAATTTTGTAGTTGTTTTCACCAAAACGTTAATCAACTTTGAAAAGTTCTCTTTGTCGGAGGTAAATGAAAGTGATGAAGATATTTTTCCATAAGCAAAGTCGACAACATCAGTACCTATAATGCTATGGAAATTATTATGAATTTCATCTACAACATCGGTTATATTAATTTTTTCAATTTTTAAATGCTCCACTGTCTCTTTAATTTTGGAATATTCGGCAGCAGTATTAATGCTGTTCATTAACATTTCTTTATTATGATTTATTATGTCCATGGATTCTATTTGCTCATCAGTTGGACTCTTAATACTTTCCATAATTTCCTGGGTGAATCCGAGAATAACATTTATAGGAGTTAGTATTTCATGAAAAATATTTGATAGAGAAACCGAAGAAACGTCTGGTTCAGACAAATCTCTAAATTTACTTTTGTCATTTTCACTTTCTAATTCATCTTCTGCCGATAATTCTTTTTCTTCTATCACTTTAATAATTATATTGAAGCTGCTTATTTCATTTTCAAAATCCAAAATTGGTACTGAAGTAATTTCAGTGTTAAATAATTCCTGGCTAGTTTTTTTCAGCATACATACAAAGGTCTGCGAGTGTTTTATATCTGATTGAAATATACTCGTATTAATTTTCCCTCTGTTTTCATCCTCAACTAAAGAAGTAAAAGTTGAATTTAATAATTCTTCTTTTGAACGGCTTAAACATTCAATAGCTTTTTGATTAACTTCCAAAATAAATCCTGCGGTGTCGGTTATAAATTGCGGATTATCGACATAATTAAAAGATGCCTGCTGCAATTGAATTTTTCGCTGAAGCTCAAATTTTCCTGTAACATCTTTTATAATATTGAAGTGTGCATCCTTTTCTCCAAACTTAAAGCTTAACTTACTTATCTCAACGTATACAAAAGAGCCATCCTTTTTTCTATGTTTAAATGGTTTACTGAATTTCCCTTCTTTTGCCTGATTGTTTGTATCTAACAAATTTTGAATATCTTCGGTGGTATAAAGATCGGTTAAGTCCATCTTTAAAAATTCATCCTTGTTGTAACCGTACAACTCCAAAGCAGCATTGTTCACCTCAAGAAACATTAGATCTTCCTTGTTATAAACGTATATTGGTTCAGGATTATCTTTGATGAGAAGATCAAACATCTTTCCTTTATTATTTAATAATGCTTCAAAATCATCAGATGATGAAGTTTCGTCGATTTGCATAATAATTCCTTCTATCTGTTTTTCCGTATCAAAAATTTTATTTAAAAATATTTTAACATCCACAACTGAAGATATTGTGTTTTTATCTAATTGAATTTTATAATTAAATGAATTCTCTTGAAGATTAGAAACAATAAATTGTTCTAATTTAAAAGATAAATCTTCGTGAAATATGTCTTTGTAATTAATTTTTGCTGCTGATTTCAAATCTAAATTAATTATACTGTAAAATTTTTCCGACCCCGTAAGAAATATTCCATCCTTATTAAACACTGCAAATGCTCTGGGCAAATTGTAAACTATAGTACTACAGTTTTTCTGGTCACCGTTTTGCAGTCCGGAGAATGTTTTATTTATCTTTTTCTGGGCAACTCCAACAACGGCTATTGCATTATTTTCCGAATCAGTAATTGGGATTTCAATTAATTGAAAACTATCAATATTCGGAACACCTTTAAATGGAATTCCTTCCAGAAGAATTGAGTTTGTAGTTTTTTTAATATAGTCTTCAACAGCAATTCTAAAATCAAGAAGATGAGGAAGTATAAACGACCTTTCGGATTTCCCTTCAAGCTGTGAATTTTTCAATCCAAGGCTTTTGGATAATTTGTTATTTACTAAAACATAATTACCATCTTTATTAATAACCCAGATCATTTCCGCAAAAGCATCAACCTTGCTTCTAATTTTTTCTTTAGTTAAAAAAGTAAATGGATAAGAAGAAGCAATTTCCTGGACCACATTTACAATGTCTTTGCTGTTAAATATTTCTTTAAGCTTTTCAGTAACAAGATTTATATTTGTTAATCCTCTAATCGTCAGCTTATTTTCCACGGGATAAAAGCTGCAAAATAAATAAGACGTATTTTCATCAAAAAAAGTATTTATTACCAGTTTTGCTGAAATACTTTTACCGTTTTTTAATGTTGCGTCAATATTTATTTCAAGCTTTGTGCCCTGGGCTAAAACTTCGCTAAACTCTTCATTAAAATTTTCTGCTGATTGGAAACTTAAAATGTCATATATATTTGTAATGGACGAATCAAATTCCAACAGGGAAGCTGCTTCATCATTAAAAGATAAGATATTTCCGTTTTGATCAAGGACTACAAAAGGTGTTTTGATAGTTTCCTTTATGGAATTAAATATTGCAAAATTTATATTGTTCTCATGTTTCACTGCTATAACGTCCGAATATATTTAGAAATTTTTATTGAATATTTTTTGTTTTAATTATTATCGTTTTTGTTTCAAAAGGTTTTAATTCATCGATATAAATCTCAAGCTGATTTTTTTCTTCATCAAAAGCATAACTTAAAATTTTATTTTGCTCTAGTAAATTTAAATTATTACTTAACTTTGAACCACCCATAAATAAAGCTAACGCAACATCTGTAACTTTAATGCTGCCGGTGTTTTTAAATTTTACTTCCAAAGAATCATTAAATACTTTACTAATAGATGCTGCTAAATTATTTTTCGCTCTCCACCAGTCATTCACTTTATTGGCGGTTGTAATCCAAGAATTATATTCTTTGAACTTATCAATACAAATTCTTAATGCCTCAACATTATCTTTTAGGCATTGAAGCTGGCTGTGATAGTTTAATATATATAACCCGCCTTCTTGATTAACCCTTTTATAGTCAAGTAAATATCTTTCTGCCTGCTTATGATAATCTGCAATTTTAAATCTTATAAGAATATCATAATCATCATAACCGGTTTCAGGTATTACAAGCAAGTCTTTATCGTTATCATAAAATTGAGGAACAGACCTGTCTTCATAATTATCGGAAGCCAGAATTGAAAAATGTAAATTTTTTAGAGCTTCAATTGTTTTATCATCATAAACAGTTTCCGGTGGCCGAAAACCAAAAATTTTTCTATCACTCTTTTGTTCAAGAATACTTCTTGCCGATTTAAGACGCTGATATTGCTGATCATATTGCTGAAATTGAAAGACATCATGATTATCACCATGTAATCCAATATCTCCGTTCAGTAAAATATTATTCAATCGCATCTGTTGTCATTACATCAGTCAAAATATAATATTGGCCTTCAATGTTTTCTTGATTCAAAATTTTAATAGCATTATTGATATTGTCAAATTCAAACTCAACATCGCATGAAACTATTACTGCTGAGTTTTTACCATGCGGCCAGGTTTCAATCCAAATTGAATTTTTCCCTTGAAGCCACGAAATTGAATTAACCAATAAATTATTTAATGCATCCTGATGAATTTTTGATCCGACAACTTCAGTGAAATCAAACCCGATCCAAACAAATCTTCCTTTATCTTTATTCCCATATGCAATTGCGGTGGTAAGCGAATCCTCCGGTAAACCGGCGTAAGGGAAATCATCATTATACCAATATCCTAAAGCATGCGTATAAATCGAATTTACTTTTGCTTTGTCCGGAAGTTTAGAAGCATTAACTCTTAGTCTGAATCCAGAAGGAATGTTTATTGATAAAGGAGTATTTCCGATTATTGAATGAATTTTACTTAATTCAGATTTATTAATTATTCCTTGATAAGAAAGTCCGAATAAAGTATTTAGAATTTGACTCCCTCTTACTTTTCCATTTTGATCTTTTTCACCAACCAGTTTATTTGCAAATACAGAATTACCTTCTCTTAAAAATAATTTCACATTGTTTAATTCAGCATCGCTTAACACAATTGAATTAGGTAAAACAAGTACTGAATAATCATCGGATAAACCGGATTCCAAATCTTCATCAGTAATTACTGAATAATTAATTTTATTCTGAATGAAAAATAATTCCCAAAAAGTAATTTGATCATGAACGAGAGTGAGATCATTTGTCAGCAATTTCTCAGTATAATTCGAATACAATAAAGCCACCTTAGCATCATCACTTTTGCCTAAAAGCAGTCCGCTTAAAAGTAAGATTAAGCCAAACGATATTTTAATAATATTTTTCAATTGTATACTTTTCAAACATTAGGAATATCATAATCGATATAATATGTTCTTGATTCGCTTTCTGTTAATCCGTCAATGTAAACGAATAGAATTCTTTCACCCGGGTTGTATTCATACTTTGCTTCTTTGGATCCGATCAGTTCAGTGCTTAATGAAATATTTTTTGCATCGACCACCATATCTACTTCAACAACCAGGTCATTTATGGTTTCTTTACCAGGATTAGAAATAGTTAAAGCAACTCTTCTGTCTCCTCTTTTATCTGTCCGATTTCTACATAGCTTCTTTTCGAATACCACTTCTGAATCTCTTCACAAGTAGTAATCCAAAATTTTTTCTGCTTAAGATTATCAATTACATCTTTAACAATACTAATATATTCGGGCTTGGCTTGATAGTCGGTGTGAATTTTAAATATATACATTCCGCTTTCAAATAAAACTCTGTCAATATCTTCCTGGTAAGTATATTTTTGAAAGCCCAAATCTGTTAAGCCAAAATCTCTAATAACTTCATAATCATCTTTTGAAGTTTTAGCCATAGAAAAAATTCTTTCATTGCCTCTAATAATTGTTTTGGGAATTGACCTATCAGATAATGAATCGCTTAATACATATTTATAACCGGCATTTATTAAAGCCTTCAAAGTATTTTGATCATATAAGCCGTAATAAGGCAGGGCCCCCAATATTTTTGTTCTTGCGGCTGATTCTAATTTATTTTTAGCAATAAAAAGTTTTTCTGTCTGAATTTTTAAGCTGTTTAATTTATTCGTAGTATCATTACTTGAGGATAGATATCCAATATTAACAATTGCTGCGACTTCACCATAATATTTTAGGTGATTAATAATATTAGAATATTGATTTATTTGTTCCGGTTCAATCAAAAATGTAGATTTAATTTTTTCTGCATTTAATATTTTTATCAAGTTGTCTAAATTTTGAGGGTCTTTGGAAAGCACAGGCGTAATTACTGCAGCAGCATTATAACCTCCAGGCCAATCTCTAACATAAGCTATTGGGGTGTAAGTAAGCCAGTGTATTGAATTTTGGAATAACCTATCAAAATACAAGTAGTCATCATGGCTGCCCAAAATGGAATTAACTTCAAATCCCATCCAGACAAATCTACCTTCGCCATATTTTCCGAAAACTATTCCTGCACTCTTTTTTATTTCATTTCTAACTAAACCTTTTTGAAGCCTATAATTGTACCAAAAGCTAACCTGGGTTGTACGCGGATCTAAAACTTCAACAGCCATAGGATGATCCCATGTTGCCACTCGAAGCGGAAAGCCGGTTGGAACATTTGCAGTTATAGGAAGTCCGCTTCTTATAGTGTGAATCTTAGAAGTTTCATCATTTGAAATTTCTTTAGTATATCTTATCCCAAATACCTCCGAGAAAAAATCCCAGCCGCGCCATTTTCCATCTTCGGAATAAGATGCAATTCCACCGGTAGCAAATATGCTTCCTCCTCCATCTAAATATTTTTTAACCTGAATTATTTCTTTGTCGCTTAAAGATTTTGTACCCGGAAGAATTATTAAATTATATTTATAATGCTTTCCTAATTCTATGGTACTATCGTTTATTAATTCATAATCAAAACCTAATGCATTAATATATCTTTCCCAGGTTTTTAAATTTTCATATTGCCACTTTCCATTATTAGGCAGCAAATTTTTTGTGTACTGAGAATATAATATTCCAATCTTAGCTTTTTTACCTTGAAAAACTTTTTTAAATAGGCTGGCATCAGGGACAAAATCATTTGTAGAAAATCTTCCATAAACACCACGAAGCACATACATATAAATAAAAACAGCACAAATAACTATAACTAATCCGGTTAGAATTATAAGTGCTTGATTTATGCTGCGATATTTAGTTTTGTCTACCGCCATTTGATTTTACTTACAGCTTCATCCTCTATAGGAGTAACATATCCTTCTGTTGTATACTTTAAAAATTTATCTTCTTTATTTAATCTTATCTCGCTTTTTTCTTTATTAAGTTCATCATGAATTTTTCTTTTGGGCAATGGGCCAGGCTTCCCTTTTTGAACTACAACTGAACGTTTAGGTAGTTCAGGATTAATTTCTTTTGTATATACTTCACTTATCTTTTTTGTTATTATAGCTTTATCTGTTTCATTGTCATATTTAATTTGCTCTAAAGGTGTCAGAAGTTCACCTTCAACTACAGCAGGCTTATTTGCAATTACTGCTTCGCCTTTTCTTTCCCTAATTTTATATAGTATATATGCACCAATTGCTAGAACAAAGGTGCTGATTGTAGCAACAAGAATTATAGTTGCTAATATTGGTATTAATTCCATTGTAATCCTCTTGAAATAAAAATAGTTTTAAGCTTTTACCGTACCGACCCGTTCCAATTTGCCCCAACCCATCCTGATACCTAAGAATTCTTCAATGGTTGACATAGCTTTACAAATATCAATGATCAGTATAAAGAACATTCTATAAATTATAGCATAACCAACTAATCGAAATTCTTCTTTCTCAACAGCCACACAATAAAGTGCAGTAGCTATATCAAGAAGTGCCAGGCCTGCCCACCAAAAGAAAATTAATTTTGAAAGTCCGAACACCAAAGCAGCAACTATAAAAAACAAATTAGCTGCTATATTCAGTGCCGGCCATATTAATGCTTCATAAAACATAGCCCACAAAACAAATGTATCGCCGAAGTTAAGCGTTGGATTTATCATTAATTTTTTGTGTTTACGAATAGATTGTATAATCCCTCTTGTCCATCTATATCTTTGCTTTAATAATTGCTGTAGTTTTTCAGGTGCTTCCGTATAGGAAACAGATTTAGGTTCATAATATATTTTCCATCCATGCGCTAAAATTTTTAATGTTAAATCTGCATCTTCAGCAAAAGTATCACTTGAATAAAAACCGGCCTCAAGTATGGCCTGCTTACGGAATAATCCAATTGGCCCTGGTATTATATTAACAAGGCGAACATAACTTTGTGCACTGCGCGCCATATTTAAGCCCTCTATATACTCCAAAGCCTGTAAGTCTGTAAAAAACTTTTTACGATTCAATACTTTAACGTTACCGGCAACTGCGCCTATTTTAGGGTCAACAAAATGACGAACTGCTAATCTCAATGAGTCGGGAGAAAGCTGTGAGTCTCCATCCATACATAAAATTATATCCGCTTTTGAGTATTTAATTCCGGCATTTAATGCTTGTGCTTTTCCAGCATTCGGCCTGTTAATTAAAGATACTTTTACTTTTGAATTTAATGCATCATGAAATCCTACTAACTCTTCTGCAGCTTCGGTAGTTGCATCTGTAGAGCCGTCATTTACGATTATTATTTCATAATTTGAATAGTCTAATTCAAGTAAAGAATTGATTGACTGCTTTACAACTTTTTCTTCATTGAAAACAGGAACGATAATTGAAACAAAGGGGGCAAACCCATTTATAGGCTTATAAGTATATTCATTTAAATAAAGATATGCGAGCACAAGGATTGCAAAATATCTTACCAGTAAAACAAAAAGAAAAATTACCAAAGTAACTATTGCAGCATATTCTAACATAGAACTAACAGAGAGAATTGTTAACGGTAATGTGAAAATTATTAAGTAAAGAAAAATTGCAGATAAAATTCCGCTAATAAGAATTCTTCTTAAATATTTTTTACCAAGATTTTCCTTTGTGGATCCGTTGTATTGATCTTCAATAAGAATTTTTTGTTTTTGTATTTTTGATTCTAATCGCATAGCAAAACAGTATTAACCGCATTTTTATTAAATTTTGCCAATAATGGTGCCATATAAATCAACATTATTTAGCACAATAAGCAATAGTGATCTTCTCAGAATGCAACAAAAAAAAGAAATGACACAATTTTGTATCGAATTAAAACAAAACCGAATTTATATTGTGGAAGACTAATCTGCTATAAAGATGGTAAAAAATATAACTGGTTGAAAGTTACTTTTTAATATTATTACTTAAACAATATAGCATTGAAAAACTATAATCCCCAAAAAACAGCAGCAAAAAACGATATGGAACTATAGCCCTCTTCGTTTCTTCTTGTGCTTCCTGCTCTAATGCTGCTTTGTAATGATAAATTATTTAAAATTTTATATTCCGTTTCCAAATATCCTTCTCTTAAAATAAAATTAGTACCCGCTATCAAACCAGCTTTTCCACCCAAAGTTATATTAACTTTTTCATTTTTGATAAGGTTTAAATCACCCCACAAGCTGTGTGATTCAAAATTTGACGGAGAATAATAAAGAGGAGAAACTTCTTTGTAGTTATCATAATAATATTCATAACCTAAATTGAAATCTAAAAATAATTTCTTGCCCAGCCTAAATTCAAAATCATTTCCATGATTCTTATCATAAACATATATGTATGAATACCTTCCTGAAACTTCTATCCCATTTATCTTTTGATACTTTGCTTCAATGCTGTATTCATCAGCTTTCAACCTATTAGCAATTAGATTGGTTGAATAAAGCAATTGAGCCGCATCCATTGAGTTATAGCTTGCTTCTACTGCATATTCATTTTCTTTCTCCGCTTTTAATGACGTCTGAAATATTTCCCTTCTTTGTGAATTATTAAAAAATGTTTTGCCGTAAGCACTGCTGAAAGTAAATACATCAGCAAATCTTAAATACAATTGCCCTTTGAATATATTTAAATTTAGATTATTTGCTGATGAGTCGGAATTTAAATATCCTCGGTAAGCACTACCAGCAATTGAAAGAAATTTTGTAATCCCCATTTCAAGTTTAAGCCCTTGAATATCATAATAGAAACTTTGATTATCAGAGAATATATTCACTTCAGGAGAAACTAATAAATAAGTTGGTATGCCGTCGCTTGAAATTCCTACTCCGGTTGGCAGCCAGCTAATTCTTTGCTTTATTATGTATGAATCCGGTGCTTTAGCAAGCAGTTCATCATAAACTTTTTCAGCGCTTTTGTATTGCTTATTTTGAGCATATGAATCACCCAGTAGTAATTTTATTTCTGCATCGTCCGGATTTTTAGATGCAACATCTTTTACGTGAATCAAAGCTTGAACAGAATCCCCGCTCCAATAGTAAACTTTAGCTCTTTGTTTGTCTATATCATAATCGTAACCTTCATTAATTAAGCTGTCATAAATTGAAATAGCAGCTTTAAAATTTTTTGCACAGATATAGGCATTCGCTAACTCAAGAGGAATTTGTTTATCTAATGAAATATTTTCTTTGTTGGATTCAGCTATATACAGATGATATTTTTGAATGGATTCGTCGCACTTTTCATTTGAAGAAAGCGCCCTTGCTTGTTGAAGCATATTAAACCTTGCTGCCTCTTTATCACGCTTTACTTGAAGAGCAAGAATATATTTCAATCTTTCAACATCAAAATTATCCGCATTTATATTTTCAGCAATTGAAGCATAATAACGAGCTTTTTCATATTGTTTTTTTTGAAAATTTAATGTGCCAAGTGTTACTAATGCTTGAATATTATTTGGTTCTTTGCTCAAAACAAAAAGTAAATTTTTTTCAGCTTCATCTAGATGCCGATTTGACCAAACGGATAATTGAGCATTTAATAATTTTGCTCCTAAATTATTTGGGTTTTCAGAAATTATAATATCTGATTGAGCTAATGCATTTTTAAAATCTTTATTATAGGAATAATTCTGGGCGAGTTTAAATCTTATATCAAAATCTTTTGGATTGAAAACTAAATAGTCCCCATACAACTTAATTGCTTTGTCGTATTGCTTTCTAATTGCATAATATTCACCAAGCTTGTTAAGTGTTTTTTTATCGGCGGGATTTTTATTTAGCTTTGCTTCAAGATCAGCAATTTTATTTTGATAAAAATTTTCTCTAAAAGTAATTACTTCTTTTGAAAGAGAATTATATTCGGGATTATTTTTATTATCTCTTAATAAAATTTGAACCTGGTTATTCGCCTCTTCAACGCGTTTAGCTTTCATTAATTCCTTAATAAGCGAAACGCGAATTTCATTATTTGAAGAATCTCTTTTTAAAATTCTATAATATCTGTCAATCGGATAAACTTTCCCTTTTGTAGAATATCTATAATAATGATGAGATGTATCGTTAACGGTATATATAAACCCTTTACCTTTTGCACGCTCTAAACCATCCATGGCTTCTTTAAAAAACGGGCGCAGCTCTAATGAATTTTCAAATGCTTTTATTGCCGTCTGCTTTTTCCCAAGCCACATACTAAAGTAGCCGTACCGCGACCAAATCCTATGATCATTAGGAAATTTCTGCGAGTATCTTTTTAAAATCGGCTCGCCTTTGCTTAAATGATTATCTTTAGCAAGAATCTCGGTATATCTAATTATTTCATCCGGGGACGCCTCTTCCATGCGAAGATATTTGTCATACCATTCTTCTGCTGTTAACCATTCTCCAAGATTTTTGAAGGTTTTACCAATTTGTAAATAATTTTGAGGTTCATTAGGATTTATTGCAATCTCCCGCCTGTATCCTTCAATGTTATTATAAAGAATTGAATACCATGTATCAGTAGTGCGTTTAAGATTTGAATTAATTTCAGGATTCTTCGCTTCTAATTTTCTAGCAGAGCGAAAATCATAAACCGCATATTCAAACTGAGCTCTTTTTTCGTAACAAATTCCTCTAAGATTATAGCCTTCAGCTTGTTGCGGTTTTGCAGAAATGTATTTGTTTAAAAGATCAATGGCTTCACCGTAACGGCCTGAATCCATTTCCTTTATAGCTTCTTCTTTAAATTTGTCTACGTTACTCTGCCCAAAAATATTTGAGCAAATAAGTAGATATAGGAAAATAGATTTAAGCACAGAAGATGATTTAGTCATCACATAATTATTAAATATTGACTTCTGAAAAGATAATTTAGACTACTTAAAGATTGTCAAGTTAAGCTTGTCGAAGTTGGAATTAAACAAGATATTCATCCTTTGATAAATTCAGGATGACTGTCACAATTTTTCAAAAGTCTTTAATAGTAATCTAATTTATTCCTTTCAACTGCTCGTTCGGAAACCAGGAGTTTAAAGATATCTTCAGCACTGGTTATTGTATCATCAACTTTGACCGAATAAACGGAAATTAACGGTAATATTTGATTTATTAAATCTTCGCTTTTAACCGGCAGATTACTTTTTATTCTTGAGATAACTCTATTCAATGCCTTTGGATCACCTTGAATAACAAGAACAATGACCTTATTTCCAAGAACACAAATTTTATCTTTCTTTTCAATAGATAATCTAATAACATTTTGAAGCTGATTTATGGTCAGCAATCCATTTCTTTCAGCTAGAATATCTAAACGAAATGAAATTACTGTAAATGTCTGCCCGGTGCTTTTAAATAGAGCTATTTGATTATTCAGAAGTAATTTAAAATCGTTTACTGAATATAAATTTAGAAATGAATAGTTTTCATCCGATAGATCAATTTCAGTTAGTCTTTTATATTTTTCTTCAGTCTCGTATTGCCTTGGTTCTTCTTCTTTTATTTTTACACCGGTTAAAGCTGTGGTTACACCTTTTTGAGGAACAATAAAATATTTAGATTTAAACTGCCCTTCAGCATGGCCGATATTTGGTGTAATTATAATTTCACCGCTCTGAAATTTCCCCGGTAAGCTTTCTTCTTTTTGAAGAGCAATAACTCCGGTTGCAAAGCCGGATAATTTATCGACTATTCTATTTGTATCAGGACTAACCGGCTCGCCTAAAACAAATAAAGAAGTGATTCCCGTTTCTTCAATTAAATCTGTTGTATTTAAAAATGCATTTTGAAGCATGGTTAAATTTTTATAGCCTATGAATGGAGTTAATTCATCAAAAATAATTTTAGAAGGTTTATATTGCTGAACAATAGCAGCTACATCATCCATATATTCAGATAAAAACTCGTCGGGATTTGTTTCCTGATATAATTCTGTTGGCGGTGACACTCTAACCACCACAACAGAATTCTGATTCATGTAAGTTTCCAAATCAAAATTAATTGAAGCGGCTTGGATCATTAAATCTTTTGGCCGCATTGTGGTAAAGAATAAGCAAACTTCATCTTGTTTAGCACATTCCATAGCAAATTGTAATGAAAGTAATGTTCTCCCCGATTTATGGGGGCCAATCAGAAGGTAAGTCCCTCCACTGTATAATCCACCCCAAGCATCATCGATAAACGAAATACCGGAAGGAATAAGTTGTATTTTTTTCTTCATTGCCCTATCAACATTGTGAGTTCCCATAAAAATCCAATATTTATGCCGTTAATAAAAGTTTATTTTAATGTAATAATATCTAACACTTACAACGATTTTAAAGAGACAGTAATTCTTTTTTGTATTAAAATGCGACAATTAAAAATGATTATTATTTTTTAAACTCATTTTTTATATAGGTTAAAACTAAATAGTTTTAATTTAAAGAGGGTGCGGAATTAAAATCTTTTTACAACCTTTGCTTAAGATAAAATATTATTTGTTAATTATCACCAGTTGAAAATTTTATCAAGAAAAAAAATAGCAAATACTTCTAAAGAGACTACTTAAAATTATTCAAGTCATGCTGAATTTATTTTTGTATGATAAATTTAGAATTAAAAAGAACTTCGATAAACCTGTCTGATGATATGAAGGCTCAATTTGACATTATAACTTTATTAAAGCTAATTTTTTTGAAGTCTCTTTATTTTAAATTAACAATAGATATAAATTACTTATCTTCGGAAAACTTTATTTTTGAGAATTGTATCGATCTTTGTCAATAATGTTACTTTAGATACCGGCTTGGCTATATAATCATCAGCTCCTAGTTTTATAAATTTTTCCCTATCCCCTTTCATTGCGTATGCAGTTACTACTATAATTGGAGTTTTTAATTTTAGATTACTTCTAACTTTCTTTATAACGTGAACCCCATCGTATTTCCCGGGGAGGTGGATATCTAAAAGAATTAAATCAAAATTATTTTTTTTGATTAACTCTAAACCGATTTCGGCTTCTTCACTTAATTCAACATCATAATAATCACGAAGATAAACTTTAAAATTTAATTGAGTTTCAAGATTATCTTCAACAATAAGAATTTTTTTTCTAATAAAATTATCACCGGTATTAATATTTAATAATGGAAATAGCACAGTTACCTATTTGAGTTTAAATATGAACTGCTATATTATATAAGCGCAGAATAAAAAAATACCCAACTTAAATCAGCACTAGCTGCTTCCTTTTTTAGGAAAATCAGTTCCTATTATTTTATCCCATAAAGGAGAACTTACGCCAAAACCTTTTGCGGAATCCTGGAAGTGATGCCTCATATGATGATTTTTAATTAATAACCAGAATTTGCTATGCATATTATAATGATGAATAGCATAATGGCTGAGATCATAAACTAAATAACCAGCTATAAAACCTACAAAAAAAGGTGCGACAAGGTCTTCACCTAGGATTAAATTGAATAAATAATAAAATAAAAGCGCCAAGGGGATGCTTACAGAAGGCGGCATCACTAATCTTTTTGAATCACTTGGATAATCGTGGTGAACACCGTGAAAAATAAAATGAATTTTTTTACCGAACTCCGATTTTGGAGAAAAATGAAAGATAAACCTGTGCAATGTATATTCAGTTATTGTCCAGATGAATGATCCGAACAAAATATATACAGCAATATTAACAAAACTAAGATGAAACATTCCAATAGACTTGTAAAGGAAAAAAATTATTACAGGAACATAAATATACAATGGTACTGTAAAATGAACCTTTGAGAGTGCTTCAAAAAAATCACTCTTAAACATTCTGACTGTTTCATCTTTATTTGAAACAAAATTTTTAGCCATTGTAACACCTATTTTTTAACTATTTTTTTTGATTTTTTATTTGTAGTAAACTTGAATTTATCATACAAAAATAAACTTAAATTTGTAATCTTCAAGTGGTAGAATACACAAGAAGTTTGTTTAAAGCTAATTATTCAGGCGCACAAAAAACTATACGGTATAATTATTAAAAAAATGACAAAACTCCTCTCATATGGAGGTTTTGAGGAGACCTTCTCGATATAAGCAAACTTATTGTGTATGATGAGTTAATAAATAATACTCTGTATTGAATGAGGAAGTATATTTACCATCGTTTCTTTATCATCTACAATTAATTTATAAGCAATTTTATTTTCACTTTGATTCATAACCACAGTAACCATTTTTCCGTCTTCATTCAAAAATGATGTTGTTAATAATTGACTTTTACTAGCCGCAGTATTAACTCGCTTAGCATTTGGACGGATAAATTTTGAAAGCTGACCAATGTAATAATATGACAATGTATAAAATAATTCTCCGTTATCTAAATTTGCATGCATTGGGGCAAAACAAAAATTCTCAACATGGTTTGGCCCGCCATGTTGATCTAAAAGAATATTCCAGTCAGTCCAGGCGACAGTGCCGCAATTAAAATCATTGATCATCTGGCTGCCGTATCTTTCTGCATTTTCAATTGATTGATATCTTCCTTCTTTAAAAGTTTCAGCACATCCTTCCGTAAAAATTAAATTTTTATCCGGGAATGCTTCTTTTACAACACGCTCATTCCTATACATTGGAACACTCCCTTGCCATGTTTCATACCAGTGAAATCCAATTCCCCAGGCGTACTTTGCTGCTTCGGGATCGCTGAAAATTACATTTGCTCTGTAGTTCATTAAGTCCCGGTTATGATCCCACACAATAATTTTTTTATCTCCTATCCCGGCATTTTCAATAGTTGGCCCAAGATAGTTTTTAAGAAAATCTCTTTCTTCTTCCGCAGTGTATATACAAGATTCCCATTTTTGAATTGCCATAGGCTCGTTTTGTACAGTAATTCCCCAGATTGGAATGCCTTCATTCTGATAAGCATTTATAAATTTAACATAATAGTTTGCCCACAATTGATAAAATTCGGGAAGAAGTTTTCCGCCATGAAGCATATCGTTATTATTTTTCATAAATGCCGGTGGGCTCCAGGGACTGGCAAATATATCTAATTTTCCACCGGCAGTTTCAATTGCTTTTTTAATTAACGGAATTCGAAATTGCTTGTCATGAGCAATGCTAAAAGTTTTTAAATCTTTATCACCTTCATCAACATAAGTAAAGCTTCCACTGCTGAAATCACAGCTATGAATTGAAATACGTCCAAAGGTATATCCAATTCCTTTTTCGTCATTATAGTAGGCGTCTAAAAATTCTTGCTGCTTTTCTTTGCTTAGCTTTGCAAAAACTTCCGCAGATGCATCTGTGATTGCGCCTCCTATTCCAATTAAAGTTTGAAAGCGCATATTTGTATTTACAAAAACTGCGGTTTCTGTTTCAAGAGGCTGTACAGCATTTTTAAATTGAAGAGTGTCGGTTGGAGATATTTTTAAATCTGTATTAAATGCAGTTGTATAAACTATTGCGTTTTTACTTTCCAAAGAAAATTTTGTTTGAGATAATTGTATTTCGTTCCGGCAGGCAAAAGAAATTATCATCATTAAAGTTAATAAAACAATAATTAATTTATTCATGAAACCCTCTTTAGTTCAGACTGGTTTGTTATTTTAACGGTAAATATAATTTAAATCTTTAATTATTAAGAATTCCTTTTAGAAATCTTACACCTTTAGGAAAAATAAAACAATTTATAATGAAATGATTATTGATTTTATTATTACCCAACAACAATGTAATTAATCTGAAGAGATACTTGTCGAAATTAATATAGTTATCATACGCCTCGTTTTGAAATGGGGTGATCCTCATTTAATTGAAGAAGGTCCCAAAGATTTCCATATAGATCTTTGAATACTGCTACGATACCGTAGTCTTGCTTTTTAGGGTCTCTTACAAACTCTATACCTTTAGCTTTCATATTATTGTAATCACGCCAAAAATCATCACTGTTTAGAAATAGAAAAACGCGGCCGCCTGATTGATTACCAATAAAAGGCCCCTGTTCCGGTTTCGATGCCCTGGCTAATAATAATGTTACTCCATTGGAACCTGGAGGCGAAACAACTACCCATCGTTTATCCTGCTCAGGTTGGTATGTATCTTCAATTAAATCAAAATTTAGTTTTTTTGTATAAAACTCTATTGCCTCGTCATAATCTTTTACAACCAATGCAATATGTACAATGGATTGCTTCATCCTTTTATTTTTCAATCAATTTTATTTATGTTAAAATTTAATCTTCTGAAGGTTTATCACCGATTTCAATTATTTCAAAATCAACCAGGTCATTCCAACTTTCAGTCCAGCTTTTAAATAAGTTTGGATTTTCCGTTTCCATTAATTGGAAACATCTTTTCCCATTTTTCTCAAGCCAACTTTCAATAAAGTAAAGACCTTCGGGCATCATTCTCCCTTTTGCATGAAAGCGCTTATAAATTTCATCTAAACAGCCATCTCGATTGTTTTCAATGACCATATATTTTTTCATATATTTTTCTTTATCGTATAATATTAATTTTACTGAATTTGATTTCTTAATTTAGCTGACATGTAAAAATTATTTTTTTCATAAGTCGCTCTTTACTTCAGTCTGATTTGTAATTTATGCAGTGAATACAATAAATCTTAATTTATTAAGCACATCTAGTTATCAGAATACCACAATAAATTGCAGTGTTAACTTTTATTCTTAAAGGTTTAAACCCCGATTCATCGGAATGAATTTACAGAAGACACACATTCCATAAGCGTTTCAATGGTTTACCAATAGATTATAATTATTTAGAAATTCCTCATACTGCTATGAAAAACTTTTTGTCCTATGATGCTCTTTCTGATTGTTAATTTACGCAATCACTTTCTCTTGTTGTGAAATTGAAAATGCTGCATAACTTCTTCCCCACGAAAATCTTCCTTTAATTATTTTATCTCATTTATAAATGGAATACAATAAGATCAACTTTTTAATCACTAAAATCATAGCAATAAAAGTCCGTGCTTATTTTTTATTTTGGTATTATCGTTACGAATACTCTTTTATATCTCGATAATGGCGGTGTCCCTTTATCCGTAACTTTTAAAATAAATTGAACAGTTTCTTTTTCTTGAACCTCAGGTGCTATCACATAGGCATTATATATGTTCTCAGCAGAGTTAATTTTTATAAGTTTTTTGTATGACCCGGCTTCCGGATAGTTGAACCATAGGTAACTGAGATTATCTCCATCGGTATCAGTTGCTGTGGCATTCAAACCAAAACCCTCTCCTGATTTTACAGTTATATGTTCAGGAATCAATAATTGAGGAACTGGTGGATGATTTGTTTCTTTAAATGATTCTGTACACCAACTCATCCGGGCGGCAAAATCATTTTGAAAGTCATCCCGCCAACGCCATAATGTTACTTTATTACCGTTAAACGTTACAGTATCAAATTTAACTGACCGCCCGTATTTATTAAAATTATATGGAGAATATTTGTCAATTGCATCTGTCCAAATAGCACGGGTTTCGGGATCTATCGGAACACCTGAACCTCCTCTATTTAGAGAATCAAAATTAGGCAAGTATGATTCGTAGCGTCCGCCCCAGCCTCCCCATTCAGGATGTTCAGGATAACTTAATCCGTTGGGAATTAAATTTAACCATGACGGTGTATCACCTTCCATTCCATATGCTACATTAGGATATACCGCACCGAGGGGGCCATGGCCCTGCTGTATATTTTCCGCCAGCCAGCTATTGCTAATCTTTTCATTATTTATCCCATCTATAAAACTATTAATTGCACTCCACGTTGCACTTCCGTAATCATCACCAGGGCTTACAATATAAAACAAGTCATGAAAATTTTTTCTAATCCATACGCCACTATCGTCTTGATCTGATATTGTATAAACCCGAAGTTTTGCAATTAACTTTTTAGCTTCTAAATCTGTTTTTGTATTTTTAATTTTATATAACGATTGAGCAAGTGTATTTACTCCTCCCCAGACCGATATCCATAAAGGCCGATCATCTTTTTCTTCAAGTACTTTTATAATCCATTCAGAACCTTCAGAATCTTTCCCATCACCTACTCCCTGCATTCCGTATTTTGCTAAGCCACTTTTTAATTTCTTAAAAAGAGATTCAGCATTAGGAAAACCCTGTTCATGCTTATTAAGGTTGGGTTTTACTTCACCGTAAGCTTGCACTATACTTTTTATATACTCCGGATGAATTATTTTTTTTTGCCAGCAAGATGTTGTAGCAATTAATCCTTCTATGTCAATTTCGTTTGAATACAAAAGTAAACGAACCATAGACTCAGAATCATCCGGGTCGGCACCAATATCCGTTAATATAATTACTCTATTTTTTTGAGTTGTTTGCGCAAAGATTGATTGAAAATGAAGAGTAAAAGAAAATACGATTAATAAAATAATTGTTCTCATGTTTATTCTTTTAACAAATATTATTAAGTAAAGTGAATACAAAATAATTAAAAGCATAACAAAACATATTAATCACGCTGGTATGTATGTATTTCTTTATTTGCATCTACTAAATCAACTTAGCTGGTAGAGTATAAATAATTTTCAAAATATTATTTTTTAGATGAAGAAAATTCCTTAAAGAATTGCTCAGCATTTTCCAGGTGATTAAAACCAAAAATCCAGCAGGTTTCAGATACATCGGAAAAGTCCATCCCGCCTTTGGCTATTGCCTGATTCTTATATCGTCCGTCTTTACCATTATATTTATTTGCAATTTCAATTGC
This sequence comes from uncultured Bacteroidota bacterium, assembly GCA_963777615.1. GTDB lineage: Bacteria > Bacteroidota > Ignavibacteria > Ignavibacteriales > Ignavibacteriaceae > CAVSWT01. The sequence continues at coordinate 8,081 of CAVZSD010000046.1, read as the reverse complement.
TTTTTCCCAAACATTTATGAGCTTTGAATTTGTAATATAATTTTTCCAATTTACTTTTTCTTCCGTTTTAAATCCGGGAGATCCATTACCAACAACGTTACCGTCAGGAATTTTTATGTAGTTGGTATTTTCTTTAACATAAGCTAAATCACCTGCTGCCGTGTTGTTTTCATTCCAATCACTATGTTGAACAATATGTATTCGAGATTTAGTGCTAATTGATGGCAAAGTTTTTTTAATGTTCTTAATGAGAGAAGCCGAAAAATCGGATTGACCGGCCTCAGCAATCCAAATATTACCACTGTCTTTTAAAGTATTGGTGACAAGGGTTGTGACTTCACTTAAAGCTTGCTTAAAATTTGTGTGGGCGTCGGACCAGTTTGTATCGAATGCAATTTTAAATAGATCATTAGGCGGTACATACAATCCTTCCTGAGTTCCATAGGCACCGGCAACAGCATGATATTTTACATTAGCTAAACGAGGATCAGCCAACATGGTTGCTGCACCGGCTATCGAGTATATATCGTCAACATCGGTTTTACAATCAAATTGTGCTAAAAATAAATCCTTCTCAATATTAAATTTTCCTATTAGTTGAGCTTCAGAAGAACTATATAAAATAATTATAATAAAGGCTAATAATATTTTTTTCATTTGTCCTTTTTTATTTCAAATAAATTTGAAATTGATTATGTGAATATAATAAGTCCTAAGTTTTTAAGAATTCTTATGTATTTATGAATTGTTTAGCTTTGTGCTTTTTTAAATTATAAGAAAATATTGAGCAATAATTTTTTAAATATCTGCCGGAGCTTTAAAGATTCATTGAGATTTATACGTCACTATCCACTGCCATCTTCTTCTGCTTTTTCAATTTCTGTGAAATTATTTTTCTTCAACCATTTTTTAACATTATCTTTGCAGCCCAATCTCCTGAGGATAAATTTTCTCCATTGGGGAATTCTGGGATTTTAAGTCTTCCTTTAGAATCAGCCTTCAATAATTCTTTCTTATCCCATTTGCCTGTAATTGTATCAAACCATTCAAAGTAATATTCTTTGTTTGGAATAAAATTATTGAGTGCAGGCAATACTGATTGATTTTCAAAATAAAGTAATGCGAAATCTTTTGCAGAGGTTCTCATCATATATGCCCAGCCATCCAATCCGTCATGTGGGCTTCCGGGAGCTTTGTTAGGAATGACATCCTCTCTTGCAAGTAAAAGATCCTGATATTTTTTACCTTCGGATAAAATAAAAGTATTCAAGTATTTCATATAATTTGCGGATTCATACTTAAACGCATCCCAAATATGCGGTCGTGCACCTTCAGGCTCTCCTATTGTTGTAAAATCATAAGCGGCAGTACCATGAACATGTCCTGATAATCCGCCGGATAAAACAGAACCATACATTTGTGCACGTGAGAAATAATTATCTCGCGCTGAGTTTACCGGAGGACGTTCTCCATTAGGTTTATTTATTTCATGATTCCAACCTGTATAGTATGGTTCAAAGTTAATTGTTGGATATGGCGGGTTAAGTTTGAAAATTATTTCTAATGAATCAGCAACTCTATGATCTCTAGGTTTATTTCCGACACTGTGCATTGTAAGCCAGGGACAGTCTTTATTATGACCAAACACTGTATAAGTTGAACTGCTAATCAATGCTGTTACCGGCTGACCGAAAGGAGGCGGTCCGTAATTTTCCAAATGATACGTCAATGCTTCGTTAAATTCTTCAGCGGTCAAACTAAAATCTTTTGGAATCCAATCCAAATGAATACCGCTAAAAATAATATTGAAAGCACCATAACGTGAAATTAGATATTGAAAAAACCGGGAAAAAGTTTCGTTAAAATCAAAATAGGCTTTCCATGAAGGGCCGACATCCCGTCTAACTGTTTCAAGCAAAGCAACAAATCCTTGTTTCTGTAAAAACTCTATTTTCTTATCAAGACTTTTAAAATACTCCGGATTTATTCGCGTGAAGTTCGAAACTCCTTCATGAACTTTTGACATTTCAAAAGGTAAATTTCCATATTCATCACGCATATTCTTTGCAGTAAATGAGCCCCAATAGCTAGAACCGCCGGAAGCATCCACGCCCATTGCATCTTTTACATCGTAACCAAATTTTTCCCACGCATTTCTTATATAAATATTATTTGAGTCCGCATATGTACTTGGATGAATATCAGAATCCCAATTCGGAAAGCATGCAATCATACTAACAGAATTGAAGCCTTGTTTTTTTCTGTACATCACCGCATCTTCAAATCCCATTCCCGGACCAGGTACATAATTATCTGATGTCTCAGCATTTCTAAAAGGTAATCGCCAGGTACTTGCAGCCAGCCAGGTATCGCCAATCATAAAAAAAGGTTTCCCGTCTGCATATTGAAGCGCATGGCCATTAGGTGTTGCTCTTAGAAAACCATTCCTATTTGGATTCTCTTGCTTCTCTTTATCCGTCCATTCAACTGCATTAAATGAGCCAGATTTATTATTCAATCCTTCATCATCAGGTTGATTTGAATTACTTTTCCATTCCCACTTGCCTGGCATTTCAGCAACTACACGAACAATAAAATTATTTTCTCCATCCCAAAACCCGTAAACACGTTTAGAGAAATCCGGGCCTTTTAATTCAACCCAGCATGTTACATCCATATAATAATTATTATAAACTTTTTCGGCATTGAGTTTAATCCCCTTCATTTCCCAAACATGAATGGTATTTTTACCTTTTGCAAAAATGTAATTTGAAGAATTAGCTATAGTTAATAGAAGCAAACAAGTAACAAAAAATTTTCCTGAACATGTTTTCATTATTCGACCAATTATCTGCTAATCATTTTTGAGTGTGAAATGTAATTTAGCCGTGTTGCTTTCGCTTTGATTTTCCGAAGCAAAGAAAGAAGCGTCTATTGCTCCGAGCGGACGAAGCAATAATCCTTTAGTTGTTCCATCTAACAAGCGCTGCATAACCGATTGGGAAATAGTGATATAATTTTTTCCGCCCGGCTCTTCAGCTACATCAAAGTCATAGACCATTTGAGTATTAAAAACTGCTGAATATTTTTTATTTTCTGTTAATGAATTGTAACTAACTGTATTTTGATCCCAAAGCGGATCGCCGCCAAGAATTTCTATTACTCTTATTTTCCCAAATTCAATTCCAAAGTCTTCACCGAATGCTTTAATATAATTGCCGCCACTATACACCGATTGAGTGGTTAATTCCAGTAAACCGGCTTTTGCAATCTTTTCATTTATAAATTTAGAAAAATCCCATCTAAGAATTCCCCATTGTTCACCATTAATAGTTAATACACGAATATCTCCCATCTTTTCTTTAACATGAAGATCGTTAAAATTAACTTCAGGAAATTCTGAATTTATAACACAATCATGACTAACATCTATATGATTTGAAAAGGTATTTAAATTTGGAATAGGAGTATGATACGGGGCAAGATTTCCCTTATCTGGGCCAACCTCTTCAGTATTCACAATATCCGCACGGTAGTAATCAATATCAACTGAATATTCTTCTAAACCAAAATCTGTAGCACATAATTGAACATACACAGTATCTCCCGGTTTTGCATCAAATCTTTTTGTTGTCATACTTATCACATACCAATTTGTAGTATCAGGAATATCATACTCCATTAAATCAATATGGAAATCCGTGGTGCGGTTTGTATTCACCATGAAGTTTAACCTGTGCGGCGCGGTGTGAACACGGACTTTTGCTTCAACACGTAATTGATATGTAGTATCTTTCAGCTTGGTTAAATCAAGCCACTTTGTAACATCACGTTTAATCAATGTCCAGTAAACATTGTACTTGTCTTTCGATCCGTCAACAATAATTGTTGCATATCCATTATGAGGTATGAAACTCATTCCAGGTGTTCCGTCACCAACCATTGTAAACCATCCATCAATTTTTGCTTTATCAAATTCATCTATGAATTGTGCTTTACAAGTTGAAATAAATATTAAAGACAATACAAAAGCTTTTAAATTAAATGATTTTGAATGCATATTTAGATCTCCCTTTTCACAATATTTGATTAATGATTAGTAAAATATACGTATCAATAATAACTAAACTGTAATTATAATTTAAAACTCTATTTTAATATAAAACGTAATTATCCAAAATGTATCGGAAGATTTTCATGTATTCCATATGTTAAATTTCCAACATTTGGAAAAACATAAAGCAATAATTAATCAACTTTCTTTGGCAGCTCCGCTGTCTCAGGGTTCAAAGGAACAACCACTTTAAATAAATCTTTTTCAGATTTTATTTTATCCTCATTGCCGTAAACACAATATGCTTTTTCTGCAATTACATCCTGCACAAGCTTGCTCATTGATTGAATGTCGCTTGAGGTAGTCGCTAAAACTTCATCACGTATATTTTGTACGTATTCTTTTGTTTCACCTTGAATATATCGCCTTACTGCTAAATCACCTTTACTGGATGGAGTAAGCGGCCTGTCAAGACTTGAAACTGTTCCGATTATATACCTTGTCATTTCATTATCATCCGCATTAAAGTTTTTTAAATAATTAATTGTGCTGTCATAATTAGCTAAAGTTTGTTTAAGATGCGGATCACGGTATGAAGCGAAATAAGCAAGACCTGTTGGTGAAAATCTTGCCCAGCCGCCATATGCCCCGCCTAATACACGCACATGGTTCTGCAGATAATCTGTTGAGAGAACTTGATTAAGCACATAATATTTACCGCTCCATTTTAAACCAAGTTTCTTATAATCATATCCTTCAATTACATACTGAACTTTTGAAGCAGTGATAAATCCTTCATTCTTTTTTTCTAAATCAAACTTCCATTCATTATAATTGGATTTGCCATTGCGAAGCTTATCTGCATAGGCACAAATTCCTTCAAGTAATCCGGCATTTCATCTTTTGCACAAGTAACTGAAGCAATGCAGTTATTCTTTGTGAAAAGCAGCTTTGCAGTTTTAATTAAGTTATCTATTATCTCGTCTGCTTTAGTATCAAAGTTTTTTGTAAGACCTGATATAAACCGGTAATATGCAATACCATCTGTTAATTCATTAAACATTCCCTGGTTACTGAAATAAGATGTTAACCTTGTTTGAGCATACTTGTAACCATTTGATTTTACACTGGCTTCAATTCTTGATTGGTCTCTTGTTAAAACTTCTTTCAGCCTGTCTTTATCAGTATACTTTGTTTTATTAATTATCTCACCCATCAAATCAAACATCTTACCGGTTTTATCTTTCATTGCTTTTGAAGAAACCACAAACTTGGGAATCAAAGTGGAGTCGTTCATATCTTTAGCGTAACTATCAAGATAAGTATTGAAACCGCCGGTATTAATATTTAATTGTTTTTCCAGATCGGAATAAGAATAATTTTCAGTATTCAAACTGCTCATTACTTCGGAAAGAAGCGCTGCATATGGAATCAAGTTTTGCGGCAAAACCCGCATATCAAAATTAAGCTTTGTATAAACTACTCCGTTTGTAAATTCGTTGTGAGCTAACACAGGTATATCATCAACAGTTTGTTTATCGAGTGAATACCATTGTGCTTCCGGGTTAATATCCTTAAGACTTAATAATGGAATTTTAGCAAGCGCTTCAGGCGAGTCTTCTTTTTTCTGATATGCTTTCAAGTCTTTTGTATTTTGTACAACTTCTTTTACCTGCTGTTTGGATAGCGATGCTTTATAATCCGATAATTCTTTTTCAATCTTTTCGTCATTTATTTTTTCAAGCCCCGGCTTGGGAACACATGTTAACAATAACGAATGAGGATTATCAATCATATCTGTCTTAATAATGTCCTCGAGTGAGTTTTTATTTATACCGGATTTTAATTTAGCAAGCGGCTTTTCATATTCAAGGCCGGGGAAAGGATCATCAGCAAAAAACCAGCTTGAGATAGCTTTAAAATTATATGATAAACCTTTTTGTGCATCATTGCCTTCACGAAGATTGAATTCCGTCCTATTAAGTGCACCTTGTACAGCAAGTAGAATCCAAACCATTTTTTGCAACTTCTTTCAGCGTGTTAAAAACTATCTCTTTAAATTTGTCTTTGTCTGTTGGGTTTGCATTTTGCACGGTTATTTGAAATACATTCTGTTCAATATCATCCACACTAGCGCTAACTTCCTTCCCGATGCCGGCTTTTTGAAGTGCAAGCCTGATAGGAGCAGATTCCTGGTTTACAAGTAAATCGGATAACATATTAAGCGACATTACTAAAGCGCGGTCTGTATTTAATCCAATTACAAAGCTTAAGCTTAAATAAGTTTGATCTTTATATCGCTTCCTTCAGTAACGGAATAATAATTTGTAACATCCTTCATTTCTTTAAAAGGTTTTTGAAGAGGTATATCCGAATTAACATCTATCTTATTATAGTTGGATAAATATTCTGAATTGATAAACTTAAGCTCCTTATCCAAATCCGCATTGCCGTAAATAAAGATATAGCTGTTCGAAGGATGATAAAACCGTTTATAAAATTTTATAAATTTTTCATAAGTTAAATGAGGAATTGTCATCGGGTAGCCGCCGGATGAATAACCATAGCAGTTATCCGGGAAAAGATTTTTACCAGCATCATAGTAAAGCTCGCGTTCAGCAGATTGAAAAAGCGCCTTTCATCTCGTTATAAACAACACCGTTGTATTGTATTGGACTGTTAACACTGTCCTCTTCGATAATGCCAGCCTTCCTGCTGAAAAATTCTTTTATCATGCAGTACAAGAGGATTAAAAACCGCATCAAGATAAACATGCATTAAGTTGAAATAATCTTTATCATTCATGCTGGCAACCGGGTAAATTGTCATATCGCTCCCGGTCATTGCATTTAAAAATGTATGAAGCGATCCTTTTGCAAGAACATCAAAGGGACTTTTAACCGGGAAATTTTTTGAACCGTTAAGAACAGAATGTTCCAGTATATGCGGAGTACCGCCGTCCGATTGCGGTACAGTTTTAAAAGCAATGCTGAATGTTTTGTTTGGATCGTCCGCGGCAATTTTTAAAAGCCTTGCACCGCTTTTAACATGAATAAAGTAATAGCATTCCGCATTAACTTCTTTAACAAATTCTTTTTTTAATAATTTAAATCCGTTGTAAACTTCTCCCTGGTTAAATTGCGCGAAAGAATTAATGGTAAGTAACATAAAAAATATTCCTATAAAGCTTAATAAAATTTTGCGGTTTAACATGACACTTTCCTCCCGCTTGGTTAATAATTTAATTTCGTATTTATTTTTTTTCTTTAGATAAAAATACTTAGAATGGTTAAGAATTGCGATTGGGAAATTAAAATAGAAAAAGATAAACGGTTAAAACAGTTAGTTTATTTCATCCTTATTCTTATATCACCGCAATGAATTGCAGGATTAAACTTTCCCTTTGATATCTCAAAGGTTAACACCCAGATTCATCGGGGTGAACAAACATGAAAATCCATATATCAATAACCGCTTTAACGGTTTATAACCACTTGAATAACATCCTCCTAAATCCTACTTCAAAGGAGGACTTTTATAGGAATGTTAAAACGTAAAGTAATTAGTTTTATCAAACCTTTACAATAATTTAACATATACAAAGTTTAATTATCATTGACCTCGTAGAGGTCAGATTATTGTAAAACAAAAACCATACAAAGATTCCAATCCTCGTAGAGGATTTATTAGTTCTGTTGCCATTGAATTCAGCCTAAATGAATTGCGGAGTTAACCTTTGCATGTATTACCTTAAAAGTTAATAACTTGTGTTTACTTTCTTGAAATAACAATACAGTTATTATTAACACAGAGTCCATCACAAAATCGGTAAGGATTAACTCGTCTTGTTTATTTTATTAACTCAAGTTGACTGCTTGAGAAAAAAAGTTAGAAAATAGTTAAATTAAAGCTATATATAACAAGTGCATGGATACAAAGATGTTTAAGCTTCAAAGAGTTCCGTTGCAAATAGATTTATTATTATTAGAGCTACAACAATTTTTTAGTGACTATCAGTGGCTCCATT